>NZ_CP191849.1:4413250-4737500 GCF_050956135.1 Actinoplanes sp. CA-131856 | reverse complement strand
ACGGCGACCCGTACATCCGATCGGCTTGACCATCCGGCCGCGTCTCAGGAGGGGAAGGTCCCGGCCCGGCCAAGTTGCGCAGGGGTCATCGCCAGGCCCAGCTCCGCACCGATCCACGTGCCGACGGCGGCCGCGGCGGTCACGTCGACGCCGGTCGGGTCGCCGCTCCGGTTGAGCAGATAGGCGAGGTCCTCGGTGGCGATGTTCCCGGTGGCGGCCGGCGCGAAGGGGCAGCCGCCGATGCCGCCCAGGCTGGCATCGAGCGCGCGGAAGCCGGCCGCGGCGGCGGCGATCGCGTTGGCGTAGCCGGTGTTGCGGGTGTTGTGGAAGTGGGCGCGGAGCGGGGCTCCGGAAACCTCCCGGACGGCCGCGGCCAGAGCGGTCACCTGAGCGGGGACGCCGACACCGATCGTGTCGGCCAGGCAGAGCTCGTCGATGTCATCCCCGGCGGCGGCGACCACGTCCCGGACGCGATCAGGCGTGACCTCCCCCGAGAAGGGGCACCCGAAGGCGGCGGCGACCGTGAGGGTGACGCCGAAGCCCTCGGCGCGGGCCCGGGCGGCGACGGCGCGGAAGCCGGCCAGCGACTCCATGGTGGGCACGCCCTGGTTGCGCTTCGAGAACTCGTCGGTCGCCACGACGACGTAGTTGATCTCATGGGGGCGGTTGGTCAGGGCCAGAGCGCGGTCGAGGCCCCGGGCGTTGAGCACGAGGGCGCTGTAGCGGACGCCGTCCGAGCGCGGCACCGACTCCAGGACGGCCTCGGCGTCGGCCATCTGCGGGACGCGGTCGGGACGGGCGAAGGCGGCCACCTCGATGCGGCGCAGCCCGGTGGCGATCGCCCGGCGTACGAAATCGGTCTTGGTCTCCGTGGGAAGCACGCGCTTCTCGTTCTGCAGGCCGTCGCGCGGGCCCACTTCGACGATCTCCATCTTCGATCCCCTGTTCCGTCTAGCGAAACGCTGTTTCGCGAGTATAGGGTGGCGCCCGGAAGGGATAGCCTGAGGAATGCCGGATCTCGATCGAGACTATGCCGCCGCCGGCTTCGCCCGGCGCCTCGGCTGGGGCGCGCGCCCGGCCGTACTGCTGGTGGATCCCGCGCTCGCCTATACCGACGCCGGATCGCCGCTGCATCTGACGACAGGCCAGGACGCGGCCGGGGCGATGCTGACCCTGGCCTCGGCGGCGCGTGCGACCGGCCTGCCGGTGATCTGGACGCGCGTCCACTTCACCGACAAGTCCTGCGCCGAGGCGCCGCTGTTCGCGGCCAAGGTGCCGGCCCTGTCGGTCTTCGCCGAAGGAAGCCCGCTCGCCTCGTTCGCGCCGCCGCTCTCCCCCGCGCCCGGCGAGCTCGTCGTGGTCAAGCATTACGCCAGCGCCTTCGCGGGCACGTCGCTGGCGGCCTGGCTCGCCTCGCACGGCGTGGACACGCTGGTGATCGGCGGGTTCTCGACCAGCGGATGCGTACGGGCGTCGGCGCTCGACGCTCTGCAGAACGGCTTCCGGCCGATGGTGGTGCGGGAGGCCTGCGCCGACCGGGATCCCGGCCCGCACGAGTCCAACCTGTTCGACCTCGACGCCAAGTATGCGGACGTGATCCCCCTCGACGAAGCGGTCAGGGAGCTGAACGAACGCGGTCAGGTGCCGGCCAGGAAGTAGCCGGCGCTCGGCCGGGAGACCCAGCCGAGCGCCAGTGGGTCAGGTGCCGCTCAGGGTCTGGATGACGCCGGTGGTCAGCAGGTTCTGGTAGTACGCGCCGCCTGGGTAGTAGGTGGGGCTGGTGGATCCGGACACGGCATCGGTGGCCCACGCCACGGCGAGGGTTTGCAGCGTGGCCACGTTGACCGGTTGGGACGTGCCGTTCAGGACCGTGCACAAACCGTCGGTGCTGGCGCCCTCGGCGTCGCAGTGGCTGCCGCTGGTCAGGCGCACGCCCAGGAACGGGCGGTCCAGGCCGTCGGTCAGGGCGACCGTGCCGCTCGCGTTGCTGTTCGCCAGGTACGGGGGCGACGAGATGGCGTAGATCGGCAACGACGTCGAGGCCAGGCCGCTGACGGCCGACGGGAGGTTGTTGCCGAGGGGCGATTTCACCGGGTCGAGGAGCTGGAGGGACTTGAGCTTGGCGAAGGCGCTCGCATGCGTCGTGCGGAGCCGGTTGGCCACGTAGGCCGCCGCCTCGCCGCCCGCCGAATGGCCGGCGATCACGTACGTCGCCGGCAGCGTGGTGCCGGCGCGGCCGGCCGCCGCGGCCGCCGTGGCGTAACTGCGGGCGAGGTTGCCGTTCGGGTTGGTGGCGTCGCCGAGCCAGGTGGCGACGTTGTTGAGGAACGGCGTGTTGTTGCCGATGTTGTTGACCGTGCAGCCGTAGATGTCGGCCGACGGCAGGGTGGGTGCGAAGACCAGGAAGCCCGCGGCGGCGTACCTGGTCGCCAGGTCCTGGACGTTGCCGTTGGAACGGCTGAAACCGTGCTGCAGATAGACGAGCGCCTTGGGGGTGCCGGACGGGAAGTACCAGTCGGCCGCGGGCCGGTACGTGAAGATCCAGCAGGGGACGTCGACAGTGGTGCTGACCTGGGTGTACGTGGGGGCGGCTTGGGCCGGGGTGGCCGCGAGCAGGGTGCCGGTGAGGGCCAGCGCAGCGAGGAAGCGTTTCACGGAACCTCCAGTTGTCACGCTCTACGAAACGGCGTTTCCATTAGCGGGTCTCGATGCGACGACTGTCAAGTACGGTGAGCCGATGGGCACCGACAAGTGGGCGAGCTGGCTGCTGACCAGGCGTGACGGAGGTTCGGCCACGCTGCGTGACCGGCATGCGCCCGACCTGGAGGCCCTGAGGGACGGGGTGCTCGACCGGGCCGGGCTGGAACCGGGCGATGCGGTGCTCGACGTGGGGTGCGGGACGGGGCTGATCGCCTTCGGCGCCCTGGAGCGTCTCGGGCCGGACGGGCGGGTGATCTTCAGTGATATTTCGCAGGATCTGCTGGACGAATGTCGCCGCCGGGCCGGCGACGACGTCCGGTGCCGCTTCGTGCGGGCCGATGCGTCCGATTTGTCGGCGATAGACGACGGCTCGGTCGACGTGGTCACCACCAGATCGGTGCTCATCTACAGCACGCGGAGGGCCGAGGCCTTCGCCGAGTTCTTCCGGGTGCTGCGGCCGGGCGGGCGGTTGTCGATCTTCGAGCCCATCAACAGGTTCTCGTCCGGCTACCGGCCCGGGCAGCTGTACGGCACACCCCGCGCCGCCGAGGTCGACGACCTGCTGGCCAAGGTGGTCGAGCGATTCCGCACCACGTCGGACGACGACGTGCTGATCGGTTTCGACGAGCGCGATCTGCTGGATTGGGCCCACAGCACGGGATTCGGCGCGATCGAGCTCGATTACCGGGCCCAGATCGACGCGCCGGGAGAACCGTTCGCGGATTGGGAGGGTCTCAAAAGGACCGCGCCCAATCCGCTCGCGCCGACGTACGGCGAGGCGATCGAGGCCGCGCTCACGCCGGCCGAACGGGAGCGGCTCGACGCTGTGATGACGCGCCTGGAGGGCACTCCGGTGCGGCGGACTCTCGCCGTGGCGTACCTCCGGGCAGAGAAAGAACTCAATGCGTGATGGCTCGATTACTGATTGCCACGATTTCACCATTCGAAATCGGCTGAAGGACTAGCCTCCGAGTACTACGCACGCGCGTACTTGAAGGAACGCGAATCCACGACAGAATCACTCCTATGACGTACGGAAAGAAGGATCTTCCCTACCCATACTGTCTGGATTTTTCGGGAATCGTCACCCGGGTCAAGGGCGTACGCGAGTCCACCCGGGCCGCACTGGTGAACTCGCTCAAGGTCGCGTCCTACCTCAAGGCGGGATCGAACCTGGTCGAGCGCAATCTCGGCGCCGGCGAGCGGGTCACGCCCAACGGGGACGGCCGTAAGCAGTACTGGTCGGGACTGAGCTTTCTGACCGAGCGCGCGCTGTCGCGTGAGGTGGCCGAGCTCGATCCGCCGTTCCTGCGGCAGAAAGGCGCGGGGCCCTACCGCTCGACCTGGGCCAGCCACGACGACTACCTCAACGACCTGCTCACCTTCCTGCTGCATGCGGCCAGCTACGACCCGCAGTACGGGGCCGAGATGGAGACGCGCGGCGACTGGCTGGTCGAGGAGGACAGCTTCGTCGACGCGGTCTTCCGCTCGGCGTACCAGGAGCTCATGACGATCTGCCGGATGCCGCTGTTCCGCCTGCAACTGATCATGGTGGCCACGGCCGACCGCAACGACGGCATCCACACGGCCATCGCCAACAACTACCGCGGCGCCCTCGAGCCGTGGATGAAGATCTACGACACCACGATCTCCTCGCGCGGTCTCCAACTGCGCAAGGGCATCACGATCGAGCAGTTCACCAACATCATCGCCGCCGTCCTCGAAGGGTTCGCTGTCCGCCACATGGGTGATCCCGGAGCGGGGGTCGTGGAGGACAACCTGTTGGGTATGGCGATTCTCGGCATCATGAGCAGCTACCTCGAACCGGCCGATGAACCATCCGGGCTCACCCTCCGTGAACTGTTCGAGGGCGGACCTGACGACGGGGAGCCGAGATGACCAGCACCACCGAGCCGGCCGCGGCCGCGCGCGAACCCTCCTGGTGGGACCGCCAGGGCGATCTGATCATGCGCAGGCCGTTCAACGAGTGGACGTTCACGCACATGAACTGGCTGATGCCGACCGAACGGGTGGCCCGCGGCCCGTTCCGCTCGCCGCTGCCATTCGATCCACACCCGCTCGACCTGACCTATCGGTTCGAAGACGAGGACTACAGCCTCGCCGACCTGCACCGCCGCACCTTCACCACCGCCTTCGTCGTGCTGCACCACGGCGCGATCGTGCACGAGACCTATCCGGGCGCCTTCGCCGGGCCCCGCACCCGCATGCAATTGTTCTCGATCTCGAAATCGGTGACCTCGCTGCTGATCGGAATAGCGCTGAACGACGGCGTCATCGGCAGCGTGAAAGACCGGGTCACCGACTACCGGCCCGATTTCGCCGGTACGGCGTACGAGGAGAACACCATCGCCGACCTGCTCGACATGAGCAGTGGCGTCGGCGACCTGGAAACCTGGGAAGTGGCCGACAGCGGCATCAAGAGATTCGAACAGGCCGTCATGGGCGGCGGCGACGTCGCGACGGTGGTCCGCTCGGCCGAACGGCGCGCTCCGGCCGGTGAGAGTTTCAATTACTCGACGTTCGACGCGCAGATTCTCGGCTGGGTGCTCGAGGCGGCCACGGGCAAGAGCATCGCGGCGTACGCCGAGGAGCGTCTCTGGCGTCACCTGGGCGCCGACCGCGACGCGTACTACTGGCTGACCCGGGCCCGGCCGCGCACCGCGATCGGCGCCGGCTCGTTCAACGCCACCGCCCGCGACCTGGCCCGCCTCGGCCAGCTGATGGTCGACGACGGCCTCGCCAACGGCCGCCAGGTCGTGCCCCGCGACTGGGTGCGGCGCAGCCGAGGCTCGGAGGAACCGCAGCTCGCCGTGGGTGCGCTCGGCCCTTCCGGCTACGACCACTACGGATACGCCAACCAGTGGTGGACGCTGGGCACCGAGTGTTTCCAGGCCTTCACGGCCCTCGGTGTCCACGGGCAGTACCTCTACGTCGACCCCACCGCCGACGTGGTCATCGTGAAGTGCAGCGCCTGGCCGACGCAGGACGACGAGAGCCGCGACCGCGAGACCGTCGCCGCTCTGCGCCGCGTCGCCGACCATTTCGCGATTACGCGCTAGCAATTCCCTTTTCAAGCTTCCGGGCCGCGCCCCTTGCGGCCCGGATCCTGTCTGGCCATCTTTTACCGGTATCGAAAGGAAACGACGATGTCTCCTGCCCTGAGACGGCTGGCCATTGCGGCCACCCTCATCCTCAGTGTGTCCCTTTTCGCCGCGCCCGCTCAAGGCGCCGTGGCATTGGCCGGAACCGTTCTCACCAACGTGACGGCGACCCTTCCGGCGGAGCTTTCCCCGTTGGCCACCGGAAAGCGGATCTCCTATGTGACGACCAATGTCAACGGCGGCGTCATCACCGCGACCGGTCTCGTCCTCACCCCGAAGACCGGAAAGAACAACAAGACGGTGGCCTGGGGTCACGGCACCACCGGCCTGGCCGACCAGTGCTCCCCCTCGGCCAGCCAGGCGGTGTTCTGGCCCGAGGCCCGGGCCGCGATCGCCGAGCTGCTCCGGCGCGGCTGGACGGTGACCGCGCCCGACTATCCCGGCCTCGGCACCCCCACCTCGCACCCGTACCTGATCGGCAACAGCGAGGCCCGCTCCATCATCGACAGCGTGAAGGCCGCGCGGCGCCTCGACACCGCGCTGAGCACGCAGTACGTCGTGGACGGGCACTCGCAGGGCGGACAGGGCGCCCTGTTCGTCAACCAGATCGCCCCCTCGTACGACAGCCCGCTCGTGCTGCGCGGCACCGCGGCCATCGCCCCCGTCTCCAACGCCGACCTGTTCGCACCGGTCATCCCCGGCACGGCCGGTCAGGGCTATCTGGTCATGGGCCTCTACGGCCTGCAGACGGTGGACGCGAGCGTCAACCCGAACACGCTTCTGGCGCCGCCCGCCCGCCAGAAGGTGTCGGTGCTCCAGTCCGGCTGCCTCTATCAGATCCTGGACGCCTTCGCCCCGCTGACCGCCGAGGAGCTGCTCGTCGGCGGCGCCCTGCCGGACGCGGTGGTCACCAAGCTGGCCCGCTACCTCAACCCGGGCCAGACCGCCACGAGCGCCCCCGTCCTGCTGGTGCAGGGCACGGCCGACGAGGCCGTCCCGTACATCTTCACGGCCGGCCCACTGATGACCCAGCTCGGCGCCTACAGCCAGCCCGTGACGTACACCGAGCTGGACGGAGCCACCCACGACGGCGCCGTCTTCCAGAGCACGACCCTGGTCGCCGACTGGATCGCCGCACGCTTCACCTGACCCCACCCGCCCACCCCACCATGGCGGCGCCCCGAGCGAATGTCCCCCGCTCGGGGCGTCACCGCCGTCCGTCGCTCTGATTGAGACGATCCGCAGACCATCACGAGGGGCCTGTCGCATCTGTGGGTGGCGTTCATCGAATATCCGAACGTGTTCCCGCCCACGGCACCGGCCGTCCGGTACGTGCTGGCGCTGCTCGATCTGCGGCCGGGCGGCGATACCGTGATCCGGAACCCGGACGGCCAACTCCGGCCGCTGCGCGCCCATCTGCTGAGCTGGCTGTCGGGCGTGGCACACGCGGTCGGCGACGTTCGCGTACGCGAGTTGGTCGAGCTCGCTGGATTCTCACCGTTGGAGGACCCGAACTCGGCGTGGCACACGACGCGGCAGCTTCGTCCCCGGATGTACGACACCGTCGCCCCGTTTCTCGACGACCCGCACCCCGCCGTCCGGCAGGAGGCGATCGCCGCGGCGTTGGCACTGACACAACTCCCGGAACTGGCCGTTCATCACCGCCGCATCGCTGCCACGGCGCAGGCGTTCCTGGCCGCCTGCACCGATCCGATAGGCAGGCGCTGGGCGGAAGAAGCATTCCGCGAGCTGAGGTCCACACGCGGCGAACAGATTGCTGACGTAGCCGGAACTGAGCCGTCGCACTGATCCAGCAGCCCGCGCGAACGAGCGTCGGCTATGTCGTGAGGGTGCGGCCGTGAAGGTGGCGGAAGGCGGCGGTGACCAGGTCGCGCAGAGCTTGCTCGTCGATGCCGGTCAGGCGCTTCAGATAGAGGCACGACTTTCCGGTGGTGTGCGGGCCGAGCCGGGCCAGGAGATCGTCGTACTCGGCGAAGCCGGCCGAGATGTAGACGGTGAGCGCCTGCTTGCGCGGTGACAGCCCGACCGCCGGCCAGTCACCCTCCTGGCCCGAGGCGTACCGGTAGTGGTACCGGCCGAAGCCGATGATCGACGTGCCCCACATCTGCGGCTGCTCGCCGGTCGCCTCGGTCATCAGGGCGCAGACCGACTCGGCGTCGGCCCGGCGTTTCGGGTCGGCGACCGAGGCCAGGAACGCGGCCACGCTCGCGTCGTTCGGAGTCGTCTTCGGCTCAGCCATGCCGCCAGCGTAGGTGCGGCCGCGCGCCGGGCCAACACGTACACGAAAGAGGCGCCACGCTGCCGTCACACCTTGAACTGGCCCACCAGGACGCGCAGGTCGTTGCTCAGGCCGGAGAGCTCCTGTGTCGCCGCCTTGATGTCGAGGACGCCGTCGCTCGTGCTGGTGGCGCCGGAGGAGATGGTGGCGATGGCCTCGGCGATGTCGGCCGAGCTGGCGGTGGACTGGGCTATGTCGCGGCTCATCTCGTCGGTGGCGGCGGTCTGCTGCTCGACGGCCGCTGCCACCGTGGCCTGGAAGTCGCCGAAGCGACCGGTGATCTCGACGATCTGGCCGACGGCGTCGGCCGCGGCGGCCGTGTCCTGCTGGATGCTCTGCACCATCGTCGTGATGTTCTCGGTCGCGCTTTCCGTCTCCTGGGCCAGGTCCTTCACCTCGCCCGCGACCACCGCGAAACCCTTGCCCGACTCGCCGGCCCGGGCCGCCTCGATGGTGGCGTTCAGGGCCAGCAGGTTGGTCTGCTGGGCGATCGCGGTGATGGCCCGGACCACGTCGCCGATCTGCCGGCTCGACTCGCCGAGCCGGCCGATCAGCTCGTGGGTGGCGCGGGCCGCCCGCACGCTCTGCTCGCACACGGCCGACGCCTCGGCGGCGTCGGCCGAGACCCGTCGCAGACTTCCGCTCATCTTCTGGGTTCCGGTCTCGACGGTACGGACTGTGCCCAGCACCTCGTCGGCCGCGAGCACCACCTCGCCCGACTGGCGTGACGTCTTCTTGGCGTCGACCAGGATCTGGATCGCCGACTTGGTCAGCGTCTCGCTGGCGTGGGCGACGGTCGCGGCCGACGCGCCGATCTCCCGTACGGTGGTGGCGATCTTCCCGACGAAGGTGTTGAACGACTGGCTGACTCGGGTGAACTCGTCGTGCCCGGTCGTCTCGAGGCGCCTCGTGAGGTCGCCCTCGCCCTCGGCGATGTCGGCCAGCCGGTCGCCCAGCGCGGTCAACGGTCTGATGATCGAGAAGGCGAGCGCCACGGCCAGCGCCACCGACAGGACCAGCACGGCGGCACCGACCAGGGTCGCCACCCGTCGCGTCGTGGTCGCGGTCTGGCGGGCCCGGTCGAGGGCGGCCGCCTCGGCCGCGCGGGCGCTGGCCAGCAGGCTGTCCGAGCCGCTGCGGATCACCGCGTAGATCTCCAGGCCCTGACCGACCACGAGGTCGTTGGCCAGCTCGGTCCGCGCCGGGGTGCCGGCCCGATAGGCGGCGATGATCCGGTCGTCCATGGCCTCGAACTGGGCCAGCCCGTTGCGGATGGTCGCCACGTCGGCCTGCTCGGCCGGGGTCCGCGCCAGCGCGGCCAGCGTGTCGAGCTCCTCGTGGAAGCTCGCCATGGCGGCCAGATAGGCGGAGCGGGTCGTGGCGTCGTCATCGGTGGCGTTCTTCGCGCCGCGCACGATGTCGAAGGCGTACCCGGCCTGCCATCCGCTGACGTCGGTGACCCGGAACTTGAGCTGCTGGGCCGCGTCGAGCTGGGCCTGCGTGCGGGCCAGTTCGGTGGCGGTGACCCGGGTGCCGTGGGCCGACCACAGGGCGGCCGCGCCGACCGCCACCACGCAGAGCGAGAGCAGCAGGAAGCCGATGACCAGCCGGGTCGTCACACGCACCCGCCGTAGGACGATCACGGTGCATTTTATCCCTTTTGCCAGTCAGCGACCGCCGTTCCAGACTCCTTCCGGGGTCGGGCTGATCTCGGGCACGTTCACGATCAGGTCGTACGCCTCGGCGACCGGCCCTTCGAGCCAGGTGTCGAGCAACCGGATGCGGTCGGGGCCGCGCCGGCCGCGCAGCGGGCGCAGGTCGGCCACGACGGCGCGCGGGCCCAGGAAGTCCTCGACGCTGCCGGGCACGGGCGGCGGCAGCGGCACGGTCACCGTCTCGGCCCCGGCGGGCGCGTCCGGCGCGGGCCGCCGGGTCGGTGTGACGCCGCCGTACGCGGTCAGGCCGACGGCCAGGTAGTCGTCGCCGTACGCGTCGGCCAGATGGTGGCCCAGCACGTCGAAGCCCGGGAAGACGCGCTGGATGTGCGTGTTGGCGGCCGCCACCACGATTTTGCGGTGGCCCTGACCGCGTACCCAATCGACCGTCTCGGCCATCGCGGCGTCGCGCACGTTGAGGGAAGGGCCGGCGGACCGCAGCATCTGGTCGAGCAGCACCAGCAGGCGCAGCTCGTGCCGGGCCTCGGCCGCGCCGCGGTGCCGGACGGCGAAGCGGGCGCTCAGCTCGGCCAGGCCCAGCGTCAGCGCGTCGCGGTCCTCCGGCGCCATCGCCCGATAGGCGGCCAGCGCGGGAATCGTGTACGCGCTCGCGAATTTGTCCGCGTGGCGGCGTACATCGTCAATGTCTTCGAAGTTGGCCAAATGGTCGAGGGCGGGACTCATCGAGGCGAGGTCGCCGGGCAGGTCGAGGCCGTAGAAGGCGACGCCGCGCCGGCGGGCCCAGCCGATCAGGTGCCGCATCTCGGGGTTGCGGCCGAAGCGATAGGTCATCGCGCCCTCGGGGAACGCGCCGGAGCCGTCCCACGCGGTCAGCGCCAGCCCTTCGCTGAAGCCCGACTCCATGACCAGGGCCGTGAAGCCCTTCTCCTCCACCAGGAACTGCAGCAGCTGGTGGCGGACGAGGTCGTACTCGCGGACGTGATGGGCGGACTCGCCGAGCGCGACGACCCGGGCGCCGCCGACCAGATCGCCGAGCCCCGAAAGAGAAATGTTCACCGCCCGAACCTTAGTGTTGGTTGATTGATCAAGGTCGCTCCGGATAGGACGGGAGCATGAGACGTCTTCTGGTCACCGCCGTGCTCGCCACGGTAGCCCTCGGCGCCGCGTCCGCGCCGGCCGAGGCCCATAGGAACCGCGATCTGCGCGTCGCGACGTACAACCTGTCGCTCAACCGCCCGTCGCAGGGGCTGCTGCGCGAGCACCTGGCCAACCCGGACGTCGACGACGTGTACCGCCGTCAGGCGAAGAACGTCGCCGAGGTCATCCAGCGGGCCCACCCGGACGTGGTGCTGCTCAACGAGTTCGACTACGACCCGGCCGCGGCCGATCTGTTCGCCCGGAACTTCCTCGCGGTCTCGCAGAACGGGGCGCCGGCCCAGCGCTACCCGTACCGGTTCGTGGCGCCCTCCAACACCGGCATCTCGTCAGGCTTCGACCTGAACAACAACGGCGTCATCGACACGACGCCGGGCGATCAGGCCTACGGCGACGACTCGTACGGCTTCGGGCTGTTCCCGGGCCAGTACGGCATGGTCGTCTACTCGAAGTACCCGATCGACCGTTCGGCCGTGCGGACCTTCCAGCAGTTCAAGTGGAAGGACATGCCGGGCAACCTGCTGCCCACCGATTACTACTCGGCCGAGGAGCAGGCGGCGCTGCGGCTGTCGTCGAAGAGCCATTGGGACGTGCCGGTCCGCGTGCACGGGAAGACCTTGCACTTCCTGGTCTCGCACCCGACGCCGCCCACCTTCGACGGCCCCGAGGACCGTAACGGCCGCCGCAACCACGACGAGATCCGCTTCTGGGCCGACTACGTCAACGGGGCCCGCTACATCTACGACGACAAGGGCCATCGGGGTGGCCTGAAGCGCGGCCAGGACTTCGTCATCGCCGGCGACCAGAACGCCGACCCGCTCGACGGCGACTCGTACGAGGGCGCCATCAACCAGCTGCTGACCCACCCGCTCATCAACAGCCGCACCCGCCCGTCGAGCGCCGGCGCGGCCGAGGCGGCGGTCCTGCAGGGCGGCGCGAACGCCACGCACAAGGGCGACCCGCGGTACGACACGGCCGACTTCGCCGACACCGCCCCGGGCAACCTGCGCGCCGACTACGTGCTGCCCCGCAAGGGCCTGAAGGTGACCGGCGCCGGCGTCTTCTGGCCGAAGCAGTCCGACCCGCTGTCCCGGCTGAGCGGCGTCTACGACCCGATCTGGGCCCCGGTCAACGGCTTCCCCACCTCGGACCACCGCCTGGTCTGGCTCGACCTGCACAAGTGACGCGGTGGGCCCGCCGCGCCCGCACGGGCGCGGTGGGCCTACGGTCGAGCGCATGGTGAACGCTCGATATGACGCGGTGGCCGAGTTCTACGACGCCGGATTCTCCGACCCGGACGACCCGGTGCTGCGGGCGCTGCTGGAACTGGCCGGGCCGGTCGGCGGGCTCTCCGTCCTCGATCTGGCCTGCGGCCACGGGCGGGTGTCCCGCGTGCTGACCGGCCTCGGTGCGGAGGTCACCGGCGTCGACCTGTCGGCGGCGCTGCTGGCCAAGGCCCGCGCGGCCGGGCCGCCGTCGATCCGTTACGTGCACGCGGACGCGGCCGATCTGAGCGAGCTGCCGGACGCGTCGTTCGACGCGGCGGTCGGCAACTTCGGGCTCTCCGACATCGACGACCTGAGCGGGGCACTGGCCGAGGCCGGCCGGCTCCTGCGCCCCGGCGGCTCGTTCACCTTCTCGATCCTGCACCCCTGCTTCGCGGGCACGCCGGCCGTCGCGGGTTCATGGCCGCCCGGCGGCGACTACACCGGCGAGGGCTTCTGGATCACCAGCGACGAGCGGGCGACCCTGCGGCGGCAGGTCGGAGCCAACCACAGGACGCTTTCCACGTACGTCAACGAGCTGTCCCGCAACGGCCTGCACATCACGGCGATGAACGAGCCACCGGCGCCCACGAGCTGGAAGGCCGACCCGGTCCGGCGCGAGGCCGCCCGCCTGCCGGTCTTCCTGGTGGCGCGGTGCGTCAGGCACTAACCGTTCTGCGGGCGCCACCCCGCCTCACCAGCTCGACCTGCACAAGTGACGCCAGCCGCCCGCCGTGTCCGTATGGGCGCGGCGGGCGGCCGCGTCTAGGGTGGAAAGATGGCCGAGCCGAAGACGACTCCGAACGACGCGAGCGTGGCCGCGTTCCTGGCCTCGGTCGCCGACCCGAAACGCCGGGCCGACGCCGAGTCGGTCTGCGCCCTGATGACCGAGGCGACCGGCGAGCAGCCGCAGATGTGGGGCACGTCGATCATCGGCTTCGGCCGGTACCACTACCGGTACGCCTCGGGCCAGGAGGGTGACTGGCCGGCGGTCGGGCTGTCACCGCGCAAGCAGGCGCTCACCGTCTACATCTCGGCCGGCTTCGCCGAGTACGACGATCTCCTGGCCCGGCTCGGCCCGCACACCACCGGAAAGTCGTGCCTCTATCTGAAGCGCCTGACCGGCATCGACGAGCAAGCTCTGCGCGACCTGGTCACCGCCGCCTTCCGCCACCTTCACGGCCGCACCCTCACGACATAGCCGACGCTCGTTCGCGCGGGCTGCTGGATCAGTGCGACGGCTCGGTTCCGGCTACGTCAGCGAGTAGCGCCGCCGCGGCAATCGCCTCCTTCCGGACGGCAGGATGCGGGTCGTCGAGAAACGCGGCCACGGTGCAGTACATGCGGGGACGAAGCTTGCGGACCTCGTGCCAGGCCGGATACGGGTACTCCAACGGCGAGAATCCAGCGAGCTCGACGAACTCGCGTACGCGAACGTCGCCGACCGCGTCTGCCGCACCCGCCAACCAGCTCAGCAGATGGGCACGTAGCGGCCGGAATTGCCCGTCCGGGTTCCGGATCGCAGTGTCGCCGCCCGGCCGCAGATCCAGCAGCGCCAGCACGTAGTGGACGGCCGCCGCCGTAGGCGGGAACACGTTCGGATACTCGATGAACGCCACCCACAGATGTGACAGGCCCCTCGTGATGGTCTGAGGATCGTCAGCGGCCAAGTCTCGCAGCGCTACCTTGGTGTCGGCGCTCCACGGCCAATATTCGTCCGCCGGGCCGACCCAGTCGAACTCATCGAGCATGGCGCTCAAGTCGGTTTTCTCCCTGGCCACCGCCGCATGATGCCATGGGCCCTGCTGGAGCCCATGGCGGCCCATGCATCCTCGCGAGACGACCACTGCGAGCTCAGACGGAGCGTCGGCCCTCCTGGCGGGCCTGTTCCAGCAGCGCCTCGAGGTGGAGGCGTCGACGGCGGAAGTGCAGGCGTAGCAACAGCACCAGGGCCGCGGCGGCCACGAGCACGAGCAACTGGGGCCACGGGAGCGCCCACGTCGTCACCGTCACCGGGGCGCCCGTCGACAGGGTGACCGTCGTCGTCACCCGGCCCAGGGACCAGACGCCGTCGACGCGGGCCGAGGCCGACGTGCTGCCGCCGGGGAGCAGCTCGCCCAGGTCGGCCGACGCGATTCGGGTGCCGAGCAGGGACGAGACCTCGGTGCGGGCCTGCACCGGCAGCCGGATGTTCCCCGTGTTGGCGGCGGTGTAGGACAACGAGACCGCGCCGGGGCGGAACGGGTTCCACGAGCGCTCGTAACGGGCCTGGAGCTGGTCCGCGGTCGCCTCCGAGCGGATCTCGCCCGAGGCTCGCAGCAGGACGCGGAAGCCGACCCGGCTCTCCACCTGGA
Organism: Actinoplanes sp. CA-131856; assembly: GCF_050956135.1. Lineage (GTDB taxonomy): Bacteria > Actinomycetota > Actinomycetes > Mycobacteriales > Micromonosporaceae > Actinoplanes. Next base: position 4,722,929 of record NZ_CP191849.1, on the reverse strand, counting down.
CGGTGCCCTGCTTGCCGGCGATGGTGGCGGCGATGCCGGCCGGGTGGTCGCCCGGGGTCACCTTGGCCGGGACCGTGATGGTGAACGGGACGACCTTCGTCTCCTGCGGGCCGACCGTCACCGACTTCTGCACGCTGATCCACGTGCCGCCGTCGACCGACTTCCTGTCCGAGGGCAGCATGTTGAAGCGGCCCTTGTCGGTCAGGTAGCCGTCGGCCGCCTTCAGGGCGAAGACCGCTGTCGTGTCCCCGAAGTTGCGGACGGCCAGGTGCTCGGTGACGGTCTTGCCGGGGTCGAGGGTCTGCTCGATCCAGCGGCGCCCGTCCGGGCCGTTCTTCCCGGCGGGCTGGACGGTCCAGGTGACGGATCCGGATGCGGGCGCCGCCGTGGCCGGCACGGCCGGCAGCAGGAGGGCGGCGGCGATGACGGCAACGACGGCGCGGCGCATGGTGGGGTCCTTACTCGAACAGGGAAAGGGTGAGCTTGGCGTGGTAGGTGCCGGCCGCGACGTCGGCCGGCGTGCGCAGGTTCAGGCCGGCGTTCACCGTGTAGGCGCCGCCGGTCACCTCGCCCGAGTCGTAGGTGGACACCAGCAGCTCCTGGTCGACGAGACCGACATTGTTGCCGGGCTGCGTGGGCTCGTCCAGGACCGTGACGACCTCTTCGCCCTCGGAGACCAGGCCGGTGTCGCCGCCGTCGAGCAGCTTGGGCTTCCAGCCGAGGTGGTCGGCGGTGATGGCCGGCTTGCCGGCGGCGGTGAAGTCGCTGGAGCTGCCGAGCACGGCCCAGGCCGATCCGGCCGGGATCTCCTCCAGGGTGCGGGTGTCGGTGACGGTGACCGTCGGCAGCGTGCCCGTGAACTGCCGGACCAGCAGGTCCGAGCCGTCCTCGGTCAGGGCCACCGAGTTGCCGGCGACCGTGAGGGCCAGCACGCCGGGCTCCTTGATCTCGGTGATGTCGACGCTGACGTCGAGCTCGGCTTCGTCGCCCGGGTCGGCCACGGCGGCGGCCGGGAGGACGGCCACGCCGGCGAGCAGCGAGCCGGCCGCGACCAGACTGATGCGGGTTCTTCTGTTCATCGGTTCTCCTCTATGAGCAATTCAGCGCGGGGTAGATAGCGGTGACGCCGTTGGCGGTCGCGGTGCCGGCCGGCACCGAGGAGGTCCGTGCGGCGAAGGCTTGATAGGCATTGCCGCCGGCGGCGACGTTCTCAAAAGCTTTCTTGCCGTACGCCGTGACGAGCTCGACGTCGGTGGCGGCGTCGCCCTCGTTGCGGGCGGTCACGGCCACGTACGCCTTCCCGGCGATGCACCGCGGCTGGGCGGTGACCGTGAGCGCGGGCCGGCTCTCGTCGGCGAACGCCCGCCATTCGGTGACGGCCACGGCCGAATAGGTGGTGCCGTTCCCGTTGGCGGTGATGGTGGCCCGCAGCCGCGAGGTCGTGACCGGGTCGAACGTCACCTTGTTGAAGGCGGTGCTGCTCGTCCCGTACGTGCTGGGGTTCGTGACGTCGGCCCAGGCCGAGCCGTCCCAATACTGCAGCTTCCAGCCGTCCGGTTCGGCCACGCCGTCGCCGGTGCCCTTGGCGCTGTCACGCCAGAACTTGAGCTCGGCGCCGGTCAGCCGGATGGGCCGGGACCAGTCGTACTGGATCCACTGGGTGGCCGGGCGGGTGCCCGACCAGGTGCCCCAGATCTGGGCCTGGCCCGGGCTGGCCGGGTCGCTGTCGTCGTTCAGGGCGGTGACGCTGTTCCATCCGGCCGTGTACGAGGCAGTCGGCACCGCGATCGGGCCGACGTTGCCGGTCAGCGGGCCGGACAGGTCGGCCGGGATGACCACCGACTTGGCGGTCTCCAGGTTCCCGGCCTTGTCGAGAGCGCGGAACGACACCGTGTGCTTCGACGACGAGGGTGCGGCGATGGGCCCGGCATAGGTTGCCCAGGTTCCGTCGCCGAACGTGTACTCGATACGGGCCAGACCCGAGGTGGCGTCGGTGGCGGTGACGGTCACCTTCCGGTCGGCCACGGTGCCGGTGCTGGCCGGGGCGGTGGCGTCGATGTTCACCGCCAGCGTGGACGGCGCCGACGTGTTTCCGGCCCGGTCGGTCGCGGTCGCGGTGACCGTGTGCCGTCCATCGCCGGTGACCGTGACGTCGGCCTGGCGCACCGGCGCCGCCTCGACCGGGGCGCCGGTGTCCACAGTGGTGCGGATTGTCATCCGCCCGCCCCGGTCGTCCACGGCGGCGGCCCGGACGCGGACGGCCGAGCGGTACCAGCCCTCGGTTCCCGCGCTGCCGCTCGGTGTCAGCGTCAGCGTGGGCGCCGTGGTGTCGCCTGACGTGTCGGACGGCGAGACGACGGTGACCTCGGCCGTGACCCGTCCGGCGGCGTAGCCGAGCACGCTGCCCGACACCGTGAACGTGCCGGGCTGGGCCACGTCGGCCGCAGTGACCGCGTCCCAGTAGACCGGTGTCGGGAGGCCGTCGACCGGCAGCGTGGCCGGCAGGTCGGTCTCGCCGACCTCGACCGTGAGGGCCGGAGCGGTGATCGGAGCGGCGGGCTGAGCCGCCAGAACCTTCCACTCCTCGACCGCGACGGCCGAATAGGTGGCCCCGTTGGTCGAGGCGTCGAACACGGCCCGCACCTGGGTGGTGGTGACCGCGTCGAAGGTGGTGTTCTGGAATCCCTGCGTGGCCGTCGGATAGCCGCTGGGATTGGGCACGTCGGCCCACTGGCCGGTCGCGACGTTCCAGTACTGGATCTTCCACTTGGCCGGCGCGGCCACGCCGACGCCGGTGCCCTGCGGCTGGTCGTTCCAGAACTCGATCTGCGATCCGGAGATCCGCATCGGCTGGTCCCACGTGTACTGGACCCACTGCTGCGGCGGGTTGGTGCCGGTCCAGGTGCCCCACATGTCTGGTGGCAGTGGGTTGGCCCGCACGATCTCGTCGTTGAGCGCTTTCACCCAGTATTGCGTGGGCACCGGGTTGTTGGAGACGGTCACCTGGGCGGCCTGGGCGATGTTGGCCCGCGGGGTGCGGTCCGGCTGCTTCACCGGGGTCTGCACGACCTGCTTCATGCGCGGCGGCGTCTGCGTGTCGTCCCACTCGACCTTGTCGATCGCCACCGAGCGGCGGAAGTGGTTGCCGCCCACGGCGTCGGCCGTGTGATAGGCGATGTACCACTGGCCGTCGTACTCGAGGATGCCCGGGTGGCTGGTGGTCGAGGAGACCGGGGTGAGGACGGTACCCCGGTACGTCCACGGCCCCTCCGGGGCGGACGCGGTCGCGTAGGCGATGCAGGCGTGGTAGTTGGCCGGGGTGCACGCCGACGCCGGCCCGGCGTTGTTACCGGCGTACGCCAGGTAGTAGGTGTTGTTCCGCTTGAAGAGCCAGGGCGCCTCGAAATATCCGGTGGGCGCCGCGATCGAGCGCTGCGTGCCGACCGGGGTCTTCATGTCGGCCTGATATTCCAGGAAGCGCAGCTGACCGAACGTTCCCCAGTAGACGAAGACCCGCTGGCCCTCGACCAGGATCGTCGGGTCGATGTTCTGGATGTCGTTGGCGGTCGGCGTGCGCTGCGAGATGAGCGGCCCGCCGATGTGGTCGGTCCACGGGCCGGTCGGGCTGTCCGAGACGGCCACGCCGATGGCGAACTTGTCGGCGGCGGTGCTGGTGCGCTCGCTCACCGGGACGTACCAGTAGTAGCGGCCGTCCGGGCCCTGGACGACCTGACCCGCGTACGCCCGCCCGGGGGTGGCCCAGGCGAAGACGGCCTCGGGCCGCATCAGGGACGGGAAGTGGGTCCACTCCCCCGAGGCGACGTCGGAGGTCCGGGAGGCGCCCCACTCGTTCATGATGAAGTCGTTGGTGGTGGGACCGGCCTCGTCGTGGCCGGTGTAGATGTACAGCTGGTCGCCGGCCACGAGGGGCGCCGGGTCGGCCGAGTAGTAGGAGCCGTCGGCCAGGATCGGGTTCGAGGTGTGGGTGAAGGTGTTCGATTCGGCCGCCTGGGCGGCCGCGGCGGGTGCTGTGAGCAGCAACCCGGCCGCGACCATCCCTGCGACCGCTGCGGAAAGCGGTCTCAAGGCGATTCCCTCTATGAGCAGCTGATGGAGCCGTACGGCGCGGTGACGGTGGCCGTGCCCTCGACCTTCACGGAGGCCGTGCCCGCGGCGATCTGCGTGGCCCGGCTGGTGAAGGACTGGTAGGCGATCTTGCCGGGGGCGAGATCGGTCACGGTCCTGGTTCCGTACGGGGTGATGAGCTCGACGGTCAGCGGCCGGTCGTCGTTGTTGCGAGCGGTGACCGACACGTACGCCTTGCCGGCGATGCATTGCGCCTTCGCCTCGGCCGCCACCTGGAAGCCCTGAGCGGGGACGTCGTAGACCTCCCACTCCTGGACGCCGGGAGCGCCCTTGCCCTCCTCGGTGCCGCTGGCGGTGAGCAGGGCCCGCAGCTTCGTGGTGGTGACCGCCGTGAAGCTGACGGTGTTCCACGAGGTCGCCGAGTTCCCGTAGGCGGTGGGCTGTTCCACGTCCTTCCACGCGGAGCCGTCCCAGTACTGGAGCTTCCACGCCGACGGCGGGGCGACGCCGTTGCCGTCACCGTCGATGTCGTTGCTGAACCAGACGCGGGTGCGGTCCACCGTGACCGGAGAGGCCCAGTCGAGCTGGATCCACTGCTCGCCCACCTGGGGCCAGGTGTTCCACACGTCGGTGTTCGGCCCGAGCGGCCCGGTCGGCGTGACGCCGTCGACCAGGTTGTCCACCGTGAGCCAGCCCGGCGTGTAGGACGCGGAGGCGGTGGCCGTGCGGGCCACGTTCACCGGCGCCTGACCGGCCTCGACTTCGAGGGTGCCGACGGCCGAGGTGTTGCCGGCCTTGTCGACCGACCGGTACTCGACGGTGGTGGCCGCGGAGCCGATCGCCACCGCCCCGGTCGCCGTCGTCCAGTCGCCCGCGTTCAGCCGGTACTGCACCGACCCGATTCCCGACAGCGCGTCGGTCCCGGTGATGGTGACGGTCCGCTCCCCCGCCGAGAAGACGGCCTTCGCGGTCGGCGGAGTGCGGTCGATGCCGGCCACCAGCGAGGTGACCGCCGAGACGTTGCCGGCGTCGTCGGTGGCGCGGGCCTTGACCGTGGTCGAGCCCTCGGTGGTCACCGTGACCGGGCCCGTGTAGGCCTTGAACGCGCTGTCGCCGACCGCGACCTCGATGGCCGGGGACTGGTCCCGGTTGTCGGTCGCCGAGGCGGTCACCTTCACGTCCGTGTTCGTCCAGGCCGCTTCCGGCGCGGCCGTCAACGAGACCACCGGAGCTGAGGTGTCGACCGGGCCGCCCGTGCCGACGGTGACAGTGGCGGTGGCCGTCTTGTCGGTGCCGGCGACCTGTCCGGTCACTTCGAAGGTGCCCGCCTTCGAATAGGAGGCGGGGTCGATCGGAGCCCAAGTGACCCCGATGCCGCTCTGCCGGGAGCCGTCGTTGTAGCCGACCGTCACCCCGGTGGGCAGGACGGGCGCGACGCCGACCGCTGTCGTGACCGCCACCGGGTCGACCGTGTTGATCTGCACCGGGGCGCTGCCACGGACCCACACGTGGGCCGAGGCGGTCAGTGTGGTGCCGGCGACGAAGCCGCTGACCGTGAAGTCACCGATCTCGGCCAGCTTGGCCGGGTCGATCGTGCCCCAGGCCACCGCCACCGGCAGGGTGGCGCCGTCGGCGTACGTCACCTGGACCGTGGCCGGCAGAGCCGGCTGCACACCCGTCTGGGTGCGCACGTCGACCGGCTGGATGGAGCTCGCCGCGGCGGCGAACACCCGCCACTCGGTGACGCCGACCGCCGAGTACGCCGTGCCGGCCGCGTTCGGCAGCGCGTTGAAGGTGGCCCGCAACCGGGTCGTGGTGACCGGGTCGAAGGTGACCGCGTTGGTGCGGCCCCGCACGGCCGGGTCGAAGCCGGTCGCCCCGGTCACGTCCTTCCAGGCCGCGCCGTCCCAGTACTGGACCTTCCAGCTCTTCGGGACCGCGACACCGCTGCCGCCGGTGGTGCTGTCCGACCAGAAGTCGATGGACGCCCGGTTGACCCGGACCGCCGACGCGAAGTCGTACTGGAGCCAGCGGGTGGCCGGCTCGTTGCCGGTCCACGTCCCCCAGATGTCGGAGTTCGATCCGCCGCTGAAGAACGGCGCCTTGTCGTCGTTTATCGCGTTGACGTTGTTCCAGCCGGCCGTGAAGCTGGCCGACGCGGCGGCCGAGGTGGCGATGTTGATCTCACCCTCGGTCAGCGCGGTCGCGTTGACCACGACGTCCTTCGTCGAGACTTCCGATCCAGAGCGCACGGTCAACCGCAGCACGTGCCGGCCGGCCGCCGTGAAGCGGGCGATGGTGGTGGGCGAGGTGGCCGGGTCGAAGGCGACCGAGCCGCCGGCCGGCGCGTCCACGACCGACCACGACGAGGTCACCGGGGTGCCCGGAGTTCCGTCGTCCTGGGCCAGGCCGAGCAGCCGGACCGAGCCGTCCTGCGAGTAGGTGGAGTCCACCCAGGCGTCGGCCAGAGGCTTGGCGTCCTGCGCGGCCGGTGCGGCCACGTTGCTGTCGTACGCCTGGACTTCCTTGATGCCCGTCCTGGCCCCGGCCGCGTGGTGCACGGTGATCCGAAGCTTCTGGGCCGTGACCTCCGGGAAGCGGACCTGGTTGAGGTTGCCCTGCGGATAGGCCGGGAACCGGCTCTGACCCGGGACGGTCTTCCAGCCGTCGCCGTTGTCGTACTCGACGGTGAACTGGGCCGGTGGCGCGTAGCCCTGGACCGTCGCGGTGGTCGACGTCTTGTAGAAGTGGACCCGGACGTCGTCGATCTTGCGCGAGCCCTCCAGGTCGACGGTGATGGCGTCGGTCGCGTTGGGCGAGCCGGCGGTGCCCCAGAAGGGCTCGTTGACAGTGGTGCCGTTGACCGCACCGGCCGGAGCGCGCCCCGCAGCCGAGAAGGTGGCGGTGGCCGGGTGACCGGCCGCGACGTTGGTGGCGGTGTTCATGCCGGCCTTGGCCATGATGTCGGTGACCCGGGCGTCGGCCGCGTAGGTGACCTCTTGGGGCGCCTTGATGCCGATCTTGGCGGACGAGAGGACCTGCACCCCCGGCGCCGCGTCCACAGCGCCGGTCTCCGGGTCGTACACCAGCTTGCCCAGCTTGTCGGCGGTGAAGGCGAGCTGCCCGTCGAGATAGACCGAGTAGCCCTCGGGGGTGTCGCCGTAGTACCGCTGGCCGCCGGGCGCGTCCCAGACGACGGTCAGGTCCTTGTCGCGGTACTTGATGTTGTTGGCGGTGAAGTGGTCCCAGCCGACGTCGATCGGGTCCAGCTCGACCTTGGCGTCGGAGCGCGGGCGCAGGCCCATCGCGTCCTCGATGACGGTGAAGTTGGTGGCGCCCAGGATCGTGTGGTGGATCCAGGAGCGGTAGCCGATGCTCTGGTTGGCGGCCGAGCCGTCGGCCCAGAACTCGTTCTGGTCCGGATAACGGTTGTCGCCGTTGTTCTGGTAGTGCGCCCAGGCGTTCCAGTACAACAGCTTCTTGTACCACTCGGCGTTGATGTACTGGGTCGGGTAGTTCCGCAGCACCGACGAGAGCATCCGGAACGTCACCGTCGAGTTGATGACGGAGAAGTTGTTGCTGCCCGGGTCGCCCTGGGCGGCCGCGGCCGCCTTGTCGGCCTGGTTGGCCGTGGTGAACGGGAAGATCGGGTACTGGGCGTCGTCGGCGAACAGCCGCAGCGCCTCGACGTACGGCTGGTCGTAGTCGGGGTCACCCGGCTTGGGCATCAGCCCGACCGAGAACGGGTAGTAGTTGTTGATTTCCTTCCACGGCACGAGCGTGTCCGAGGGGACGTTGCGGTGCTTGAGCAGGTTGCCCTTGAGCCCCATCTCGTCCGGGGTGTCGCGGGCCGGCTCCCAGAGGTTGTCCAGCACCGCCTTCTTGACGCGGGCGGCGAACGCGTCCATCTCGGTGGCCTTGGTGGTGTTGCCGGCCGTGCGATAGGCGGCGGCCGCAGCCTTGGCGTTCGAGTAGAGGTACGCGTTCTCGGTCCGGTCCATGTTCTGGTTCTTACGCCAGTCGAACGACACCGCGTCGGCGTCGTTGCCGGTCATCGCGCCCCAGCTGTACTCGATCAGGCCGTTGCCGTCGAAGTCGTACGCGTCGAGCAGGCCCTCGACGTCGCTCTCGGCGTACTCGGCCAGGTTGCCGGCGATCGACGCCGGCCCGCCGTGCAGCTGGTACGAGCGCCAGGCGGCCTCCGAGATGTACTCGGTGTAGCTGTTCGACCAGTTGGCCGGGTCGCCCGGGTTGTCGACGTACTTTGTGCTCTTCGCGACCTCACCGGCCGACACCCACGGGCCGTACGAGAAACTGGGGTCCCGGAAGTACTTCAGGTCGTCGATGAACATGCCGGTGGTCAGCACGATGGCGTTGTTGTAGCCGAGCACGCCCTCCATCGACGTCGGGAACTGGTAGTCGTTGCCCGGGATGTCGGCGTCGAGGAAGTTGAACCGCATCAGCCACCAGCGGTAGAACAACGTCTTGTCGATGTTGTTCTCCGGGGTGTCCAGATACGGGACGTTCTCGGCCCACCAGCGGTTGTACGCGGTGACGTGCTCCTTGTAGGCCGCGGCGGGAGCCAGGCCGCGGTAGTGCTCGTACTCCGAGGCCGAGGCCGGAATCTCCTTGGCGACCAGGCCCAGCTGCACCTTCGTACGGGCCGAACCGCTCGCCGGCACGGAGAGCGTGCGCTTCAGCGTGCCGTCGACCGGCGCGAAGCCGTCGCCGGAGAAGCGCGGGAACAGGTCGGTGAGCTTGTTGAAAGCGCGAACGGCGCCGGTGAGTTCGCCGTTGTCGCTCTCGATCGTGCGGGCGAAGGGCGAGCTCGCGGTGAGCGTGACGTCCTTGGCCCCGTTCGTGCTGCTCACCTCGACGTCGGTGACGAGCACGTTCTGGTCGGTGATGTACTTGGTCTGCACCAGGCGCAGACCGGCGGCGGTGCTGGTGAACACCGATCGCCAGTAGCTGGGTGTCTGTTTGCGCTGCGCCGCGTCCTCGGTGAAGGTGACGTCGGCGCCGTTGACGGACGCGGTGATGGTGTAGCCGCCCTGGCCGCCGGCGATCGACTCGATGTAGGCGAGCTCGCCTCCGAAGCCGATGACGCCGGGCGTGTGGGTCTTCATGAAGGCGGCGCGGCCCCGGCTGAACAGATATTGGTTGGCGTCGCCGTTCGACCCGCCGGGCTGGTTGCCGGCCCGGGCCAGCATCTTGTCGACCCAGAAGTCGTTGTCGGTGGAGGTGCCGGCCCCGGCTGCCACGTCGGCGTCGAAGATGCCCTGGAGCTGGTTGCGGACGTGGTAACCGGTGCGCTCGCCGGGAACGGGGTTGGCGTCGCCCTTGAAGACGGGAAAGGGCGTGCCGGTGTTGGGAGCCGCCTCGGCGGCGGCTATCGGACTCAGGAAGGTGAGGAGCAATCCGGCGGCCAGGGCCGCCCTCAATCGTGGTGTCTGCACGGACGGGGACACCTTTCTACGGGGGTGTGATGCAGGCCGTCAGTCGCCGTTGACCGGCAGCCAGACGCGCATGGTGGAGGGGCCGCGGCGGGCCCATCGGTGGTACGGCCGCAGTGGCGCCTCGAAGGTGGTGGCTTCCCCGGCCGGCGCGGTGGCGGGGCCGTACGGCCACGAATCGCTGCCCGTGGGCAGTTTGCGGAAGGACGCGACGACCTCGCCGTCGCGCTCGGTCAGGCCGGCCGACAGGTCGAGGCGCACCTCGTCGACGCTGAGGCCGCCGGGCAGATCGACCGACTCGACCGAGTACACCTCGGGGCCGCGCTCGACGGCGACGCTGCCGCGCGCGGCGTCGATCCGCGGGTCTCCGAAGGTGACCCGGGGCGTGACCGGCAGGTCGAGGACGACGACCTCACCCGGGGTGAAGCGGCGGCGGATCTGCACCGTGCCGGGCTCGACCCGGTGTTTGCCCGAGCCGTCGTCCACAGTGGCGCCCTCGGCCCACTGGGGCACGCGCAGGCTGAGCGTCCACGGGGTCTCCGGGGCACGCACGACCCGCACCGCGATCCGGCCCTCGGCCGGGTACTTGGTGTCGATCTCCAGGACGACCGCGCGGCCGCCCGGCAGGGAGACGTCGATGGCCGAGGCCGCGTACTGGTGGATCTGGACGCCGTCCTCGTCGGTGGTGGCGAGGTAGGCGCCGAGCCCGGCGAAGGTGCGGGCCAGGTTGGTCGGGCAGCAGGAGACCGCGAACCAGGGCGCACGCAGGCTCGAGGCGGCCCGCGGGACGATCTGGTCGGGCTGCGGCTCGGTGCCGGGCACCCGTTGGTGCAGCGTGTTGGTGTAGAAGAACCGGGTGCCGTCGTCGGCCGGCGAGGCCGCGATGACGTTGAACAGCGTGCGCTCGATCAGGTCGGCGTAACGCGGGTCGCCCTCGGCCAGCAGCAGCCGCCAGCTCAGCATGATGGAGCCGACGCTGGCGCAGGTCTCGGAGTACGCCCGGTCGGCCGGCAGGACGTAGTCGTCGCCGTAGGCCTCGTCCTGGTGCCGCGAGCCGACCCCGCCGGTGATGTAGGTGCGTCGGGCCACCGCGTTGCGCCACTGCCGGGCCACCGCCTCGAGCAGGTCGGTGTCGCCGGTCTCGACGGCCACGTCGACCGCGCCCGCGCCCAGATAGTTCGCGCGGACGGCGTGACCCCGCAGCACGCCGGCCTCGCGGACGGGCAGATCGTCCTGGAAGTACGCCCGCCCGAACTCGATGTCGTCGAGGACCTGGTGGCCCCGGCGCTCGACGAACAGGCTGGCCTGGTCGAGGTAGCGGCCGTCGCCGGTGACGCGGTAGAGCTCGGCCAGGGCGGGCTCGATCACCGGGTGACCGCAGACCGACGGGATGCCGTCGGGGCCGAACGTCGCGCAGACGTGGTCGGCCGCGCGGATGGCGACCTGGGCCAGTTCGTCATCGAGGCCGTACGACCGGGCGGCGGCGACCCCGGCCTGGATCAGGTGGCCGTAGCAGTAGAGCTCGTGGCCCCATTCCAGGTCGCTGTAGCGGGGCTGCTGACCCGTACGGCCGAAGTTGGTGTTCAGGTAGCCGTCGTCCTCCTGGGCCGCCGCGACCCGGCGGACGACGGCCCGGTAGCGCGCGTCGAGGTCCGGGTCGCCGGCTCGGCCGTACTCCCAGGCCATGGCCTCCAGAAGCTTGTAGACCTCGCTGTCGGAGAACTCGCGGCCGCGGCGGTCGGCCGGCAGCCGGCCCTCGACGGCGGCGTCGAAGTTGGGCAACCAGCCCGCTTTTTCGAGCCAGTGCTCGATGTGCGCCAGCGACGCGGCCCGGTTGGTCTCCTGGCGCTGCTGCCAGAAACCGGGGCGCAGGGTGACCTCGCGCAGGCCGAGGGGACGAAGACGGCCGGTGCTGGGCACGGCGGGAGTGCCCCCGCGCTCGGTCCAGTCCGTACGAGTGGGGAGTGCTTCGTTGATGGTCACGTGTTGATCAACCCTTGAGTGCGCCGGACATGAAACCACGGACGTAGTGCCGCTGGAGGGCGAGGAACAGCACGATGCAGGGCAGCGCGAGAACGACCACGCCGGCCTCCGTCGCTCCGTAGTCGACGATGCCCATCACCTGCTGGCGCATGTTGGCCACGGCCAGCGGCAGGGGCAGCTTCTCGGAGTCGCTGATCAGCACCAGCGGGGTGATGAAGTCGTTCCAGGCGGCCAGGAAGGCGAACAGGCCCACGGTGATCAGGCCCGGCTTCACGGCCGGCATCAGGATGTGGGTCAGCGCGCGGAAGCTGCCGCAGCCGTCCACCTCGGCCGATTCCTTGAGATCCTTGGGGATCGCCTCGAACGAGATGCGCATCATGAAGACGGCGAACGGCAACTGGAACATGGTGAGCACCAGGGCCAGGCCGAACAGCGAGTTCTGCAACCCGAGCTGGTTGAGCAGCACGTAGAGCGGGATGAGCAGGGTCGCGTACGGCACCATGAGGATCGCCAGGGTCACCAGGAACAGCGCGTTGCGGCCGGGGAACCTGAACATCGCGAACGCGTAGCCGCCGAAGGTGGCCACGCCAAGCGTGAACAGCACGGTCATGGCCGAGACGAGCGTCGAGTTCAGCAGGTACTGCCCGATGCCGGCCTGATAGTTGGCCAGGGTCTCGTAGTTGGCGAAGCCGAAGCCGCTGGTCTGCGCGGTGCCGGGCTGCGGGCTCACCGAGGCGTACGAAGCCCACACCAGAGGAAAGAGGAAGAGCAGAGCCAAGGCACCGGTGAGTACGTACTGGGGCATGCGGACGAAGCGCAACATGCTCAGCTCTCCTTGTCTCGGAGGCCGCGGAACTGGAGGGCGTTGAGGACGAGGAGCGCGACGAGGATGAGGATCGACAGCGCGGCCGCCCGCCCGAGGTTGTTCTGGCCCTGGAAGGCCATGTTGTAGACGAGCTGGACGATGGTGATCGTGCTGTTGTCCGGCCCGCCCTTGGTGAGGATGTAGAACTGGTCGAAGGCCAGCAAGGAGCCCGTGACGCAGAGGATCGTGCAGAGCGCGATCGACGACTTGAGCAGCGGCAGGGTGACGTACCGGAAGGTGTGCCACCGGTTCGCGCCGTCCAGCCGCGCCGCCTCGTACACGTCTCCGGAAATGCCTTGGAGACCCACGAGCAGGAGCAGCATGTAGAAGCCGGCGAACCGCCACACGATCAGCGCGACCGTCGACCACAGCGCCTTGCCGGGTGTACCGAGGAACGACACCGGGCCGAAGAAGTCGAGCGGGCTGCTCTGCGGAGAGTAGAGGGCGTAGAAGAGCAGTGAGGCCGAGGCCAGGCCGAGCGCCGACGGGATCAGGAACGACGTCCGCAGGAAACCGGTCCAGCGGGTCGACTCCTGCACGAGCAGCGCCAGTCCGAGGGCCAGGGCCAGCAGGATCACCGTGGTGACGACGGTGTACTTGATGGTGAACCACACCGCCGGCCACAGCAGCCGGTCGTCGAGGACGTCCTGGTAGTTCTCCGGGGCGTTCCAGCCCTGGTCGCCGGCGAACAGGCCCCAGTCGGAGACCGACATCCGGGCGACGATGATGATCGGCACGACGAAGAAGAGCAGCACGAAGACAGCGGTGGGGGTGGCGTATCCCCAGCCTTTTATCTGGTCGCGCCTTTTCATTGTTCGCTTCAGCGGCGCCGCGCTCGCTTTCCGCTGCGCGACGAGAGGTGATGCCACGGGAGGTTCCTCCTTGGGCGGCGCCGGTCTCCCGGCGCCGCCTTTTCGTCACTGACCCAGGACCTGCGTGATGGCCTCGTTGTCCTTCTCGAGGCTCGATCCGTCGCCGTAGACCTGGTTGCGGAAGAGGGTCACCCAGGGGCTGCCCGGAGCGTTGAACGCCTGCTGGAAGTTGACCGCCACCGGCGTCTTGCTCTGCGGCGACGCCGCCACCTTGTTGATCGTCGCGACCCGGGGGTCCTTGGCCGAGTACTGGTTGTCGGCCAGATCGGTGCGCGACGGCGAGGTGTTGTTGGCGGCCAGGACGTCGACCTGCCCCTGCTCGGACATCATCCAGGACAGGAAGTTCCAGGCCTGCTGCGCCTTCTTGGAGTCCTTGGAGACGCCGATGCCGTCGCCGCCGACGAAGGTCGAGCCCTCACCGGCCGAGGCGCCCGGGATCGCGGTGACGCCGACGTCCACGGTCTTGGCCGCGGTCGGCAGCAGCGTCGCCGGGTACGGCATGACGCCGATCTTGTTCTCCTGGAAGGCGGCGACCCAGGTCGCGCCGGTCTCGTCCTTGGAGCCGGCGGCGATGGCGCCGGCCTTCTGGAGCTCGCTCCAGGTGCTGTAGACCTTCTGCGCCTCGGGGCTGTTGAGCAGCGACTTCTTGCCCTCGGCGTCCATCACGTCGGCGCCGCTGGCCCAGACCATCGGGAACCAGGTGAACACGCCGCAGCCGCCGCAGTTGCCACCGAAGTAGGTGCCGTTGACGCCCGGCTTGTTCAGCTTCTGGACGGCGAGCGCCTGCTCCTTGAACTCATCGAGGGTGGTCGGGCCCTTCTCGGGGTCGAGCCCGGCCTCCTTGTAGAGCTTCTTGTTCCAGAAGATGACGGACAGGTCGAGCACGAACGGCAGCACGAACTTCTTGCCCTCGAACGTGCCGGCCTGGATGTGCCCCTGGTTGATCTTGTCGGCGTACGGCAGCTTGCCGATGTTGCTCGTCAGATCGGCGAACAGGCCGGCCTTCGTCCAGTTCGGCACGTAGACGATGTCGGCCGCGAACAGGTCGGGCAGATCGCCGCTGCCGGCCGCCGCACCGACCTTCGCGACATAGTCGTCGTTCGGGACGATGGTCAGCTTCACCTGGTTCTTGTGGCTTTTGTTGTACGCGTCCACGAGCGCCTTGGCCTGAAGCTCGAGCGGCGCACGGGTCCAGAGCGTGAGCTCCGAGCCGTCGTCGACCCCCTCCGCGGTCACCTCGGCCAGCGCCGCGGTGGGATTGCCCTTGTCGTCCCCGCCCCCACAGGCGGCAACCGCGGGCGTCATGAGCCCCGCGAGGGCGGCGACAGCGATGCCTTTCAATATCGTGCGTCGCACGGATGCACCTCCATGTTTTCGGTGAGTTTTCGGTCATGCCCGTTATGGGGTAGCCTTCAGCGCAGCGACCTGGGGTTTTGGGGACCGAAAACGTTTTCAGGAACGTAATACGGAGGAAATTTCTTGTCAAGAGCTTCGATGGGCGCTCCGTCGTCATCGGACGGAGACCAGCCGCCGACCCGCACGGTCACGCTCCGCGACGTCGCTCAGCTGGCCGGCGTCTCGATCGCGACCGCGTCGAAGGCACTCAACGGACAGCCCCAGGTGCGCGCCACCACGCGCGAAAAGGTGGTGAGGGCGGCCGAGCAGTTGTCGTTCTCCCCGAACACCCTGGCCCAGGGCTTGATCACGCAGCGCAGCGGAACGGTGGGCCTGCTGACCTCCGACCTGGAAGGCCGCTTCTCGATACCGATCCTGATGGGAGCCGAAGATGCCTTCGGATCTGACCAAACGTCGGTCTTCCTTTGCGACGCCCGCGGCGATAACGTGCGCGAGCGCCACCACCTGCGCGCGCTGCTGTCACGCCGGGTCGACGGCCTGATCGTGGTGGGCGCGCGCCCGGACGCCCGCCCGTCGCTGGGCGACCTGCCGGTGCCGGTGATCTACGCCTACTCCCCCTCGGACAACCCGGCCGACCTGTCCCTGGTGACCGACAACGTCGGCGGCGGCCGCATGGCCGTCGACCACCTGATCCGCCACGGCCGCCGCCACATCGCCCACATCACGGGCGACGCGACGTACGGCGCGGCCCGCGACCGAGCCGCGGGGGCGCTCGACCGCCTCGAGTCGGAAGGCCTGGCCCTGGCGGGCGATCAGGTCTGGTACGGAGCATGGTCGGAGGCGTGGGGCCGCGGAGCGACCCGCATGCTGCTGCAGAGGGACCCCGGCGTCGACGCCATCTTCGCCGGATCCGACGAGATCGCCCGGGGCGTCCTCGACGTGCTGCACCAGGGGGGCCTGGACGTGCCGGGCCGGGTCGCGGTCATCGGCTTCGACAACTGGAACATCCTGGCCGCCAACGCCCGACCGCCACTGTCCACCATCGACATGAACCTCGAACAGCTGGGCCGCCTGGCCGCACAGCGTTTGTTCGCGGCCATCGACGGCAACGCCGGCTCCGGCACCGAGACGATCCCGCCCCGCCTGATCACCCGCGAGTCGACGGCACCCCTACAGTAAGGATCATGACGCCACTGAGCCGGGCCGACGCGGAGGAAAGGGCCCGCGAATGGGCCCCGCCCGGTTCGGAGCCCGTCCTGTACGAGTTCGAGCTCGGATGGGTCCTCTCCGCCCGCTTCCCACCCGGCGAGCCCGAGGGCGTGCCGAGCATGGTCCTCGACCGCGGGACCGGCGAGCTCGTGGTCGGCGGCACGCTGCCGCCGTCACACATAGCCCAGTGGTACGCACGTGACGTCCCGTCGAGGCCGACCGCCCCCGAACCCCGGCCGTCGACGATGTGCCGGCTGACCCTGGCCGGCCGCGGCTGGCTGGCGGTGAGCCCGCGCCTGGACAACGGCCGGCCACCGCACCCGGCGGTGAGCTCGTTCTTCGAGGAGATGCCGGAGCGATACCGCGAGCCCGGATGCGAGCGCTCGGCCGAGGTGACGGCCTTCTCCGACCTGTTCTGGGCCGAGGAGAACACGCGCTCGGAGGCTGGGCTGCCGCCTTTGGGCCCGGCCGAGATGAGAGAGCTGGTCCGAGACGCCCGCCTGGAGACTTTCCGGGTCCGCGACGACGGCGACCCGGCCGACGGCACGCGAGTGCGCCCCGCCCTCCCGATCCTCCTGTTCCTGGACTACCTGGGACTGGGCCCGGAAGCCGTGATCATCGACGTCCGGGCGATGTAGTCTCGCCGCCGTGATCGGCGGTCAGGAACGCAACAGCGACGACGTGGCTCCCAGTACAGCCTTGCTGGAACACGTGTTGGCGCAGGCATCTGAGGTGCTGATCGTCGAGGCGTACGCCGATGAGATCGACGAACCGGACGCTGCTCGCACAATGGTTTCGGGGGAGGACATCGGTCAGCTGGCTCGGCGGCTCGCTGTGGTGGACGGCGGCACGGGAGATCACTGCCTCTGCATGGGGTGGCCGACGATCCTCGTCTCGGACGGCGCCGGCCGGGAGATCGCGTGCTGGACGCTGCACCATCAGACGGGCATCCGGGGGCTCGGGAACTGTGACGCGGAGCTGCTCGACGGCCCCGGGCTGACCGATTGGCTGGCCGATCGTGGCCTGACCAGATCACGCGAGGTCCAGCAGGTGCTGGCGCGCGAGGCCGCCGAGACGGAAGAACGCCGCGCCGAGTGGGTCGCAGCCGCTCCGCCCGGCCTGACCGAGGCCGCCGAGCGAGCGTCGCGCGGAGAGCCCGGGGCGGAAGAAGCGCTGGCCGGCCTCGTGGTCCGACTCTATGCGGAGCCGATCGAGCGCATTCGCGCGCTGACAGCGTGGGCCGGGTTTCCGCCTCGTTGTCCGCGGCCCAGCTCGACGGTGCCGCGGAACTGTTCACCTCGCTCGAATGGAAGCGCGCGGAGGTTCAGGAGCCGCTCCGGTCCGCGCTGATCGTCCACGTGACGGCGACCGGGACCGATCCGATGAGATTTCGGATGCGGCACGGATACGGCCGGGATCGAACAGGCTGAGACCGGCCGCGCCCCGGGGACACGGCCGGTGTGCACCTCATTCGAACAGCTTGGCGGCGGTGATGGCGGTCTGGACGATGCCGTAGCCGAGGAGGACCGCGACCAGGAGCCACGACAGGACCAGGCGGACCGTGCTGGTTGTGGTGGTGGTGTCTTCGGTGGTCATGCGGCGGCCTCCTTCGCGGCTGGGGTGGACGTCGGCTCGTGATAGCTCGACGGGACCGGGCGGATCAGCAAGTTTGCTATGAAGCCGACGGCCAGGACGCCGACCATCGTGAGCAGGGCCGGCTGGTAGGCCGACGATGTCAGGGTGCCAGGCTTGCCCTGCTGGTCGAGGAAGCCGTTGACGATCAGCGGGCCGGCCACGCCGGCGGCGGACCACGCCGTGAGCAGGCGGCCGTGGATGGCTCCGACCTGGTAGGTCCCGAAGAGGTCTCTCAGGTATGCCGGAACCGTGGCGAAACCTCCTCCGTAGAAGGAGAGGATCACGCCGGCCAGCAGGACGAACAGGGCCGTCGCGACGTCGCCGACCAGGGCCAGCAGCAGGTAGAGGACCATGCCGACGCCCAGGTAGACCATGTAGATGGGCTTGCGGCCGATCAGGTCGGACGTCGACGACCAGGCGAAGCGGCCGGCCATGTTGAACAGGGACAGCACGCCCACGAAACCGCCGGCGGCGGCGACGCTCACTGTCGAGACGCCGTCCGAGCGGAAGAAGTCCTGGATCATGGGGCTGGCCTGTTCGAGGATGCCGATGCCGGCGGTCACGTTGCAGAACAGGACTATCCAGAGGAGCCAGAACGCTCTTGTCCGGATGGCGTTCGCGGCCGACACGTTCGCGGTGGTGACCAGGGGCTTCTCCCGTACGGAGGCGGGGTCCCAACCGGCCGGCTTCCAGCCCTCGGCCGGTACCCGGATGTTGGCCACGCCGAACATCATGATCAGGAAGTAGCCGATGCCCAAGGTCAGGAACAGGAGCACCAGGGCGTGGCCCGACGCCACGGAGGTGGCCACGTTGGGGTCGTAGTCCGAGTCGTACAGGGAAAGCAATTGCCGCGAAGCCGGACTGGCGATCAGAGCGCCACCACCGAAGCCCATGATGGCCAGACCGGTGGCGAGACCGGGGCGGTCGGGGAACCACTTGATCAGCGTGGAGACCGGCGAGATGTAGCCGATGCCGAGGCCGATGCCGCCCAGGAAGCCGTAGCCGAAGTAGACCAGCCAGAGCTGATCGGTGGCTATGCCCAGGGCGCTGACCAGGAAGCCGGCCGCCCAGAAGCAGGCGGAGACGAACATGGCCTTGCGCGGGCCGTTCGCCTCGACCCACGTGCCGCCGACGGCCGCGGACAGGCCCAGCATGACGATGGCGATGCTGAAGATGATGCCGATCGCGGTCTGGCTGGCGTCGAAGTGCGCGATGAACGAGTTCTTGTAGACGCTGGTCGCATAGACCTGGCCGATGCACAGATGCACGGAGAGCGCGGCCGGTGGGATCAACCACCGGCTGTACCCGGCCGGCGCCACAGTGTGCTGGCGGTCGAGCGCGGTGAGCAGGGACAACGGTACCGCCTCCAACCCTTGGGGGATGGCATCGATCCTCACCTCAATCGTTTGCGGCGGCAACCGGAGAGCGAGATCAAATTCCGTTGATACCGTCGCGACCGGAGGAGGTGCGCGGTGCGGCGTTCCCTGCTGGTCGTCACGGTGGTCGCGGTGGTGCTGGGCACCGTCCAGGGCCTGGTCGTCAACTACGCCTCCGAGAAGGTGCCGAAGTTCTTCACGGACGACCCGTGGCGGCCCTGGCTGATCCTGGCGCTGATCGTCGCGGCGCTGGTCATCGTCGCGCTGGTGACCGCCGCGCCGCGGCCGCCCGAGTCCGCTCCCCCGCCTTCCCGTGAGGCGCGCCGCCGGGCCAAGCTGGCCTCGGTGCTGTGGGACGACGTGCACAGCCTGGCCGTGAACGAGGAGTGGCGGGACAGCCAGTTCACCGAGCTCGAGGCCGAGGTGGAGGTCGAGGCGCCGGCCCGGGCGTGGTTCCGCAGGCGGGCGGCGGCCCGCGTGCAGCGGCTGCCGTCGCTGACCGAGGCGCTGCGCGTGCGGGAGGACAGCCTGGTCATCCTGGAGGGTGAACCCGGCGCCGGGAAGAGCATCGCGCTGCGCCACCTGGCCGCCACCATGGCCGACGAGGTGCGGCGGCGGCCGACCGAGCGCAGCGTGCTGCCCTTCTATCTCAATCTCAAGAATTTCGAGGTACGGGCGGGGGTGTCGGCCGCCGATGTCGAGCGCTTCGTCCGCGACAACCTCAATCCGAGCCGCAGCCGGGACATCGACCGCTACCTCGAGGAACGCTTCGACACCGACCGGGAGCAGGGGCGCTGGCTGTTCCTGTTCGACTCGTTCGACGAGATCCCGGCGATCCTGAGCGCGACCGAGGCCGGCCCGGTCATCGACGCGTACGTGGAGGCCATCGCGGGATTCGTGGGTCTCGGCCAGAGCCGGGCGGTGATCGCGAGCCGGGAGTTCCGCGGGCCCACCCGCAGCGGGAAGCCGCTCCTGCGGGTGATGCCGCTGAGCCGGGAACGCCGCGAGCGGTTCATCCGCAACGCCGACCTGGACGCCGCCGTCGAGCGGACCGTCCTCGACGGGCTGGACGGCATGGAGCTCCAGGTGCAGCAGCTCACCGACAACCCGCTGTTCCTGAGCCTGTTCTGCGAATTCGTGCGCGCCACGGGGTCGCTGCCGTCGAGCACCCACGCGGTGATGGAGAGCTACGTGCGGACCCGGCTGACCCGCGACCGCGACCGGATCGAGTACCGCTTCGCGGTGGAGGTCGACGCCACCCGGCGGGTCGCCGAGGAGTTGGCTTTCGTGATGCTCACCGAGCCCGATCTCGGCCTCACCGCCGGACGGGCCGCCATCACCGAGCGGCTGTCCCGCGACATCGGCTCGCCCGTCGAGGAGGTCGACTCGGCGATCGGCGCGCTGCTCTACTGCCATCTCGCCCGCTACGCGGACGCCGGCGCGCGCACCCGGATCACGTTCTCGCACCGGCGCCTTCAGGAGTACTTCGCGACGTGCGCGGTGATCAGAGGCGACGGCGCGGTGACACCGGCGCAGCTGCTCGCGGACGGCCGCTGGCGGGAGACGGCGGTGGTGATCCTCCAGAGCCAACGGGCCGAGTTGTCCACCGATCTGCTGTCGGCGCTCGAGCAGCGGTTGCTGACGGCGGCCGGGGACGAATCCGAGCTGTGGCCACCGGGCGCCCTCTATCTGCTCGACCTGATGGCCGACGCGCTCACCCCGGAGGACATCGCGCAGCATGCGGTGAGCGAGGCGGCGGACCGCATCCTCGCGCGGGCCTGGGAACGGGGAAGCCTGCTGGACCGCAAGTGGGTGGTCGAGCTGTGCGCGGCGGCGGGCGCCGAGAAGGCGGTCGAATATCTGGCCGGGGCCTTCGCCAGCGAGAGCGTGTGGTTGCGGGACGAGGCGTACCGGCAGGTGCGCCGGGCCGGGCCGGCGGCGGCCCGCCTCGAGCCCCAGATCAGGCAGACGCTGATCGACCTCAGCCTGGACGGGCGCCTGTGGCGGGAGCGCCGCTCCACCCGCATCCAGATGCAGCGGTTGCCGTTCCCGGGCCGGTTGCCGCAGGTAGCCGACCTGCTCCTGGCGGTGCCGCCCGTGGCCCTGGTGGCCGGGCCACTCGGCATGGCCCTCCTGCTGCCGTTCCTGCCGGGGGCCGGCACCAGGTGGCTGTGGGGCGCGGCGGCGGCACCTCTGCTGTTCTTCGAGACGTGGGCCATTCGCGTGTTCATGGCCAGCCGGAGCGGTCTGGAACGACACGTCCGGAACAGATTCAGCCGGTTCGGCGTCGGTTCATTGGAGGTGAAGGCGGCGGCCATGACCGTCGGCATCTGGGTGATCGGGCCGTTGGCCCTGTTCGCCCTGATGCCCGCGGCGATCGCCGCCGCTGAATCCTTCCGCGGGGCACAGCCGATGCTCGGCACGCTGGCCGTTGCCGCGGCCTTGTCGGCGCTCTGGCTGTGGCTCTGGCCGTCCGCCGCGCTGTTGGCGGCACGTAACGAGCCGCCGTCCCGCCGCCGGGGCTGGCTCGCTCTGCCATCCATACTGGCCCCGGCACTGGCGCGAAACTTCGCCGAGTACGTGCGCCAGCGGCGGAGGGAGCGGCGTCTCAAGCGAGCAGTGCGGACGAGGAGCTGGCCGGCGGCCCTGCTTCCGTACGTGGGATGGCTGGCCGCGATGGCCGGTTACCTCACCCTCATCGCCTTTGTTCCGTGGGCACTGCTGCTCGCTCTGATCGTCCCGGCCGGCATGGTCGCCGTCTGGTTGCACAAGCTCTGGCAGCGGTACCGCGATCGCCGCGTGGTGTCGGCCTTCGTTGCCCGCAAGGCGCCGGCGGGCGTCCCGGAGATGCGGCAGGCATTCGACGATCTGCGCACCGACGAAGGAGTCCATCGGCTCGTCACCGAGATCCGGCGGAAGGGCCTGCACCGCAACCCCGATCTCCTCCCGTTCCTGTCCTTTCTCGGCGGCGCACTCGGGCACGCGGGGACGACGGGCGGCGCACCGGTGGAGTGGGCCCGCTGGTGGGGTGAGTTCCGGATGAAGAGATCCCAGCTGTTCCGGCCGTCCTCGGAGACCGCCGACGAGCTCGGCCGGATGTTGGAGGAGGCCAAGCGGGACAGCGCGTTCCGCGAGTGAAGCTGAGACGGCGCTGAGGATCGTGTAAAACATCTTTGACTCGATGTCGTGGATCTTTTACATTCGGAGCATGCCTCTCGAGGAGAAACGGGCCTGGAGCCTCGCCGTGACGAGCGTTCTGGGCTACGGGATCTATCTGGTGCTTCTGGCCGCCGGGGTCGGCTACGTCGCGGCCGCGCTCTGGACCGTCGGCGGCGGGATCGTCGCCAACATCGTGATCGGGATGTTCTTCGGCAAGGATCGGCAGACCGACCAGCGCGATCGCGAGATCGGCCGCTTCGGTGACCACATCGGACAGAGCCTGGTCGTGGCCGGCGCCGTGGCCGCCATGCTGCTCGCCTTCGCCGAGGTGCGGCATTTCTGGATCGCCAACGTCATCTACCTGTCGTTCGTCCTGAGCGCCGTGCTCGGCTCGGCCGCCCGCATCGTCGCCTATCGCCGCGGGTTCCACCCGTGGTGAAACCGACCCGCATCACCAATGCGATCCGCTCGCTGCGGTTCGCGCACGGTGAGATGACGCAGGCCCAGCTCGCCGACCGGATCGGCGTCACCCGGCAGACCGTCATCGCCATCGAGCAGGGCCGCTACTCGCCGTCCCTCGAGGTGGCCTTCCAGATCGCCCGCGTGTTCGGCGTGGGCCTCGACGACGTGTTCCAGTACCCGGAGGGTGAGCAGACATGAGAGCGATCGTTCAGGACTCGTACGGAAACGCCGACGTCCTCCGCCTCGACGAGGTCGCCAAGCCCGAGCCCGGCCCCAAGGACGTGCTGGTCGAGGTCCGTGCGGCCGGCGTCGACCGCGGCGCCTGGCACGCCATGACCGGCCTGCCGCTGGTGGCCCGCCTCGGCTTCGGCCTCGGCAAGCCCCGCCGCCGCACGATCGGCATGGATCTGGCCGGCCGGGTGGCCGCGGTCGGCGCCGAGGTCACCGGGTTCAAACCCGGTGACGAGGTGTACGGCTCGGGAAGCTCCACCTGGGCCGAGTTCGCCCGGGCCAAGCCGGCCAAGCTCTTCCCGAAACCGGCCCACCTGAGTTTCGAGCAGGCCGCCTCGATGCCCACCTCCGGCGCCACCGCCCGCCTCGTGCTGGCTAAGGGCCGGGGTGACGTGCTGGTGCTGGGCGCCGGCGGCGGGGTCGGCGCCTTCACGGTCATGCTGGCCAAGGCGCGCGGCGACCGGGTCACCGCCGCCACCAGCCCCGGCAAGATCGAGGCGGTCGAAGGGTTCGGTGCCGACAGCGTCATCGACTACACGACCACGCCGCTGTCCGGCCGCTACGACCTGATCGTCGAGTGCGGCGGCAACCGCCCGCTCGGCGAGCTGCGCCGGCTGCTCAAGCCGCGCGGCGTCCTGGCCATCGCGGGCGGCGAGGACGGCGGCCGCTTCCTCGGCGGCATGGAGCGCAGCCTTCAGCTCCTGGCCGTCTCCCCCTTCACCCGGCAGACACTGCGCGCTCCCCTCGCGCTGACCCGCCGGGCCGACCTGGAGGCCCTGGCCGCGCTCACCGCCCCTCCCCTGGAACGGTCCTACCCGCTCGACGAGGCGCCCACGGCGATGCACCGGCTGGCACAGGGGCGGGTGACGGGCAAGCTCGTCCTGACGACATGATCGACGGATGTTGACGCCCACACCCCTGATGGAGCTCGTCACCGGGTTCTGGAGTTTCAAGACGTTCGCGGCCGCGGTGGAGCTGGACCTCTTCACGCGGCTCGCGGGCGGGCGCACCCTGACCAAGGAGCAGATCGGGCTCCCGGAACGGCCGGCCGACCTGCTGCTGGCCGCCTGCGCCTCGCTCGGCCTGCTCGAACGCGACGGCGACGGCTACCGCAACTCGCCGCTGGCCGAGGAGTTCCTCGTGCGCGGGAAGCCGTACTACTTCGGCGGCCAGGTGACGTACTGCGACCAGCGCACCTATCTGCCGTGGCACCGGGTCGGCGAGGCCCTGCGCACCGACCGGCCGCTCACATGGGACCCGGCGACCCAGGAGTCCATGTTCGACACCGCCGATCCTCAGATGTTGTCGACGTTCTGGGACGCCATGTATTCGACGTCGCTGTTCACCGCGCGGGCGCTGGGCGAGGCGGTCGATCTGGCGGGCCGGCGGCGGCTGCTCGACGTCGGGGGCGGCTCCGGGGCGTACCCCATCGAACTGTGCCGGACCCACCCGGACCTGGAAGCGACCGTCCTGGACCTGCCCCACGTGTGTGAGATCGCCGCGGCGAAGGCCGCCGCGGCCGGTCTGGGCGACCGGATCACGACAGCGCCGGGCGACTTCCTCGCCGACGGGCCACTGCCCGGCGGGTACGACGTCGTGCTGCTCAGCATGATCCTGCACGACTGGGACGAGGCGACCAACCGGCGGCTGCTGGCCAAGGCCTTCGCGGCCCTGGAGCCGGGTGGGCTCGTCATCGTCTCCGAGTTGCTGCTCGACGCCGACCGCACCGGGCCGCCGGCGGCCGCCCTGATGGGCATGAACATGTTGGTGGAGACGGTCGGCGGCCGCAACTACTCCGATGTGGAGTATGAACAGTGGCTCGGCGCGGCGGGCTTCACCGGGGTGCGCACGGTCCGCTTCGACGCGCCGGGCGCCAACGGGGCCGTGCTCGGGGTCAAACCCTAGAGAGCAGAGTGTGTACGACGGCCGGGTCCTCGACATGAGCATTGTGGCCGAGGCCCGGCAGGTCGTGCGGTTCGGCGCCGAGGGCCCGGATCTGCGCGGCCGACACCATGGGGTCGTTCTCGCCGCGGGCCAGGATGACGGGAACGCCGGCCGAGGCCAGCAGCGACTCCATGGGCGGGGCGCCGACGGCGAAGGCACGGGGGTCGAAGGTGGTACGCCAGCCGCCCTCGACCTCGGCCACCGCCTCCTCCGGCGCCTGCCCGGCGAGCCCGGCGACCCGGAGGTGGCGGCGTTCCGCCTCCTCGCGCGTGGCGAAGACCTGGGCCGGCCGTTGGGCGAGCGCGGCCGCCTTGGCGAGTTCCTCCGCCGACCAGGACACCTTGATGCCGAGGCCGATGACGGCGTGCACGCCGGGTTTTCCGGCCAGCTGGAGCGCGACCACGCCGCCGAACGAGTGCCCGACGACGACCGTGCCCCGCGGATCGATCAGATCGGCCACCGCGTCGGCCACCGCCGCGAACGTGTACTCCAGCAGCGCCGCCGAGCCGCCGTGGCCGGGCAGGTCGGGCGCGATCCACGCCCGGGCGCCGGGTTCGTCCGGCAGCCCGGTCCACACGTCGGCGGTGGCGCCGAGACCGTGCAGCAACAGGACAGTCGGTGACTCGGTGCCACCCGTGCGAATGCGGAGCGCTGTCATACGTACAGCATCTCAACCGCTCGCGAGGGACCCGAAGGCGGCCGGGCCGCCCGCTAAGACCGTGTGTCAGTTGGGGTTGTTGCTGGCCAGCAGGTTGAGCCGGGTGGCGCGTCGGAAGCAGATTAGAGCGCAGGCCAGGCGCAGGAATCCGAGGTAGTGGGAAGCCTTGCGCTCGTAGCGGCGGGCCAGGCGCCGGAATCTGGTGGTCCATTCCAGGCAGCGTTCGATGACGTAGCGGTGCCGGCCCAGGTGCTTCGATGACTCGATGCCCGGCCGGGCGATGCGCGGCACGATGTTGCGTTCCCGCAGCAATTCGCGGCATCCGGGGTAGGCGTAGCCCTTGTCGCCGTGCAGCTTCGCCGGCCGTTTGCGTGGGCGGCCGGCGGGCTGACGGATCGGCCGGAGGCCGTCGACCATGTCCTGCAGCATCTTGTGGTCGTTGAGGTTGGCGGCGGAGATGTCCACGTGAACAGGCAGTCCACCGCGTTCGCTGATGGCGTGGATCTTGGAGCCGGGCTTGCCCCGGTCTACCGGACTGGGCCCGGTCAGATTCCCCTTTTGAGCGCGCGGACGTGCATGCTGTCGATACTCGCCCGCGACCAGTCGATCTGCCCGGCGACACCCAGGATGTCCAGCATCGCCTGATGCAGACGGGTCATCACGCCAAGGCTGACCCACTCGGAGAACCGGCGGTGCGCGGTACGCCAGTGCACCGGGAACGACCCAGGCAGCTTGCGCCACGAGCAGCCGGACTCCAGCACGTAGACGATCGCCGCGAGCATCGCCCGGTCATCGGTACGCCGTCGACCACCACCCTGATGCCTTTCCGGATGCGCAGGCAGCAACGGTTGGGCGAGATGCCACAACGCATCCGGGCAGTACTTCTCCACGTCATCCACGCCAGGTCAACGAATGACCTTGCTACTCAACAACCCCAAACGACACACGGTCTAAGGCAGGTTGTCGAGGCCGAGGACGCGGTCGAGGATGCGGAAGCGGTAGGCGCAGCTCAGCGTGACGAACCACAGGCCCAGCATCGGGAAGACCACCTCGAAGGTGGGCTCGGCCGGGCCGGCCAGGCCGAAATAGTTCCACAGCACCGGGATGAACAGGACCGCGAAGAAGACCAGGACCAGGCCGATCACCAGGTACAGCGGGCGGCGGTCGGTCACCGGCGCGGTCCACGCCGAGAAGAAGCGGTGTGGTGGCTCCAGGAACAGGATCAGCACGAACGAGGCCAGGCAGAAGAACGTGGACAGGCCGGTCTGGGCGCCGATCGTGGCCGCCGCCTCGGCGAAGTCGGTGTCGCTGCCGTATGTCAGGCCGGTGTAGCGCTCCCACTGGTCGATGATCTCGTCGGGGGTGCGGCCGTCGGAGAAGCCCTTCTCGATGAGGTGGTAGAAGAGCGCGTAGATGGCCGTGCCGAAGCCCGCCGTCACCACGGCGGCCGGGACCACGAAGCGGGCCATGTTGCCCAGCAGATGGTCGTCCGGCGGCAACGGCTTGGCCCACCACGTCATGAAGAACGTGGGCACGCCGACGGTCAGCAGGGTCAGGCCGACCTGGGCCGGCGAGTACGGGAAGCCGAGGCC
The DNA here is from genome assembly GCF_050956135.1 of Actinoplanes sp. CA-131856. Taxonomy (GTDB): domain Bacteria; phylum Actinomycetota; class Actinomycetes; order Mycobacteriales; family Micromonosporaceae; genus Actinoplanes. The sequence continues at coordinate 4,696,048 of NZ_CP191849.1, read as the reverse complement.
GAGCATGGTGACCGCGAGGATGACCAGGCCCTGCGACGCCACCCGGGCCAGGAAGACGTAGAGGGAGACGCCGATGCCGTTCAGGATGCGGCGGCCCTCGCGCTGGGCCGGGAGCAGCGCGGCGAACGAGTCGTCGACGAGCACGATGTCGGCCACGTCGCGGGTGACCGCGCTGCCGCTGCGCATGGCCACGCCGACCTGGGCGCCCTTGAGCGCGCGGGCGTCGTTCACCCCGTCGCCGATCATCGCCACGTAGTGGTGGCGGCGCCGCAGCGCGGCCACGATGCGCTCCTTCTGCTCCGGGGCGACGCGGCCGAAGACGGTCGTCCGCTCCACGAGGCGGTCCAGCGCGGCGTCGTCAAGACCTTCCAGACGGCTTCCGGGTACGGCTTCTCCCGGCTCCAGGCCCGCCCGTTCGGCCAGCGCGGCGACCGTGCGCGGGTCGTCGCCGGAGAGCACGATCAGACGTACGCCGTCCTCGCGGAACCGGGCGACGGTCTCGGCCACCTCGGGTCTCAGCTCGTCGGCCAGCGCCACCAGGGCGACCGGCTGAAGCTCGGGCAGGACGGCCCGGCCCCGCTCGTCGTGCAGGCGCTGACCGGGCGCGGCCGCGCGGGCCAGCAGCAGCACCCGCAGTCCGCGGCCGGTCCGGTCGGTGACCAGCGACGGCTCGACCGGCCAGCTCAGGTGATCGGCGAGCGCGTCCGGGGCGCCCAGCACCCAGGTGGCGGTGTCGGTGGCGAGGCCCGACCAGCGCAGCGACGACGCGAACGGCACCTCGTCGCGGACCGTCCACGGCTCTCCCGGCAGCGACCCGGCCAGGGCGGTGGTCGTCAGGTTGGGCGTCGCGCAGGTGCGGGCCAGCGATCCGAGGGTCTCCCGCACCTCGGCCGCGTCGTACCCGCCGAGCGGCACGACCTCGTCGACGGTGAGCCGGCCGGTGGTGAGGGTGCCGGTCTTGTCGGTGCAGACGACGTCCACATTGCTCACCGACTCGACCGCGTTGACCTGTTGCACGAGCGCGCCCTGCCCGGCGATCCGGGCCGCGCCGGCCGTGTAGGCGACGGCGATGAGGAAGAACAGGCCGTACGGCACCAGGCCGGACAGGACCGCGCCCATCTGCACCAGGCGCAGCAGGGTGAAGCCCTCGAGAGCGGCCTGGGCCAGGATGGTCAGGCTCATCAGCAGCGCGAGCGCCATGACGAGGCGTACGACGAACTCGATCCGCCTTTGCAGTGGCGTGTCGTCGGTGGTGGCCCGCCGGGCCTCGGTGGTGAGGCGGCCCGCGTAGCTGTGCCGTCCGACGTCGCGGGCGTGCTGGAAGCCCTCGCCGGCCACGCACAGGCTGCCCGAGCGCAGTTCGTCGCCGGGCGCCTTGGCCACCGGGTCGGACTCACCGGTCAGCAGCGACTCGTCGGCCTCGAGGCGGCCGCCGTCCTGGAGCGGCCCGTCCACCACGATCTGGTCTCCGGCGCGCACCCGCAGCAGGTCGCCGCGGACGACCGCGCCGGGCGCGACCGAGACCTCCCGGCCGTCGCGCACCACGACCACCATCGCCCGGTCGAGCAGTTGGAGGCGGTCGAGCTTGTGCTTGGCCCGGATCTCCTGGAGCGCGCTGATGACGGCGTTGATGAGGCCGAGCCCGACGCTGATCAGCGCGTCGCTGTACCGCCCCAGCGCCAGCAGCGCGACGCCGATCACGAACAGGATGATGTTGAAGAACGAGAAGACGTTGGTACGCAGGATGGTCGTGTAGCCACGGCCGCCGCCCTTGCCGGTGGTGTTCGCCTCGCCCCGGCGGCGGCGCGCCTCGGCCTCCGCCTCGGTCAGCCCCTGCACCGGCGCCGGCCGCACGTCGAGGTCCACGATCAGCCGCCCGATCAGCCCGAATGATTACGTTTTGACCATACACAGGGCGCGCTCACCCCGTGCCGGGTCGGGCCAGACCCGTGTCGTAGGCGAAGATGACGGCCTGGATGCGGTCGCGGGCGCCGATCTTCGCGAGGACCCGGCCCACATGGGTCTTCACGGTCGACTCGGAGAGCACGAGACGCTCGGCGATCTCGCCGTTGGTCCAGCCCCGGCCGATGGCCACGAGGATCTCGCGCTCGCGGTCGGTGAGGGTGGCCATCCGGTCGTCCTGTGTCGGCGGCGCGCTCAGGTGCTGGGCGAACTCGTCCAGCAGGCGCCGGGTCAGCGCCGGGGCGATCACGGCGTCGCCCGCGGCCACGGCCCGGATGCCGGCCAGCAGCTCCTCCGGATGGGCGTCCTTGAGCAGGAAGCCGCTGGCGCCCGCGCGCAGGGCCGCGTGCACGTACTCGTCCAGGTCGAACGTGGTCAGCATGAGGATCCGGCTGCGGCCACCGGCGGCGACGATGCGACGGGTGGCCTCGATCCCGTCCATCCCCGGCATCCGGACATCCATGAGCACCACGTCGGGCCGCAATTGCGAGGCCTGTCGTACCGCGTCGGCGCCGTTGGCCGCCTCACCGGCCACTTCCGTGCCCGGGTTGCTCTCCAGCAACATCCGGAACGCGAACCGCTGCAGGGGCTGGTCATCCACGATCAACACGGTGGTCACGCGCCGGCCTCCGCCCGGATGGCACCGAGGTCGGCCGTGACGCGCCAGCCGCCGCCGGGCACCGGGCCGGCGGTCACGGCTCCGCCGTAGATCGCCGCCCGCTCCCGCATGCCGACCAGACCGTGCCCTTCCCGGGCCGGAGGCACCGCCGGGACCGCGGGACCGCTGTCCCGGACGTCGATATGCAAGCGATCGTGGGTGGCGGTCACGGACAGCTTCACGGCGGTGTGCGGGCCCGCGTACTTCAGGGTGTTGGTCAGCGCCTCCTGGACGATCCGGTACGCCGTCACCTGGACGCCGCGGTCCAGGCCGGTGAGGTCGCCGGCGGTCCGGTACTCGATGCTGGGGCCGGCCGCGCGGATCCGCTCGCAGAGGTCGCCGATGTCGGCCAGGCCCGGCTGCGGGCGCAGGTCGGGGGCGCCGTCGTCGTCGCGCAGGACGCCGACCGTGCGCCGCAGCTCGGCCAGGGACTTGCGGCCGGTGTCGCCGATCAGCTGGAGAGCCTCGCGGCTGCGCTCGGGGGCGGAGCCGACCGCGTACGCGCCGGCGTCGGCCAGCGAGACGATGACCGACAGGCTGTGGCCGACGATGTCGTGCATCTCGCGGGCGACCCGGGTCCGCTCGGTCGCGGTGGCCAGCCGGTCCCGCTGCTCGCGCTCCACCTCGAGGCGCTCGGCGCGGTCGCGCAGGGCGGCCACGTTCGCGTGCCGCAGCCGCACCGCGATGGCCAGGGCCCCGGCCGCCGTGAAGACGCTGGCCAGGAAGAACAGGACGTCCGAGACGCCCATCCGGTCGGACAGGCGCCAGGTGACCGGCCCGAACGAGGCCAGCAGCACGGGGGCGGCCCAGATCAGGCGCTCCCACCGCCCGTACCGGATCAGGCTGTAGAACGCGATCCCCACCGCCGCGTCCGCCCGGAGCAGGACGCCCGCGAGAGCCTGCGCGATGAAGACCAGCATCACCACGTGGAAGACGGCCATCGGGGCCCGGCGCCGCCACCACAGCGGGACCAGCAGCGCCAGCTGAAGCCACACCATCTCGCCCGCGGGCAGGTCGGAGAAGGCGACCGGCCCGTCCTCGTGCCGGACGCCGCCCAGGTCGGGCAGGCAGAAGTTCAGGAAGAGGAGGACGATTAGGGCCGTGTCGAACGCCCACGGCCGCCGGGTGTCGAATCGCCGGAGCCACTGGCCCATGCGCAGCAGCCCGGCCGCCTCACTCCTCACGTGATCATCCTCCCCGAAGCCGGTCAGGCGTCCGAGCGCTTCAGCCGGTAGGCCGCGCCGGCCAGGGCGGCCGCCGTCCAGGCGAGCATGACCAGCAGGCCCGCGCCGGGGCTCAAGGAGCCGTCGGTCAGCGCGTAGATCGACCCGCCGGCGTTGCTCGGCAGGTACGGGGTGACGGCGTCCGACCACGAGTCGGGCAGCAGCGACATCAGGCCCGGAACGAGCAGGAACGTGCCGACCAGGGCGGAGATGCCACCGGCGGTCGAGCGCAGCAGCACGCCGAGCGCCACCCCGATCACGCCGACCAGGCCCAGATAGACGCCCGCGCCGAGAAGGCCGCGCAGCACGCCGTCGTCGGACAGGCTCACCGCGCCGCTCGTGCCGGACAGGACGGCGCTGGTCGCCAGGAACGCCACGAAGGCACCCACCACACCGGCCAGGAACGCGATGAGGCCGTACACCAGAGCCTTGGCCCAGAGAACGGGAAGCCGCCGGGGCACCGCGGCCAGGGTGGAACGGATCATGCCCGTGGTGTATTCGGCCGAGGACGTGAGCACGCCCAGGACGCCGATCGCGATCAGCGCGAACGTCACACCGAACAGGGCCATGCCGTATCCGGTGGCGCCCTGGGCGCCGGGGGCGTCGATGCCCGAGCGGTACTGGAACGCGGCGATGACGCCGAAGCCGATCAGGAACAGCAGGGCCAGGCCGAGCGTGATCCAGCTGGACCGCAGCGACTGGAACTTGGCCAGCTCGGACCGGGCGACCCGGGGCGGCGACACGGCGATGGTCATGCGGCACTCGCCACGTACTCGACGGCGTCGTGGGTCAGGTTCATGAAGGCTTCCTCCAGGGAGACCTCGTGCTTGGTGAGCTCGAAGAGCGGGATGCCGTGCTCGGCCGCGGTGAAGCCGATCTCACGGGCGGTGCGGCCGGTCACCATCAGCTGTTCCGAGCCGGGCCGGCCGGTGACTTCGACGCCGGGACCGGCGAGCAGGCTTCGCAGCCGTACGGGGTCGGCGGTCGCCACGAGCACGGTGTCGCCCCCGGCGTCACGGACGAGCTGCTCCACCGTCGTGTCGGCCAGGATCCGGCCGCGGCCCACGACGATCAGGTGGTCGGCGACCAGCGCCATCTCGCTCATCAGGTGCGACGAGAGGAAGACCGTGCGCCCCTCGGCGGCCAGGCCGGTGAGCAGGTTGCGGATCCACAGCACGCCGTCGGGGTCGAGGCCGTTCACCGGCTCGTCCAGCATCAGCGTCTCCGGGTCGCCGAGCAGCGCGGCCGCGATGCCGAGCCGCTGGCCCATGCCGAGCGAGAAGGCGCCGGCCCGCTTGCGGGCCACCTGGGCCAGGCCGGTCATCTCGATCACCTGCTCGACCCGGTGGCGGGAGATGCCGTGCGTGTGGGCCAGCGCCATCAGGTGGTCGAAGGCGGAGCGGCCGGGATGGATGGCCTTCGCCTCGAGCAGGGCGCCGATCTCGCGCAGCGGGGCCGGGTGATCGGCGTACGGGCGGCCGTTGACCGTCACCGTGCCCGAGGTCGGCCGGTCCAGGCCGACGATCATGCGCATGGTGGTCGACTTGCCGGCGCCGTTCGGCCCCAGGAAGCCGGTCACCGCGCCGGGCCGGACCGTGAAGGTCAGCCCGTCGACGGCGGTCTTCTCGCCGTACGTCTTCGTGAGTTCCCTCGCTTCGATCATGTATCCAGCGTCGGCCCGCCTGGGTTGGGAAACGTCGTACCGCGGGTCGATCCTGCCGGCGGCGCGTAGTACCGCGGTACCACATGATCGACTTCGGTACCGTTGGTTCGATGACAGGGACCAAGAAGATGCTGGTAGTGGTGGCTCTCACGGTCCTCGCGGCGACGGGATGCACCTCCGCTCGGCCGGAGAAGGCCGCGACCGGGACATCATGGGTGGGCAGCTGGGCCGTGGCCACGCAGAGCGGCGGGCGGGCCTTCGGCCAACAGACCGTACGGCAGGTCGTGCACACCAGCGCCGGCGGCTCGACCGCGCGTCTCCGGGTGTCGAACGAGTTCGGCGCCGCCCCGCTCACCCTCGCCAACGTGCGTCTGGCGCTCAGCAAGGGCGGCGCCGCGATCGACGCCGGCACCTCCACGGCCGTGAGCTTCGGCGGCTCCCCCAGGGTGACGATGGCGGCCGGCGCGAGCATCGAGAGCGACCCGATCGCGTTCACCGTGCCGGCGGGCGCCGACGTCGCGGTCACCGTCTACCTACCCAACGGCAGCCAGGCCACCACCCAGCACTCGTTCGCCAACCGCCACAACTACGTCGGCTCCGGCGACCAGACCACCAACGCCACCCTCGCCGACGCTCAGACCATCGACAGCTATTACTTCCTGGCCGGCCTCGACGTGCGCGACGCGGCGGCCGAGGGCACGCTGGTCGCGCTGGGCGCCTCCATCACCGACGGCTTCGACTCCGCCTTCGGCGCGAACAGGCGCTGGCCCGACCTGCTCTCCCGCCGCTTCAGCGAGGCCGGCCGCACGGTCGGCGTGCTCAACGCCGGCATCAGCGGCAACAAGCTGCTGAAGGACGGCGCCGGCGAGAGCGTCCAGAAACGCTTCGAGCGTGACGTGCTCTCCCAGCCCGGCGTCAAGTGGGTCATCCTCTCCGACGCCGCCATCAACGACCTGGGCGACGACCGCCCCACCGGCGACCAGCTGATCACCGCCCTACGTGCCGTCGTCCAGCAGAGCCACGACGCCGGAGTGCGGATCTTCTGCTCCACTCTGACGCCGTTTCAAGGCACGAGCTATTGGAGTACGGAGGGTGAGTCCGGCCGGGAAGCGGTGAACGCCTTCCTCCGTGGCGGCGCCAGCGGCTGCGACGGCGTGATCGACCTGGACGCCGCCACCCACGACCCGGACGCGCCGGCCCGGTATCGGGCGGAGTACGACAGCGGCGACCACCTTCACCCGAACGACGCCGGGATGCGGGCCATCGCCGGCGCGATCGACCTGTCGCTCTTCCGCTGAGTCGGGCAGCCGACTGAACCGGCGGCGCCCCGAGGAGGATCGTCGGGGCCATGGAACATCGCATCCACTGGGCCGTGCTGCCCGCCGCCGAGGCCGGGCCGGACAGCCGCACCGCCGGGCACCGCGTGCGCGTCGGCGACCAGGTGCTGCTCTGGTCGGAGGAGGAGCCGGCCGCGGCCGCCCCGGCCGCCCCGGCCGCGCGCTCGGGCGCCGTGGCCACCGGGCTGTCATTGGTCACCCAGGTCGGGCGGGCCTTCCAGGAGGCGCACCCGGACGTGCCGGTCATCCTCGACCACGGCCGTCACCTGGTCGTCGAGGGCGGCGAGGCGCTGCGCGGGAAGGACGACACCTGCTGGCGGGTGGAGCCCATGCCGGCCGGCCCGGTCGTCGTCGACCGGCCGGAGCCACCGGCCCGGCGCGTCGACGCGGGGGTCGAGAACGTGCTCGTGGGAGTCGCCCGCCCGGCGTACGAAAGCGATCTGACCTGGATCTCCCGGCTGGAGACCCGGCACTCGCTCAGCGACGGGTTCCGCCAGGCGGCCGATCGGGCCGAGATGGCGCTGACCACCCTGGGCTACGCGACGTCGCGCCAGGCGGTGAGTGTCGGCGGCGGGCAGAGCGCGAACGTCATCGCGGACCGGCCCGGCCAAGCCGACCCGGAGCGTCAGGTCGTGCTGGTGACGGCCCACCTCGACTCGGTCAACCAGGCCGGCGGCACCAGGGCGCCCGGCGCCGACGACAACGGCAGCGGCGCGGCCGGCGTCCTGCTGCTGGCGAGCGCCCTCGCGGCCCACCAGTGGGAGAACGACCTGCGGCTCATCCTGTTCGGCGGCGAGGAGCAGGGCCTGTTCGGCAGCAAGCACTACGTGGCGGGGCTGTCGCCGGACGAGCGCCGGCGGATCCGCGCCGTCCTCAACATGGACATGATCGGCGTCCGCAACGGACCCGAGCCGGGCGTGCTGCTGGAGGGCGCCCCGGTCTCGAAGGAGCTGATCGACGACCTGGCCGCGGCGGCCGCCACCTACACCGGGCTGCGGGTGGAGACCTCGCTCAGCCCGTTCGCCAGCGACCACGTGCCGTTCATCGTGGCCGGCGTCCCGGCCGTGCTGACCATCGAGGGCAACGACAGCGCCAACGGAAACATCCACGGTGAGAACGACCTGCTCACGCACATCGACTACGGGCTCGCGCTGGAGATCCTGAGGATGAACGCGGCCGCCGTGGCCGGGTGGCTTCGCCCGGTGGAGGTGGCAGGCTAACATTGCCGCGGTTTCGTCCTTTGAAAGCGAAAACGAGGCGACATGCGGTGGTTCCGGCGCGGGTCCGGCGGTCAGAAGGACCCCGGCCAGCAGCAGGCTCTCGTCGACGACGTCCGCGGGCGGTACGGTCCGCACCAGCCCGGCACGTTCCTCCAGCAGGCCGACGCGACCGCCGCCCAGCTCGCCGGTGACGACGGGCTGCTGGCCGCGGCCCAGATCGTGCGGGAGTTCACCGACGCCGCCTACGCCGACGTGGCCGGCCAGGTCGGCGGCTACGGCTATCAGGTCGACCGTCGCAACTACCGTCCGCTGTGGAGGGAGACCGGCAGCCGGCTCCGCTGGAACCTGTGGGCCCTGCCCGGCGGCCTCCACCCGTTCATCCAGGTGAGCGGGGCCGTCGCGGCGGTCGGCGCCGACCCGAAGCGGGTCGTGAAGGTCACCGACCCGTCCCCGCTGCTGGCCCACCTGTTCGAGGTCCTCGACCTGACGATCGCCGGCTGGGAGTTCGCCCGGGTCCGCCCCGACACCGACGCCGCCACCCTGGTCCACCGCGTCATCATGACCACCCGCGACCTGCGCGCGGCGATGAGCGACGAGCCACCACTCCCCCAGCCCGTCCGCGAGCTGATGCGCCGCAACAACGTCATCGACATCTACGACCCGAGTTCGCCGGCCGTCGTCGGCGGATTCAACCCGGGCAAGGAAATGCGCGAGGCCCTCCTGGCCTAGCCTCTGAGCCATGTCCCGCTCGCCGGGCCGGCGGTCGATGCCACCATCGCCCTCGTCCTGTTCCGCTGGGCACGGCATCCGATGCCCGCGTCGCCTCGCTCGTGCCTGCTGGTGGCCGCGCTGACCGCCGCCTTCCTGGCCCTGGTCAACCTGCTCTCGCATTCCTCCGGCGGCGTCACCACCGACGGCGCCCACCTGCAGCACGACCGTCCCGCCGAGGCGCGGCGGGACCTGCTGGGCATCTTCCCCTCGGTGGGCGCCGACGGGGCCTATGGGCCGCTGGTCCGCGCGATCGCGGAGGCCGGCGTTCCGGGCGCCGACGACCCGGTGCCGGTCGTGACCGACATCCTGGGCGCGCGGCGGGCGGGCCCATCACGTTCCACGAATGGCACGAACGGTATTACCACTGACGTACGTCAATAGGTAATAGTGCATTGTGGACCTCTCACGGCTCGCCGCGGGCTTCGGCGCGGCTCTGCTCATCACCGCCTTTCCCGTGCCCGCGCACGCCGACGACCGGGCCTCGACCCGGGAGTTCGGCAACGGGCCCGAGCGCAACGAGGTCGCGGCGACCGACAGCGCGGCGGCGCGGATCCTGTCGGCGGCGGCGCCCGGCGCGGCCTGGAAGCCCGGCCGGCAGGGCTACCCTCGGCAGCACGAGCTGCGGGTCTACCCCACCAATCCGGAGGATCGCTCGATCAAGCTGGGCCTCGTGCCGTACCACGAGATCGCCCCGAGGCTGAACGCCCTGCAACAGGCCTCGAACCGGGTGTCGGCCGAGGTCGTCGGGCATTCCGCCCTCGACCGGGACCTCTATCTGGTCACCGTCACCGCGCCCGAGAGCGCGGCCGAGGCGGCCCGGCAGGAGCGCTGGCGGTGGCTGATCGAGAACGATCCGGCGGCGGCCAAGCGCGACCGGTCCCTCGCCCGTGGCTACAAGACGCCGGTCTGGATCAACGCGAACATCCACGGTGACGAGTGGGAGGGCACCGACGGGGCGCTGCGGGTCATCGAGCGGCTGGCCACCGCGACCGACCCGGCCACCGCCGCGTTCCTGTCGCGCAGCCGGGTCTACGTCACGGTCACCAACAACCCGGACGGCCGGATCGCCGGCACCCGGGTCAACGGGGCCGGCTTCGACATCAACCGCGACCACGCCACCAGCTCGCAGCCGGAGTCGCGCGCCGTCCGCGACGTGGTCATCGCCACCCAGCCGTTCGTGATGCTCGACGAGCACGGCTACACTGGCACCACGCTGATCGAGCCGGCCACGCCGCCGCACGGGCAGAACTACGAGTACGACCTCTACATCAAGCACGCCCTGCCCAACGCGCTCGGCATGGAGGCGGCGATCCAGCGCCTCGGCCATCCGGAGACCACCCGGGCCGACATCCCGTTCCGGGACTACGCGCCCGGCGACTGGGACGACTGGCCGCCCATCTTCACCCCGATGTACGCCATGTACCACGGCGCCATCGGCCACACCGTCGAGATCCCGTTGCAGGTCAACCGGGGTCTCTACACCACGCTGCCGGTCGAGGAGCTGCGCCGCCGTTCGGCCGTCAACACCGACGTCGCGGCGGCGACGATCGAGGCGGCCCTGACGTACGCCGACACGAACCGGGCGGCACTGCTGGCCGACCAGATCGAGCAGTTCCGCCGGGGCTGGGCCGGCGAGCCGCAGCGTGACGTCCCGGACGGCTACGTGCCCGGCTTCGGCCCCGAGGACCGCTACTCGACAACCTTCCCCCGGGCGTACGTCGTGCCGGCCGGCGAGAAGCAGCGTTCCGCACCCGCCGCCGCGCGTCTCGTCGACCACCTCGTCGCCAACGACGTCCGCGTCACCAGGGCCCGTACGAGCTTCGTGCTCAACGGCCACCGTTATCCGGCCGGCTCGTACGTCGTCGACATGCACCAGCCCAAGCGCGGCCTGGCCAACGTGCTCCTCGAGGCCGGCCGGGACATCTCCGCCCTGGTGCCGCAGATGTACGACATCTCGGGCTGGAGCCATCGCCTGCTCTGGGGCGCCTCGGTCGACATCAGCCGGCACGCCGCGCCACGCGTCGCCACCTCGCCCGTCACGGCGGCCTCGGTGACCGGGGTGGTCCCCAAGAGCCGGGAGCTCGCTCTCACGCTGCGGGACCCGGCCGACATCCGCGCCGTCAACGCCCTGCTCGACCAGGGCATCAAACTGCGGTTGCACGGCGCGGCCACCGTCGTGCTTCCGGCCTCGGCCGGGTGGATCGCCGACCGGTTCGGGGTACGCCTCGACGCCGCCCCGCGCGGCACCGCGGGCACCCCGATCTCACGTCCGGTGCTGGCCGCCGCCGTGGCCGCCGACGAACTGTTCGCGCTGCGCGAGATGGGCTTCGACGTGCGTACGGTCTCCACCGCCACCCTGAACGCCGGTGCGAGCCTGACCGGGGTGACCGGCCTGATCGTGTCCTCCGGCCTGAACTACGCGCAGCTCACCGAGGCCGCCAAGGCGCAGGTCGACGACCTGCTCAGCCGCGGCGGCGTGGTCACCCGCGGCGTCACCGGCGCCGCCTTCAACGCGGCGGCCGGACTGCTCCCGGCGACCGCGGTCGCGGGCCGCGGCGACGCCAACGGAGTCGTCGCCGTCCGCAACACCGGCCAGGTCACCGGCGCCGACTCGCCGCCGAACTCGTTCGTCTACTCGCCGTTGTGGTTCACCGGCACCGGATTCACCGTCGAACAGCGGTACGCCGACGACCCGCTGGTCGCCGGCCACTGGCTGCCGACCGCCCCCGGCATGGGCGGCCCGTCGCAGGCGGCGGGCCAGGCCTCGGTGGTCTCGGGCACCACGGCCCGGGGCAGCCGGGCCGTCCTGTTCGGCACGGAACCACTGTTCCGGGCCCACCCGAAGGGCCTGTACGCCCAGTTCGCCCGCGCGCTCTACTGGACAAATTCATAGACCTCAACCGGGGTTCACCCTTTACGGTGTCCCGATGGGTCGGGTCTTCTATCAACTGCTGGTCAACACGCTGCTGGTCTCGGTCATCAACTTCACCGTGTGGTTCGCGATCACCTTCTACGTCTACATCGAGACGCAGTCGGTCTTCGCCACCGGCGTCATCTCCGGGATCTTCCTGGTGATGACGGCACTGACCGGCATCTGGTTCGGCAGCCTGGTCGACCACTACCGCAAGAAGACTGTCATGCAGGTGTCGGCGCTGGTTTCGTTCTTCCTGTACGGCGTCGCGCTGCTCCTCTATCAAATGACGCCCCGCGACGAGTGGCGTGACCCCGCGAGCGTTCGGCTGTGGCTCCTGGTGGTGCTGCTGATGTTCGGCGTGATCGCCGGCAACCTGCGGACGATCGCCCTGCCCACCCTGGTGACGGTCCTGGTACCCGAGGAGACCCGCGACCGCGCGAACGGCCTGGTCGGCACTGCGTCCGGCGTCTCGTTCCTGGTCACCTCGGTGATCAGCGGCCTGCTGGTGGCCCTCGGCGGCATGCTGTGGGTGCTGGTGGTGGCCCTCGGGGTGCTGGGCGTGGCCGTACTCGCCCTGGCCTTGGTCCGGATGCCGTCCGGCGCCGCCGCACCGGCCGCCGCCACCTCGGAGAAGCGCTCGGTCGATCTGCGCGGCACCATCCGGGTGATCGGCGGGGTGCCCGGACTGCCCGCCCTGATCGCCTTCTCGGCCTTCAACAATCTGCTCGGCGGCATCTTCATGGCGCTGCTGGACGCGTACGGCCTGTCCTTGGTCTCGGTCCAGGCCTGGGGTCTGCTGTGGGGTGCCCTGAGCACCGGCTTCATCGTGGGCGGCCTGCTGATCGCCCGCACCGGCCTGGGCAGGAACCCGGTCTGGCTGCTCCTGATGGTCAACATGGTGCTCTGGACCGTGACCCTGATCTTCCCGCTCCGCGAGTCGATCGTCTGGCTGGCCGCCGGCTTGTACGTCTACATGCTGGCCGTCCCGTACGCCGAGGCGGCCGAGCAGACGATCCTGCAGAAGGTGGTGCCGTACGAACGTCAGGGCCGGGTGTTCGGCTTCGCCCAGAGTGTGGAGCAGGCGGCCTCCCCACTGACGGCGTTCCTGATCTCCCCCATAGCCCAGTTCGTCTTCATCCCGTACATGACCGACGGCGCGGGCGCCCGCCTGATCGGCGACTGGTTCGGCACCGGCGCCAACCGGGGCCTGGCCCTGGTCTTCATCCTGACCGGCATCATCGGCGTCTTCGCGACGACGGTCGCCTTGCGCAGCCGCCCTTACCGCCGCCTGAGCCACCGTTACGCCGAGGACCCCGCCCCGTCCCCAGCCCCGTCCTGAGCGGACTGACGCCTGCCGCCTACGGCCCAACCGCGCTGACCGGCTGTGCCAGTATTGCCCCATGACGATCAACCGAAAGGGTCATGCCGCGTAAGCGGCCGGGCGCGATCCGCGCCAGACAACAAGCTGCCGGGCGTGCCGTCCGCCGGTGGGCCCGCGAAGCCGGAGGCCCGATCGACGGCCTGTCCCCAGCCGCGGCCGACGCCGTCAGGGCTGTCGAACACGGCGTCCGGTTGGGTCAGCGCGGTGGTGGCGACCATGATCCGTTCCATGAACACGTCCGGCCGGGACGTACTGCCGCCTTCCTTCGGGATTATCGGAAGTTCGTCTCGCAGCCCGGGCACAAGCTCCGCCTGGAGGCCTCGCTGTGTCCCGCGTGCCCAGGCTGCCGATATGTGGACGTGGCGGTCGTCCGTGACGGTCTGGAGGCCGTGACCGTTCTCCTGCCGCCGCCCGCACGCGCCGAGATGCGCCGCCTATTGAGCCGCCTCGACGAGAAGTTCCGGCGCCGCACTCTTCCCGATTCCAGCCCCAAGGAGTCAGGGACGGGTAAGCCGCTGCCATGGTGGCATCGGCGCATCTACAAGAACAATTCTTGACGTCTGCGCGCTCTGACTTCGAGGCTTTGGCAGCACCGGCCCGAGGGGAGTCGGGCCGGTGCTCGCGCAGGTGAATCAGGTGTGCCCTGGCTGTCAGGCCACCGTGGCGGGGAAGCGTTCCCAGACGCGGTGGGCGGCCATGAGCTGCTGGACCTGGGTCAGGGCGGCGGCGCCGGACTCGGCGGTCACCACGCCGGGGGTTCCGGTGATGCCGGCTGCGGCCAGGGACTCCACGCCCTCGCCCCAGGCGCCGATCGCCTTGGCGTGGCGCCATGCCTCGTCGAGCAGCAGGACCACGCGCGGGTCGACCGCGGTGGCCGCGCCGGCCTTGTCGTCGCGGGCGGGGATCGCGTCCGGTGCCGGGACGGGCGCGGCTCCCACGAGGATCGCGTCGAACTCGATGGAGCGGGCGGTGGCGAATGTGCGCTGGACCGGCAGGCCGCCGACCTTGCCGCCGTGCGGGGCGATGATCAGCGGGACCATGCCGGCCGCCTGGATCGTCTCGCGCACCTCGGCCAGGCCGGGCACGTCGGTGCCGTCGGGGCCGACCACGATGCCGACGATCCGGCCGTCCGGCGGCCACTCCGCGCCGACCTGCGACAGCGCGGGGCTCGGCTGCGGGTCGGCCAGCTTGATGGTGGGCTTCGGGGCGGGCAGGCCCAGGCCGGTGGCGACCTCGGCGCAGAGCACCGGGTCGATGTTGGCCAGGGACTGGAGCTGACGCTCCTTGATCGCCTGCTCGTAGCATTTGCCCAGCTCGAAGGTGTACGCCCGGATGATGTGCTCCTTCTCGACCGGCGACATGCTCAGCCAGAACAGGCGTACCTGGCTGTAGTGGTCGTCGAACGAGGCCGGGTTCTCCCTGATCTTGGGGGCCTCGGCCACCCGGACCGGCACGTCGAGGAAGGCCTGCTCCTTGTCGCCCGCGGTGAACGGGTTGCCGCCGTCGAGCGAGTTCGGGCGGTACGGCGCCACGCCCGCGTGCACCGCGTGCTGGTGGAAGCCGTCGCGGAGCATGTCGTTCACGGGAGCGTGCGGGCGGTTGATCGGGATCTGCGAGTAGTTGGGGCCGCCGAGGCGCGTGAGCTGCGTGTCGACGTACGAGAAAAGCCGTCCCTGAAGCAGTGGATCGTTGGTGACGTCGATGCCGGGAGGCAGATGACCGAGGTGGAAGGCCACCTGCTCGGTCTCGGCGAAGAAGTTGCGCGGCGTGCGGTTGAGTACCAGCTTGCCGACCCGCTGGACCGGTGCCAGCTCCTCCGGCACGATCTTGGTGGGGTCGAGCAGGTCGATGCCGGCGAACGTCTCCTCGGGCGTGTCCGGGAAGACCTGGATGCCGAGCTCCCACTCGGGGAACGCGCCCGACTCGATCGCGTCGTAGAGGTCGCGCCGGTGGAAGTCGGGGTCGACGCCGGCCGCGATCTGGGCCTCCTCCCAGGTCAGCGAGTGCACGCCGAGCTTGGGCTTCCAGTGGAACTTCACCAGCACGGTCTCGCCGGCCGCGTTGACCAGCCGGAACGTGTGGACGCCGAAGCCCTCCATGGTCCGGTAGGAGCGCGGGATGCCCCGGTCGGACATGTTCCAGATGGTGTGGTGCTGGGCCTCGGTGTGCAGCGAGACGAAGTCCCAGAACGTGTCGTGCGCGCTCTGCGCCTGCGGGATCTCGCGGTCCGGGTGCGGCTTGCCGGCGTGGATGACGTCCGGGAACTTGATCGCGTCCTGGATGAAGAAGACCGGGATGTTGTTGGCGACCAGGTCGAACGTGCCCTCGTCGGTGTAGAACTTCGTGGCGAAGCCGCGGGTGTCGCGCACGGTGTCGGCCGAGCCGCGTGAGCCGAGCACTGTCGAGAAGCGCACGAAGACGTCGGTCTCCTTGCCCTTCTTGAGAAATCCGGCCCGGGTGATCTCGTCGGCCGTGCCGTATCCGACGAAGACGCCGTGGGCGCCGGCGCCGCGTGCGTGCACGACGCGCTCGGGGATGCGCTCGTGGTCGAAGTGCGTGATCTTCTCGCGGAAGTGGTGGTCCTGCAGCAGGATCGGGCCGCGCGGCCCGGCCTTGAGCGAGTGGTCGGTGTCGCGCAGGCGCGCGCCCTGCGCGGTCGTCAGATAGGCGCCCTGCTGGCCTTTGCTCTCGGCGGGGGCGCCGGTCTCGGCTCCGGTCGGTGTACGGGTGTCGGGCGCACCGTGTTCTTTCTTCGGCGGCAGGGGCTCGACGGGCGTGGTGGGCTCGGCAACGGTCGGGGGCGCGCTCGAAGGCGCTCCCGGCACCGGCGGGGTGAGGGCGTCGGCCACCTTCGCGGCCGCCGCCTCCACCACACCCTTGATCGCCTTCGCAGGCTTACTTGATGCCATTTGAGTCAATCCTCCGGAAATGGCCGACTGGAACGGTTCCGGGGTACCCGCCGTTCCTCGCCATAAACGGAGTCTGGAATGACTCAAGTGCAAGCCTCCACCACGTACCCGACGACGCGGCGTCGTGCTCGATCAGCAGGACCCGGCTGGTCGCCGGGTCCACGGCCCGCGGCCGGCCCTTCAGCCCGTTGAGATCGACCAGCGACACCATCGCCTCGCGGTGGGTGAAGAGCGCCCAGCAACCGCCCACCGCGGGCCATCGCGGGCAGTGGGCGGACCTGCCTCGCGCCTGATCGGCGGATACCGAGAAGAAACTTTCGGCTTTTAGAAGAAGTCGCCGAATCCGCCGGGGCCGCCGCCGAAGCCGTGCGGGCCGTGGTGGTCGAAGAGGGCGTCGAAGATCATCATGCCGCCGAGGGCGCCCGCGCCGGCCGCGAGCGCGGTCTTCCACCACGGCGTCGAGTACCAGCCCGCGGGAACAGGGCGGCCGCCGACGTAGCCGCCGGGGTAGTAGTACGGCGTCTGCGAGCTCGCCCGCGGGCCCGCCCAGTAGGTCTGCCCCTGCACGGTCACCTGGCGGTCGTCGCTGAGCGTGCCGGTGTTGCGGGCGGCCGATGGGAGGTCCGGGCCGGGGTCGAGGCCCATGGCGAGGCGGGCCGCCCGGACGTAGGCCAGGCCCTCCAGCGCCGTCTCGCGTGCCATGTCGAACTGCAGCGGCGTCTGAGCCCGGGCGAGCTGGCCGCCGGCCGCCTGGTGACGCTCGGCGGCGTCGACCAGAGCCTGCCGGGCCGCCGGATCGTCGCTGCTCAGGTTGACCAGCTGACCGCCGAGGCGCTCGTACCAGCGCTGGGCCTCGGCCCGGGCGTCGCCGAGCGCGTTGTGGTGTTGTCCGCTTGTGTTGCGCCGGCCGGAGAACAGGAGAGCTGCACCGACTCCGAACAGCAGCGCCAGAACCAGGAGTGCCATGACCCGAAGCTAGGCGCGGTGTCTGTGCGGTCCCTATGTCGTCGCTGTGTGGAGGTGACGGTCAGGTATCAGGCTCGTGACAGTCGTTACACCGACTTTCCTCGCGCGCGCAACGTCGCTAGGGTCTGTCGATGTCCCATCAGCCTATGGGATATCTAGGTTTTAAGGGTGCTTCTTCGTGATCGAGATAACGGGACTCCGGAAGACCTACCGGAGCCGCGGCCGTGAGGTGCGCGCCGTCGACGGCGTCGACCTCACCGTGGGTGAAGGTGACGTCTTCGGTGTGCTCGGCCAGAGCGGCGCCGGCAAGAGTACGCTGCTGCGCTGCGTCAACATGCTCGAACGGCCCGATGAGGGGCGCATCACCGTCGGCGGGGTCGACCTGACCGCGCTGAACCGCAAGCGGCTGCGGATCGCCCGGCACGGCATCGGCATGATCCACCAGCACTTCGCGCTGCTCTCCTCGCGGACCGTGGCCGGCAACATCGCGTTCGCGCTCGAGGTCACCGGCGAGCCCCGGGCCGCGCGCAAGGCCCGCGTGTCCGAGCTGATCGACCTCGTGGGCCTCGGGGGCCGCGAGGACGCGTACCCCTCGCAATTGTCCGGAGGTCAGAAGCAGCGCGTCGGCATCGCCCGGGCGCTGGCCGCGCGGCCCCAGGTCCTGCTGTCGGACGAGGCGACCTCGGCGCTCGACCCCGAGACGACCGACTCCATCCTGCGGCTGCTGCTCGACCTCAACCAGCGGCTCGGTCTCACGATCCTGCTGATCACCCACGAGATGGGTGTCGTGAAGAAGATCTGCCACTCGGCCGCGGTCATGCGTGACGGCAAGTTCGTCGAGTCCGGCCCGGTGGCCGAACTCCTCCACCGCGAGGGCTCGGAGCTGGCGCACGGGCTGTTCCCCCTGGCGGCTCGTCCAGGGGCGCCCGGGGAGACCCTCGTCGACGTCACCGCCAGCGGTGCGGACGCCGACGCGCCCCTCACCGGTCTCGCCCGCCGCTTCGACTTCCGGATCCTCGAGGGGTCCGTCGAGACCCTCGCCGCGACCCGCGCCGGCCGGTGGCGCCTGGCCCTGTCCGGCGACGTCGAGCCCCAACTCGAGTTCTTGCGGTCGCAGGGCGCCCAGGTGGAGGTAGTGGCATGACCTGGTCCGAGGTCTTCGACCTGCTCTGGGTGGGCCTGCAGGAGACCGCCTGGATGGTCTTCGTGTCGACCGTGCTGACCGCGATCGGCGGGCTGCTGCTCGGCGTGCTGCTGGTGCTGACCGCGCCCGGCGGGCTGCTGTCGGCGCCGCCGCTCTACAACGTGCTCGGCCTGATCGTGAACATCACCCGGTCGCTGCCGTTCATCATCCTGCTCGTCGCGGTCATCCCGTTCACCCGGGCCGTCGTCGGCACCACCATCGGCACCGACGCGGCCATCGTGCCGCTGACCATCGGCGCCATCCCGTTCTTCGCCCGCATCGTCGAGGCCGCGCTGCGCGAGGTCCCCCACGACGTGATCGCGGCGGCCACGGCGATGGGCGCCTCCCGCACCCAGATCGTCGGCAAGGTGCTGCTGCGCGAGGCCCGGCCCGGACTGGTCGCCGGGCTGACCATCACGGTCATCGCGCTGGTCGGCTACTCGGCCATGGCCGGCGTGGTCGGCGGCGGCGGTCTGGGCGACCTGGCCATCCGCTACGGCTACCAGCGCTTCGAGACCGAGGTCATGGTCGCGACCGTGGCCGCGCTCGTGGTCTTCGTCCAACTCGTACAGATGGCGGGCGATCTCGTCGTCCGCCGGCTCTCCCACAAATAAGAAAGGTTGTCTCCGTGCGCCGCTCCATCACCGCCCTCGTAGCGTCCGCTTCCCTCTTGCTGGGGCTGGCCGCCTGCGGTTCCGACTCCTCCTCGGAAGCGTCTTCCGACACCTTGAAGGTCGGCGTCAGCCCGGTCCCGCACGGGGAGATCCTCAAGTACGTCGCCGACAACCTGGCCTCCAAGAAGGGCCTCAAGCTGGACATCGTCGAGTTCAACGACTACATCCAGCCGAACGTGGCCCTGAAGGAGAAGCAGCTCGACGCCAACTACTTCCAGCACATCCCGTACCTGGAGGAGGAGGTGGCGTCGAAGGGCTACAAGTTCACCGCGCTGAAGCCGGTGCACATCGAGCCCCTGGGCGTCTACTCCAAGACGGTCAAGAGCCTGGCCGAGATCCCCGACGGCGGCGTCGTGGCCATCCCGAACGACCCGTCCAACTCGGGCCGCTCGCTGAGCCTGCTGGCCAAGAACAACCTGATCACGCTGAAGGACGGCGTCGGGGTCAAGGCCACCGAGAAGGACATCACGGCCAACCCGAAGAACCTGAAGTTCAAGGCGCTCGAGGCGGCCCAGCTGCCGCGCAGCCTCGAGGACACGGCGATCTCGGTCATCAACGGCAACTACGCCATCGAGACCGGCC
Source organism: Actinoplanes sp. CA-131856 (assembly GCF_050956135.1). Classification (GTDB taxonomy): domain Bacteria; phylum Actinomycetota; class Actinomycetes; order Mycobacteriales; family Micromonosporaceae; genus Actinoplanes. The sequence continues at coordinate 4,676,605 of NZ_CP191849.1, read as the reverse complement.
TCAAGCCGGCCACCGACTCGCTGGCCCTGGAGTCGGGCGACGACAACCCGTACGCCAACCTGGTCGTCGTCCGCACCGGCGACGAGAACGACCCGCGCGTCCAGAAGCTCGAGAAGCTCCTGCACAGCGAAGAGGTCAAGAAGTTCATCACCGACAAGTACCAGGGCTCGGTCCTTCCGGCCTTCTGATCGGTTCTGACGAGCGCCGCCGCGTGTGAGCAGCGATATAGGGCGGGAGTCATGCCGGTGGATACAGTCGGGCGGTGCGCACCTGGCTTACCCGCAAACGGCTCGCCGTCGGGCTCGCGATAGTCGCGCCCTTCGTGGTCGCGGCGGCGCTCGTGCCGTTCCGCGGCGACGTGGAGAACACCCAGGTCGCGTTGCTGCTGGTGGTGGCGGTGGTCGGGGTGGCCGCTCTCGGTAGCCGGCCCGCCGGATATCTGGCCGCCACCTCGGCCGGCGTCTGGTTCAACTTCTTCTTCGCCCCGCCCTATCTCGAGCTGGACATCTCGGGCCGCTCCGACGTCCGGACGTTCTTCCTGCTGCTCGCGGTCGGCGCGGCCGTCACCGAGCTCGCCGTCTGGGGCCGCCGGCAGGCGGCCGCGGCCACCCGCGAGGCGGCACATCTCGAGGGCATCCACGCGGCCGCGCGGGTGAGCGCGGAGGGCGGCCCGGCGCAGGCCGTGATCGACCAGGTCGCGGCCGAACTGACCGAGACCCTCCACCTGCGCGAAGCACGGTACGAGCCGGGCGCGGCCGGAGCCGGCCAGCCGGCCCGGCTGGGACGCGACGGCCGCATCATCTGGCGCGGCAAGCACATCGACGTCGCCCACGACGGCCTGCCACCCGAAACCGAACTGCTGGTCGAAGGCGCCGGACAAGTCCACGGCCGCTACCTGCTGCGCGCAACGGCCCACACACCGGCGACCTCCGCGTCGCGGTCACCCTGGCCGACCAGGTCGCCACCGCGCTGCGCTAGCCGCAGTGGCCCTCCCTCGACTCGTCGAGAGAGGGCCAGAACCGCCGCGCCCAGGCGAACCAGGTCTCGTCGCCGGACGGCGGGGCGGGCGGGGACGAACCGGAGAGCTCGTCCGCGCTGGGAATCTCGAACGTCTCCCGCCAGGGCCCGAGCTCCGCCTCGGCCATCGGGAACGTCCGCTCCGGGGTGTTCTTCCAGCGGTCCTGGATCCGGCGCCACTGCACCTCGCGATCCACCGGCAGGTAGACGATCTCACTGGACGCTCCCACCGAAGCGGCCATCGAGCGCAGGGCGGATCGCTCGTCGCGCGACCAGAGCCCGAAGTCGAGAACGACGCTGAGCCGAAGGCGCAGGGTCTCGAGGGCCAGGGCGATGAGCAGGCCTTCCAGCCGCCATCGCTTGCCGTCGGGCCGCTCCTGGTGACGGTCGTCCTGACCGAAGAGGGTGAGCGCCCAGTCGTCGGGCGTGAGTCGGAGGGCTCCGTGCCGCGCGGCCAGCTCCCGCGCCCGGTGGGTCTTCCCAGACGCGGGAAGGCCCACCATGAGGAACAGTGTGGGGTTCATGCGGCCATGATGAATCAGCGCAACGACCCGTGGGCCGTCTTGTAGGAGACCAGGCCTTCGAGGCGATCCTCGTGGGAGCCGCTCGCGGTCCCGAGACGCCAAGGCCAGCGCCGCCACATTTTCGGTAGACCCGCGATGAGGCCGACACCGGCGCCGCCGCCCTGACCCAGGTACAAAAGCTGATGGTCGCCCATCGGGTCTGAGCGTTTCCCCGCCACAGTCACCGCCTTCAGCCGCCCTATCCAGTCACCTTCAGAGACGGCATGATAACGGAATGAGACGGCGGTGGGTCCTATACGGACTCGTTCCAGTGACCTTGCTGTCGGCGCTCGTGGCCGTCGGGCTCAGCCTCGGTATCGGAAGGGACCTTCCCGAGGCTGATGGGGCCGTGTGGTCGTACGTCGAAGCCCTGAGTTGGATCATGGGCATTCTTGGCGGCGCCACGTCCGTCATCTCGTTGCGTACAGACCGGACGGGAACAAGAGAAACGGCCGGTCCACTCGTCCGGCAACGAGATCCAAGTTTGGTCGATCGCGAGCCTCAGTACGACGCGCTGTACGGACTACTCAGCCGCGAACAGCCGCCGGGCGTGGTACAGGTAACGGGATCTGCCGGTGTCGGGAAATCGAAGCTGGTGGGAAGCGTCCTCACTGACCTGGGCACACACGGCACCGCAAGGACGTGTTTCCCTCACACCATCACACCCGGCAGCCGCTTCGACGTCCGTACCCTGATCGGCAATATCTTGGGCAAGGACCACCCGGTCGAGATCCGCGAGGGTGAGACGCGCCTGACCAGCTTGCGATCCGCCCTGCAGTTGGCCGGGCTTGATCGTCGGGTCATCCTCATCGAGGGAGCCGAACACCTGGCCGTTCCGGGGACTGACCGGCGTGTCGACGAGCAGATGGACGAGGCGTTGGACGCCCTGTGCCGATATCCCCATCCGCACGGCACGACCGTCATTCTGGTCAGCCCGGACGGCATCGAGTCACCAGGGAAACGGGGCTGGACCCACGAGGTGATTGCTGTTGGCACGCTGGCAGCCGAAGACTTCGAGGAATTCGTCGCGCGACGCGGATCTCGCCAGCTCAAGAAGCTTTCCGCGTCGCGCCGGCAGATGCTCCATCAACGGCTTTCCGGCAATCCGCGCAACGTGCTGTTGATGCTGGCCATCGTCGCCCACTCCCGGAGCGGCCTCAGTATGAGTGACTTGCTGGACACCGTCGGCACCCTCCCGCCGAGTTCCATGCCCCGCCGGCTCGCCGACCTGCTGGTCGCCGAGCTCCGGGACGACGAGCGTGACGTGCTGCAGACTCTTGCCGGTTTCGACACCCCCATCGACGCCGAGGCGGTCGCCGCCGTGGTCGGCCCACCGACCGACGCAGCACGCGCCAGAGGTTTCCTGCAGAAATTCGAGGAGTACGAGCTGGTCCGATGTTCCGGCGGCCAATGGTCCCTGACCGCCGGCAAGGCGAAGTGGTTCCTGCCGACCAGCACTACCGAGCAGTCCGACCTGCTGCGCCGCGTCGCCGCAGAGCTCAAGCGACGACTCGTGAACGATCCGCGATCGCTGGACGACCTGCGATATTCCTTTGCCTACGTCGACGTGCTGTTGGCGGCGCGGCGATACGCCGTCGCAGTCGCGGCGATGCAACCCATGAGCGCGGTGCTCAAGCGATGGCATTGCAACCACTTGCTGCTCACGCAGCGCGAGACGGTGCAGGACAACACCGGCGTGGCCGAACTGGAAATGGTGAACGACAACGAGTTGGGCGACGCCTACGCGCTGGTCGGCGAATATCCGAAAGCCGACGCAGCCTATGGACGGGCCCTCGATCAGGCAAACAGGCTCGGCGTGCCGCAGATTGTGGCCAGCGTCCAACACAACTTCGGAACGTATTACTGGCACTCGGGCCGCGCTGACCGGGCGTACGGTTACTACGAAAACGCGCGCAAAGCGGCTGAGGAGCATCAGCTGCCGGCAGTTCTGCCAGTGGCACTACAGGGCTTGGCCGAGTGCCATCGCCGCTGGGGCGAGTACAACCGGGCCTTCGCCCGGGCCGACGAGGTCCTGAGTCACGGCGAGGAGCCGGGATTCTTGCTACGTGTGGCGCGCTGGCGGGCCGAGAGGGGCTGTACCGGGAGGGCCCGCGAGCTGATTCGACGAGCGGAAGCACTGTCACACGACAGCCCGTGGCATCTGGCCGCCTGCCAGGAGGCGTACGCCGATCTGCTGCTGGCTGAGAACAAGCCTGACGAGGCCGCGGCCAGCGCCACCGACGCTCTGGAGAAGGCGGTGCGAACTCACAATCCGGTGGTGATCCTGCGGGCACGAACCACTCTCACTTGGGCGGCCCTACAGTCCCGTCGCTGGGATGAGGCCGCCCAGCATGTGGAGGAAGCCGAACGCTATCGAGCCCGCGGCAGTGCTCTCGTCGTGATCGCGCTGAACGCGCTGGTTCATCAAGAAGACGACCCGGCCGAGGCCGCGCGACTCTTCCTGGAGCTGGAGCTCGAGTCCCGGCCGCGTACCCAGGACAAGAAGGACCGCGGCGCTCGCGAGATGCTCGGGATCGCTCTCTGCAGGGAGGAAGTCGATCCACTCACGCTGATCGGCTATTTCGACGCGTCCGGCGCTTCGGTCCTGCGAGCGCGGCGAAACTTTCTGCTGAAGGAACTCAATCGTCGCATGACGCCACCCGGCCGCCTGACGCCGCTGCTCGATGTGCTCGTGGACGTTCGGTCACCGTCCACGGACTGAGACCGGCAGCCACCCCAGTTCCTGCGCCCGCAAAACAGCTTGCATGCGGTTGCGGACGCCCAGATCGGCGTAAAGCTGCTTGAGAAGCCGGAACATCGCACGCTCCGAATAACCGGCCGCGTCGGCCAGATCGGCCACGGTCGCGCCAGCGGCCAGTCGGCGCAGCCACGACAGCTGCGCCTCGGTCAGGACCCCGGGCTGAGCGTCCAAGGTGCCGGCCAGCTTCGCCAGCACCTGAACGGGCACCACCGACTGGCCATCGGCTGTCGCCTCTACCGCGCGCAGCACCGCCTCCGGACTCGCCGCGCGGGGAAGCACCGACCGAGCACCTAGGTGCACCGCCCGAATCGCGGCTGACCGCAGATCCTGAACAAACCCGACCACGTCGACACCCGGCAGATCACGGAGCGAGGCCAGCAACTGCCAATCCGCGTCGTCGAGCAACGTCAGCAGGATGGCAGCCCGCTGGCGGGACACCGCCCAATCAACCACGTGCTCAGGCGCTTCGACCCGATGTCCGGCCGCGGCCAGAACCGTCATCACGCCCTGCCGGAAAAGGGGAAGCGGATCGAGAACGGCGACATGCAACACCGGCCGAGGTTAGACACCTGCCCGGCACGGTGGCCGTTCCGGCGCGCCGGGCACGGCGGGGTGACGCCAAACCGGCGTCGCCACCCTGCCACAAGCGGTCATGGACCTGCCTCCGTGAGCGTCCGTAATTTCGAGGCAGGAACGGCTCAAAGGGGGCCCGGATGGTGCCGGACGACATCGTCAAGCCACCGCACCTCGGCATCGCGATCGAGAAGCTAACCCCAAAGGGACATCCACGAGGGCTGACAGACCGCATCGCGCGGCTCGTCAGAGCATGCGCCGACGCGAACCCCGGCTTCGACGCCGTTGAGATCCACGAGTGCCTGACGAAGGGCGCGTGCAAGCGGAAGACGCGGGCCGAGGTTTCCCTTGCCTTGGTCCTTTACGTCCTGGCGAGACGCAAACGGACGAAAGGTGCTCGCCGGAACAGCTCCGGGCGGGACTGATCAGGGAGGTTCGATGGTTCCGGACGACAAGATCACGCCGCCACACATCCCCATCGAGTTCGCCGACCTGACGCCTACGGAGCAGCCGGCAGAACTCAACAACGAGATCTGGAGCCTCGTCGAAGCAGCTGCGGCTCGACACCCCGATTTCAACGCCGTCGAGGTTTATGAATGCCTCACCAAATTCGACTGCATGAACGACTACAGTGCCTCCATCACACTACGCTCTGTCCTATTTGTCGCTGACCAATGGGCCAAAGCCACTGATCAGAATGGCCCGCCCTCAGGATGGTGAAAGCCTTTGGAGACGAGCACGTCGGTAGCCGCTGATCAGCGCAGCGGGCCGTAGGCGGCCTTGTACGAGATCGGGCCCATCAGTGGGAGCATCGCGTTGCGCAGGCGGATCGGGAGGCCGGCCACCCTGGAGAAGCGGTCGGTGGCGGCCTGCACGTGGGTGACCCGGTCGCGGCGGCGCTCCTCGTAGCGGGCTCCCACCGAATCCCACGCGCCGTCGGCCAGCAGGTCGGCCAGCTCGATCGCGTCCTCCATGGCCAGTGCGCCGCCCTGGGCCCACACCGGGGCCGTGGCGTGGGCCGCGTCGCCGATCAGGACGCAGCGGTCTCGGTGCCATGTGGCGATGCGGACCTCCTCGATCGGCGAGTGGTAGAGCCTGCCCGGGTTGTCGAGGACCGCCCGCACCTTCTCCGGATAGGCACCGAACGTCTCCCGCAGCCACGACGGATCCGGGTCGACCGGGCCGCCTCCGGTGGCCGAGGCGAAGACGTACACCTCGGACTCGTCGACCGGGATCATCAGGAACGCGCCCTCGGCGCCCGACCAGACCGTGAAGCAGTCGACGCCCGGGTTCGGCGCCATGAACCGCCAGCTGGCCCGGCTCAGCATGGCCGAGCGCATGCCCGCGTGGCCGAACACCTGCTCGCGGACGCTCGAATGCACACCGTCGGCGCCCACCACGAAGCCGTACCGCCGGCCGGCCACGCTCGCGCCCGAGGCCTCCAGGTCGACCGGCCCCACCTTGTCCACGGTGGGCACGATGTCCTCGCCGAGCAGGGCGTGCAGGTCGGACCGCCGTACGCACCGGGGCCGCGCATCGGGACCCCAGAACTCGTCCTCGTCGACCGCGAAGAGCACGCGCCCGGCCGACGACCGGTATTCGCGGCGGCGCGTGGGACGGCCGATCTTCTCCAGGCCCGCCCGCAGGCCCAGCGCGTGCAGCGCCGTCACCGCGTTGCCGGGCAGGTTGATGGCCAGGCCGCCGTCGCCGGCCGCCGGGTCGCGTTCCACCAGCTCGAACGGCACCTCGCGCTGCCGCAGGGCGCGCGCCAGCGCCAGGCCGGCTATCCCGCCGCCGACCACCAACACCGCGTCGTCAGTCATCACTCTTTCCTCCCCCGGATCCCGCGAGGAAGGTACCGTTCTGTCGGAGATCAGCCCACAAGGGCAACCAGCGATGAGACGACGGACGCAGTGTCGCCGGTGCCGCCCAGGTCGCGGGTGCGGGTGTCCGGCGCCATGAGCGACTCCTTGATCGCGGCCATCACGTCGGCCGCGGCCGCGTCGTGGCCCAGGTGTTCCAGCATCAGGGCGGCCGACCAGACCGCGCCGATCGGGTTGGCCACGCCGTGGCCGGCTATGTCGGGGGCCGAGCCGTGCACCGGCTCGAACATCGACGGATACGTCCGGGTCGGGTCGAGGTTGGCCGACGGTGCTATGCCGATGCTGCCCGCCACCGCTGCCGCCAGGTCGCTGAGGATGTCCCCGAACAGGTTCGACGCCACGATCACGTCGAACCGGGCCGGGTCGAGCACCAGCTTCGCGGCCAGCGCGTCGATGTGTTCGCTGTCCAGGCGTACCTCCGGGAACTCCGCCGACACCCCGGCCACCACCTCGTCCCAGAACGGCAGCGTGTGGACGATGCCGTTGGATTTGGTGGCCGAGGTGACGTACGAGCCGCGGGTCTTGGCCAGTTCGAAGGCGAACCGGGCGATCCGGGTGACGCCGGGGCGGGTGAAGACGGCCTCCTGCACGGCGAACTCGTCGGGGAAGCCGCGGTTGAGCCGGCCGCCGATCTCGCTGTACTCGCCCTCGACGTTCTCGCGGATCACCACGAAGTCGACGGCGCCCGGCTCGGCGTCGCGCAGCGGCGACCGCACCCCCTCGAAGACGCGGATCGGCCGCAGGTTGACGTACTGCCGGAAGGCCCGCCGGATCGGGATGAGCAGACCCCACAGCGACACGTGGTCGGGCACGCCGGGCCAGCCGACCGCGCCGAGCAGGATCGCGTCGTACGGCCGCAGCCGCTCGATGGCGTCGGCCGGCATCATCTCGCCGGCCGCCGCGTAGCGCTGGCAGGACCAGTCGAACTCGTCGTACGCCAGGTCGATCCGGTGTTTGGCCGTGACCGCGTCCAGCACCTGCCGGGCCGCCCAGGTCACCTCGATGCCGATGCCGTCGCCGGGTATCACCGCTATCCGCTGCGTCATCGCGCTCACCCGAGCCCGACCACGGCCACCATGAGCGGCAGCAGGAGCAGGATGAGAAGGGCGCCGAGCACGTCGAACGAGGCGCCGGACCGGATCATCGTGGTGATCGGGACGACCCCCGAGCCGTAGACCACGGCGTTCTGCGGCGTCGAGACCGGCAGCATGAAGCCGAACGACGCCGCGAAGGTGGCGGCCAGCGCCGGCACCAGCGGGTTCACGCCGGCCGCGACGGCGATCGGGATGATGATCGGCACGACCACGGCCGCCGACGCGGTGTTGCTGGTCGTCTCGGAGACGATGATGGCCAGCACGACGGCGAACGCGGTGATGGCGAACGTGCTGCTCAGGCCGAGGGCGTCGGCGCTGGAGGTGCCGATCCGCTCGGCCAGGCCGGTGTCGGCCAGCAGCGAACCGAAGATGATGCCGGTGCCGAACAGCACGATCGTGCCCCAGTCGATGCGCTGGGCGTCGCTCCAGTTGAGGGTGAACTCGCGCTCGCGCCAGGAGGTGGGCAGCAGGAAGAGCAGCGACGCGCCGAGCACGGCGACCACGCCCTCGTTGAGGCGGCCGCTCACCACGTCGTACACCTTCGAGTCCGTCCCCGCCACCACCGCCACGACGCCGGGGAAGATCCAGAGGGCGACCGTGACCACGAAGGCGATCACCGTGTTGCGCTCGGCCGGGCTGAACTTGCCGAGCTTGGCCCGCTCCCCCGCGATGTATTCCTCGACGCCCTCGATCCGGCGCACCTCCGGCTTGTTGAGCAGCAGCAGGATCACCGCGAGGACCGCGAACATGCAGAGACAGATCGGCGCGGCGAGCGCCATCCACTGGGCGAAGGAGATCTTCTCCCCCGTCGCCTCCTCGATCAGGCCGCGGCCGATCAGGTTCGGTGGCGATCCGACCGGCGTGAGCAGGCCGCCGACACTGGCGCCGTACGCCAGCATCAGCATCAGCGCGGCGCCGACCCGCAGCCGGGTCGGGTCGAAGCCCTCGCCGACCAAGCCGCGGTCCTGCATCATCTTGGCGATCACGGCGAGGATGCCGAGCGCGGTCGGCAGCAGCATGGCGACGGTCGCGGTGTTCGACACGAAGGCCGACAGCAGGCAGGTGATCACCCCGAAGGCCACGATGACCCGGACCGTGGACCGGCCGATGCCGGGCAGCGACAGGATGCGGAACGCGAACCGGCGGGCCACCCCGTGCTTGAGCATGGCCTGGGCCAGGATGAAGGCGCCGATGAAGGTGAAGACCGTCGACGAGCCGAACGGCGCCAGCACGTCGGCCGCCTCGGCCACGCCGAAGACCACGATCAGGCCGACGCCGATCAGGCCGCCGACCGGGATCGGCACGGCCTCGGTCACCCACAGGATGATCACGCCGAGCAGGACGCCGGCCAGCACCTGCTGGCTGGGCGGGATGCTCAGCGGCAGGGCCAGGAAGACGATGGTGACGACCGGGGCGAGGAAGAGGCCGACCGTGCGGCGGCCGCGTTCGAAGCGTTCCTCGGCCGGTGACAGTTGCTGTTCACCCAGACTGCGGTACGTGGCCCCACCGAGCAGGCGTTTCTCGACATCGACGGCCATGTCGCCTCCTTCGTGTGATTCACATCACTCGATGGTAGGCGTGGTCAGGGCAGGTCGCTCAACAGGGCGTTACCCAAAGGGGTGAGCGTGTGCACCACGGCCTTACCGGCCCGGCTCGTGGTGATCAGGCGGGCCTCGCGCAGCACCGCCGTGTGCTGGCTGACGCTGGCCGCGCTCACCCCGACCCGGCGGGCCAGCTCGGACGTGGTGCGGGGGTCGGAGAGAGATTCCAAAAGGCTTGTTCTCGTACGCCCGATCAGCGCGGCCAAGCTTGTCGCCTCACCCGGCGCCCGCAGCGTCAGGTCGTGCTCGATCGGATAGACCAGCACCGGCGGCAGCGTCGTGTCGCGCAGGACGTCAGGTGTGCCCCACGACAGATAGGACGGCACGAGCAGCAGGCCACGCCCGTCGAGGTGGATGGTCTGCTCGAACGGGACGTCGGCCTCGAGGACCGGCGGCTCCCAGCGCAGTTGCGGGCGGAAGCTGTCGAGCAGGCCCTCGGCGCCCTGGTCGAGCAGGACCCGGGCGCGGCGGGAACGCTCGGCCTCGATCTGGGCGCGGGCACTGTCCCAGAAGGGGGCGACGGCGGAGTCGTACTGCGACCGGAGGGCTCCCGCCAGCCGCTCCAGTATGGCCCGGTCACCGTCGGCCAGGTGGCCCATCCAGGACGGGGTGGGACCGCCGGCGCGCACCAGCTCGCGCATCTCCTCGCGCAGCCGGGTGGCCGGGGTGGAGAGCACGGCCTCGAGGGCGGCGGGCAGACCCTGAGCACCCTCGGCCGGGGTGAGGAAGTCGGGGTAGTAAGCACCACGGACCAGGGGCAACAGCAATTCGAGGTCCGTACGCCGGCTGGCCCGCAACGCGTGCTCCCGCCAGCGCCCGTAGATCAGCTCGGGACCGGGCCGGCGCAGCCGCCAGACGCTGAAAATGGTCTCCCAGAGCGGATCGGGCTCGCCGGCGATCCGCACCCGCCCGACATCCTCCGGCGTGAAGTGAATCCGCAACACGTCGGCCCGCCCCCTTGGATCTCAGGCGGCGATTCTATCCGGCGGCGGAAAGCACGACAAAGGGCCGTACGTCGCCCCAGGAACGCACGGAAGAGAACGGGTGTCGCCACGAGCGGGTCAGGGTTTTGGCGGGATACGCACCCCCGATACCGGCATATCCGTTATTGCCCAGGCCCGTCGACCGGCTCGTGGGCGACCCGGCGTCATGACCTTGCATGGGAGCGCGCCCGCCAGGCAACACGTTTAATGCGTCGCTGAAAGGATCGCGCTCTCCCAGCCTTCCCCGAGCCATTTCGCGGCCTAATGCCGGATTCGTTCCCCACGCCATTCACCTATTCGGCTCAGGCCTGGGTGAGCTCCCCGGTGGCGGGGCGGCGCTTGGCCACCCAGCGCTCGAAGATGAGCGACGTGAAAGGCGGGATGGAGGCGGCCAGGCCGACCAGGGTGCGCAGCAGGGACCAGCGCTCGGCGCGGGCGGTCCAGACGGCGGCGGCGATGTAGACGACGAAGAGCAGGCCGTGCACCCGGCCGAAGATGTAGACGCCCAGGTCGGTGGTCTCGGTGACGCGCTTGAGGTACATGCCCACGAGCAGGCCGGCCCAGGAGAAGGCCTCGGCCACGGCGGCGATTCGGAAGATCTTGTACGGGGTGAACACGGTGTCCGATCGTACAGACGCAGCGGCCGGGGTGACTTGTCGTCACCCCGGCCGCCGGGGGCGGCGCCGGTCGGAGAGGCGCGCCGCTCCTGTTGAGGCTTCTAGCGGAAGGCCTTCGGGCTGACCTGCACCACCTGGCCCGCCTTCTTGAGGCCGAGGAAGCTCGCCGTACTCCACGCGGTGGAGTAGAGGCTGCCGTTGGCGTACTCGATGCCGGTCGGCATGGTCACCTGGGCGTGCGTGACCTTGCCGTGCTGGATGCGGGTGAGGCGGCCGACCTTGGACGGGTCGAAGCCGGGCGGCGGCGTCGGGCCGGCGGGCATGCCGTAGAGCACCTCGGAGGCGTACAGCGTGCCGTTGGGCGCGACCGCGATGCCGGTCAGTGACGTGAAGCCGTGCCAGACCTTCAGGACCCGGCCGGTGCGGCCGTCGAGCTTCCAGATGGACGCGGCCCGCGGCTTCTCGGCGCCCAGGGTGGACACGTAGACGTACTTTCCGCTGGCCACGACGCCCGTCGGGACCGAGTCACAGCCCTTGGTGCCCGGGTTGGCCTGCGCGTCCGGCTTCAGGCATTCCTTCGTCCGCGGGTTCGGCGGCACGAAGAAAGTTGAGACCTTTCCCGTACGCGGATTGATGCGCAGAACATCATTCGCCCCGCCGTCCGCGACCAGCAGGCCCCACTTCGTGGAGGTGATGCTGAACGGGTTGGAAAGAGCGTCGTACGGCTTGCCCTTGGCGTCGAATTGCTTCTGCCTGTCCGGGTTGTGCTTCAGCTCGTATTTCAGCAGATCGGCCAGGACCCGGACATTCTTGCCGTTCTTGTCGGCGACCAGCACCGTGGCCGGCTTGTATTTCGACGGCGGCGGTGGCGGCCCGTCCGGCGCCGGGCCGCCCAGCGCGATGTAGATCCGGTGGCCGTCGGTGGTCACGCCGGACGGTGCCGGCAGCTTCGAGATCAGCGTCCGCTGACGGCCGTTGCGCAGGTCGACCGCGGTGATCTCGCCGGAGTCCCCCTCGGCGACCAGCGCGTGGCGCGATGAGACATCGAGGCCGAACGGCCCGTCGAGGCCCTTGGTGATCGTCCGGACGGGCGGCGGGCCGTGATGGCCACCGCCTCCGGCATAGGCCGGAACGCCGGCCAGTACGGTCACCAGGCCGGTCGCGGCGGCGGCCGACGCGGTCAGCGCGTGCGTGAATTTCATCCCTGTCCCCCCGACAGATACGCTCGCTATTCGGTGATTTCCGATAAACACTTTTCAACGCGCCCGGTAACGGCACAACCATCCGATCGGCCGAGTGAATGGAGAAATCGGCCTCCCCAATTCGGGTGCTTTTCTTGATCGTTTCTTTTGGTGTCAGATCTTGTGCTGCGGGTCTACAGTCGCCTCATGGAACTGCGCTGGTGGTCGATCGAGGTCCTTGACGGGCCCGGCGGCTCCGCGCGCGCCTGGCGAGACGGGCTGGGCTCAGCGCTGACGGAGGCCGCCATCACTCATGGTGCCTATCAGTGGGAGTGGCACACCCACACGTGGGGCGTTCTGTTCGAGATCGCGTTCGCGGGCGACGAACGCTGGACCGCGTTCCGCGCCCTGCCGCTGGTGACGGCGGCTCTCGACGCGGTGCCCGATCCGGTGCACGGTCTCTACGTCTACCCGGGCCGGGGCGGCAGTTCGGGCCCGCACGTCCCTCGCCGGCCGCGCCCGATCGCCGGCGCCGGCGCGGCGCCGCTGCCGATCGAGGAGGAGCAGGAAGTGGTACGGCTCGTGGCGCCGACCTCAGGCCCGCCCTTCCGCGTCGCCGTCTGAGGGGTCACCCTCCGGGGCGGCGCCGTCGTCGCCGGCTGAGCGCGCGCCCGCGTACTCGCGGAAGCGCTCGACGGCCCGCCCGGTGACGGCCCGGCCGTGGCCGAAGACGGCGTGCTCGAAGTCGTAGGTGGCGAGCTTGGCGATGCTGCGTTCCTGCTCGGCCGGGTCGGCCGAGACCTGCGTGGGGCCCAGGACCACCTTGCCGTCACGGGTGCCGCCGGCGGTGTCGCCCACGAAGAGGACGCCGCCGTCGCGGTCCAGCAGGTACGAGACGTGGCCCCGGGTGTGCCCCGGGGTGTGCAGGGCGGTGAAGCCCGGCACGGGGCTGCTCTCGTCCCGCGTGATCAGCTGGTCGATCTTGGTCGGTTCGGGGGTGCCGATCAGCCGTACGGCGAACTTGGCCAGGCCCCGGGGAGGCTCACCGGTGATCGCGCCGGTGATGACCGGTGCGTCCGCGGCATGGGCGACGACCCGGGCGCCCGACCGGCGGCGCACGTCGGCCACGGTACCGATGTGGTCGGCGTGATGATGGGTGAGCAGCACGGCCCGTACGTCACCGATGGTCTTCTCGATCTCGCGCAGGGCGCGGTCGATGCGCTTGGAGTTGCGGGGCAACCCCGTGTCGACCAGCACGACACCGTCGTCGGTGACGACCAGGTGCACGTTCACGAAACCGAGGCTCAGCTCGAAGACCCCATCCACCACTTCTCGCACGCCGATCATTCTGCCCCACCCGGCCCGGCGGCCGATTTGCCCGTTTAGTCTGATCGCATGGACCGCCGAACGTTCCTGACCACCGCCGCCGGCGCCTTCTCCCTGCTGGCCATCGGCGCCGCAGACGTACCCAGCCGGCCGATGTTCGAGTGGTCCCGGCCCGGCGGCTTCTTCGAGCCGGGCGCCGCCCTCTTCCAGCCTCCACCGCTCGTCGTTCACGACGACGGCACCGCGTACGCCGACGCGGCGGCCAGCCTGCGCCTCCGTGCGGCCGAGGTGCGGGCGCTGCGGATCCACGCCCTCGACGCGCTCAGCACTCCGGTCGACACCACCCGGAGCGACAGGCCTTTCCATGACGTACGGGTGTGGGTCGCCGCCGACAGATATCTCCGCGCCCGGCTCGACGCGGGACCGGTGGTGTCGTTCCCGCCCGCTTTCCACGATCTGCACGACCGGGTGCAGCGCTTGCGCCGCCAAGCCCTCCACGGCGAGATCTACCGTCCGCCCGCGGTTCTTCTGGCCACCGTGAAGATCGACCATCAGCCCGATTCTCCGGATGTCTGGCCATTCGAAGCGCCGCCGGCCGGCTTGTACGCGGAGCAACGGCTCCGCGGTTCGGCGGCGCTCGAGGTTCAGCGCCGGCTCCCCCGCGCCACCGGCACGGTCTGGCCCGCGTACCGGGTCGGCCCCGCTAGCTACGTGGCCGCGACGTGGCGTTATCTGCTGCCCCACGAACAGACCAGGTGACGTAGAGCAGCAGCACCGCCAGCACCACCTCGATCCCCAGGCCGGTGCCCACGCCCAGCGCCTCGGCCAGCGAGAAGTTGCCGAAGTGGGTGACGTGGAAGAAGAAGTGCGTCGCGGCGTAGATCAGATAGCCGATCAGGGCCGACATGACGACCTTGTTCTCCATGACCACGGCCGCGAAGTACAGCATCGCGGTCAGCGCCAGCCCGAGCCCGCCCACGTCCGACACCAGGTGCTCGTTGTACGGCGGGTCCAGCTTCACCGTCGGGAAGTGGTCGTAGAACGCCCGGGGGAAGAAGTACTGCCAGACCGAGGCGATCGTCTGGAGCCCGGCCAAGGTCAGCAGGCCGCCGCGCAGCCACGTTTTCACAGGTGTCATGCGTCATGGACGCGCCGTCGGCGGGTTTCGTGACAGCCGCCCTTGTGCCGCGGGTCACTGTCACGTTCATGAGGGCTGTCTCGTCCCTCTGACATGAGAACAATGCGCATTGCCGTCGCGGGCGGCACCGGCCTGGCCGGACGGCAGGTCGTCGAGGCGGTCCGTGCCCAAGGCCACTCCCCCGTGGTCCTGTCCCGCGCCGCCGGCGTCGACCTGCTCACCGGCGCCGGCCTGGACGCGGCCCTGACCGGCGCCGACATCGTCATCGACGTCAGCAACGTGCTCACCCAGCGCAAGGCGGTCGCGGTGAGCTTCTTCGACAAGGCCGGCACCAATCTGACGGCGGCGGCCGCCCGCGCCGGCGTCCGTCACTTCGTGTCCCTGTCGATCGTCGGTGTCGACCGCGTCAAGAACGGCTACTACACCGGCAAGCTCCGCCAGGAGGAGATCGTCCGCTCCTCGGGCCTGCCGTGGACGATCGTGCGGGCCACCCAGTTCCACGAGTTCGCGGGCCAGCTGCTGTCCTCGGTCCCGGGCCCGCTCGCCCTGGTCCCGACGGGCCAGGTCCAGCCCATCGCCGTCCGCGAGGTGGGCGAGCACCTGGCCGGCGTGGCCCTGGAGTCCCCGCAGGCCATGGCCCCCGAACTGGCCGGCCCTCGGCTGGAGACCCTGGTCGACATGGCCCGACGCCTGATGGCGGCCGGAGGAGCCCGCCGCCGACCCATCCTGCCCGTCTACTTCCCGGGCGGCATGAGCGCCGGCGGCCTGGTGCCGACCGGCGACGGCCCCCGCGGCACCCAGACCTACACGGAGTGGCTGAAGGAGAACACCCCCGCCTTCCACTGACCGCTCAGGCCGGCCCACCATCGGGCTTGCCAGGGGTGTCTACGATCTGGTGGATTGTGGACTTGTCAAGCTCAATGCGCCGAGCGGGTGAAGGAAATAGCCGACCGGGTGGAGACTGACCCGGCCCGGGCGTGAGTATGCTGTCGATCATTCGTCGTGGATCTCCACAAAGGATGGTCGCGTGGCTGAGGACATCGACCGGCTCGACACGAACGTGCCGGAGACCGCACGGATCTGGAACTACCTGCTCGGCGGCACCGACAACTTCGCCGCCGACCGGGCCGTCGGTGACCAGATCATCGCCACGCTGCCGCAGCTCGCGGAGCACGCCAAGCTTTCGCGCGCCTTTCTCGCCCGGGCCGTGCGCTACCTGGTGCTCGAGGCCGGGATCACCCAGTTCCTGGACATCGGCACCGGGTTGCCCACCGCCGAGAACACGCACGAGGTGGCGCAGAAGGCCGACCCGGCCGCCCGTGTCGTCTACGTCGACAACGACCCCCTGGTGCTCGCGCACGCGCGCCGGCTGCTGAGCAGCACCGCCGAGGGGGCCACCGACTACGTACACGAAGATCTCCGAGACCCGGAGGCGATCCTCCGGGCCGCCGCCGCGACGCTCGATCTCTCCCGGCCCGTCGCGGTGACGCTGATGGGCGTGCTCGGGCACATCGAGAGCGACGACAAGGCCAAGAACATCATCGACCGCCTGATGCGCGGCCTGCCCAGCGGCAGCTTCCTGGCCATGTACGACGGCGCCGACACCGACCCGGCCACCACCGAGGCCACTCGCATCTGGAATGTGTCGGCCAACCCGAAGTATCACCTGCGCAGCCCCGAGCGGATAGCGAAGCTCTTCGATGGCCTGGTGCTTGTGGAGCCCGGCGTGGTGCCGGTGACCCGCTGGCGGACCGGCGAAACCGAGATCAGTCAGTTCTGCGCCGTCGGCCGCAAGCCGTAGCGTGCGAGCTCAGAGCCTGATAAGCAGGTCAACGTGACCGGGAGACAGGACAGCGGTGGCTCCACCGTGCGCCGGCTCCAGCTGGGCGCCCGACTGCGCGAGCTGCGCCTGGCCAAGGGCGTCAGCCGGGAGGACGCCGGCTACCGCATCCGCGCGTCCGAATCCAAGATCAGCCGGATGGAGCTGGGCCGGGTCAGCTTCAAGCCCCGCGACATCACCGACCTGCTGGTCCTGTACGGAGTGGAGGATCAGCAGGAGCACGACCGGCTGCTCGAACTGACCCGCGAGGCCAACTCGCCGGGCTGGTGGCGCACCTACGGCGACGTGCTCGACAGCTGGTTCACCAACTACCTCGACCTGGAGCAGTCGGCCGAGCTCATCCGGACGTACGAGATCCAGTTCGTCCCCGGACTGCTGCAGACCGAGGCGTACGCCAGCGCGGTCATCCGGCTCGGCCACCAGGGTCCCAGCACGACCGAGGTCGAGCGCCGGGCCAAACTACGGATGGCCCGCAAGCAGATCCTGACCCGGCCCGACGCCCCGAAGCTGTGGGCCGTGCTCGACGAGGCGGTGCTGCGCCGGCTCATCGGCGGCCGCGAGGTGCTGCACGAGCAGATCCTCTCGCTGATCGACGCCACCGAGAACCCGAACATCCGCCTGCAGATCATCCCGTTCGACTCGGGCGGGCACGCGGCGGCCGGCGGCGCGTTCAGCATCCTGCGCTTCCCGCACGAGGAGCTCGACGACGTCGTCTACATCGAGCACCTGACCAGCGCCGTCTACCTGGACAAGCACGACGATCTCGACAACTACGCGACCGCGTTCAGCCGCCTGATCATCGACGCCGCGCCGCCGGACGACACACCCCTGATTCTTCGCAAGATCGCTGACGACGTGGCATTCGATGACAAGGAGAGGGACAAATGACGGACGAAGCCTCCGCCGACCTGCAGCCCAACGTGCCGCACGCGGCCCGGATGTGGAACTACTGGATGGGCGGGAAGGACAACTTCGCGGCCGACCGGGCGGCCGGTGACGCGGTCGCGCAGGTCTACCCCGAGATCGCGGTGATGGCCCGGCTGTCCCGGCAGTTCCTGATCCGGGTCGTCCGCCACCTGGCCGCCGAGGCCGGCATCAAGCAGTTCCTCGACATCGGCACGGGCCTGCCGACGATGCAGAACACGCACGAGGTGGCGCAGGGCATCACGCCCGAGGCGCGCATCGTCTATGTGGACAACGACCCGCTGGTGCTGGCCCACGCCCGGGCCCTGCTGGTCAGCGTGACGGACGAGGGCGTCACCCAGTACGTCCACGCGGACTACCACGACCCGGAGAAGATCCTGGCCGACGCGGACGGCCCGCTCGACTTCACCCAGCCGGTCGCGGTCATGTTCATGGGCGTGATGGGCTACGAGCCGAGCCTCAAGCGCATCAGCGAGATCGTGAACACGGTGATGGACGCGGTCCCGTCGGGCAGCTACCTGGTCTTCTGGGACGGCACGGACACCACCGAGGCGGTCCGCGACGGGGCCCGCAAGCTGGCCGAGAGCGGCGGCGTGCCGTACATCCTGCGCAGCCCGGCCCAGATCGAGAGCGTCTTCGACGGCTTCGAGATCATCGAGCCGGGCGTCGTGCAGATCAGCTCCTGGCGCCCGGACGGCGAGGTCGAGACCATCGAGGCGTACGGCGCGGTGGCCCGCAAGCCCTGACGCCGCTCCCCCGTCGACGTCGGCGGCTCCCGGGCCGCCGGCGTCGACCAGCCGGGTCAGCCGCTGCTCCGGTCTCCTGATCTTCTAATCTTCGGTCGATGACTGACAAACATGCCGGCGACGTCCTCGACAGTGCCTGGGCCAGATTGACGGCAACGGCCGACCTCGACCGGCGCACAGCTCTCGACTGGCTTTTCGGGCTCGGACTCAACCGCTCGGCGCCCGAGGACGTGCTTCTCGACCTGCTGGATTTCGGGGAGACCGGCCTCCTCCACCGGGACGACCTTCCGGCCGGAGTCATGGATGCCGCCATCGTCCACGGCGCCGCGCGGGTGCGCGCCGCCGCGGCCGAATCCGGTCATCTTTCCGCCGCGCAGTGGGACCGGCTCCTCACCACCACGCCGGATCCGGCAGAACGGGACATGTTCGCGGAGCTGGCGGCGGAGCAACTGGCCGCCCGGCGCCGTTCCCGCGGTGGCCGCGGCGTCGGCCGTGCTCCGCACCCCGACGCCGTCCCACCCCGGACGCCGCAGGACATCGAGGCGATGGCCGCCGAGGTTCCCGACATCGACCCGGCCGACGTCACGACCGCGCTCTGGTGGATCGGCGCTCTCCACGACGACGCCGACGCCATGCGCCGGCTCGCCGCCTCGCCGAAGTTGCTGGTCCGCCGCAGCGTCGCACGAGCACCGCGCCTGCCCGCCGACGTGGCGGCGGCGCTCTCACGTGACCAGGACCGCATCGTGCGGCTCTTCCTCGCCGAGTCATGCGACGACGCCCCGCCCGAGATGCTCCTGGAGGTGGCGGCATGGTGGGAGGGAAGCCTGTCCTTCCCCGGCCGGCCGCGCACACATCCCCGCTTCCCCCGGGACGGGCTGCTGCGCTACGCGGGTGATCCCAACCCCCGGATGCGGATCCTCGCCCTCGCCGACCCGGCCTCCACGAGCGCACTCGCCGAACAGTTCAGCCACGACCCCGACCCGATCGTGCGCCGAGCCGCCGCCGAGGACCACCGCCTCTCGCCGGAGTCGCTGCGGCGGCTTGCCGCCGACACCGATCAACGCGTACGCCTGCGAGCGTGGCTCAACCCCTCGATATCGGCCGGCACCTTGGTGTCCCTCCTGCTCCACGCGGGCAGCGCCAACACGCCGCCCGGAATCCCGGCATCCCGATCCCGGTCATGCGCCACATGGCCACCATCGCGAGGCTGCCCTCCACAGCACCGACCTTGTGACTACCCGGTCAGCTCAGCGATCGGCGTCGCGCTTCCGGAAGAAGAGCACGCCCAGACCGTTGGCGGCCCAGTGCCAGACGAAGGGCACGAGCAGAGAGCCGCCGGCCTCGGCGCCCCAGGCCAGGACGAGGCCGGCCGCGGCGGTGAAGACGACCGCGCCGGCCGATCCCTTCGGGTGGAGATGCCACAACCCGAAGAGGGCGGCGGACCAGTACGGGCCGATCTCCGTGAGGAGTACGCCGCGGAACGCCACCTCCTCGAAGAGGACCACGGCCAGCGGGATCTCGACCAGCGCCTTGCGCCACGGGTGCTCGTCGGCCCGGCCGGCCGGCGCGAACCGCGACGCGACGGCGAGGGTGATGGCGATCGCGGCGGCGCCCGTGACGGCGTACAGCGAAGCGGTCCTGGAGATCGTGACGTCGAGGCCGAAGGCTGTGACCAGGATGAGCGCGGCGAGGGGGTTGACGATGGGCTGGAGCCTCGGTGGGCCTTTGTAGTTCCAGACGCGGACGGCGGCGAGCGCCAGGAGGATCTCCCCTATTTCTGCCATGACCGTCGTCGTCCGCTCCGCGGGGGTGGGGGTGGTGGGCAGGATGCTCGCAACCGACACAGAGGAGAGCTCCCGTGCGCACCGACTTCAGCATCGCCCGCGTTCCCGCCGCCGTCACGGCCTTCACGGGGCTGATGCTCGTCGCGGCCTGCTCCAGCGAGTCCTCCCCGGCCGCCTCGCCCGGCGCTTCGGCCTCCTCGACGACCACCTCCTCGCCGCCCCCGTCGCCGTCATCGTCGCCATCGTCCTCCTCCGCCGCGCCTTTGCCCTCTGCCACGTCCTCCTCTGCCGCGTCCTCCTCCGGTGGTGTCTTCTCGGGGACCCGGCAGGTCTATCTGCTGCCCAAGAACAGCGAGTCGGGGGTGGCCGTCCTCGGCAACGGGAAGCTCGGGCTGTCCGAGGCCTTCGACGACAGCGCGCTGTTCGTGCTCACCCGCACCTCGCCCGAGGGCGACCAGTACTGGATCCGGACCGCGAAGATCCGTAAGGGCGGCGAGGCCCTGTGCGTCTCGGCCAAGGCCCCCGCCGTCACCACCGTCGCCTGCGACGCGGCGGCTCCGGACCAGTTGTTCCGCTTCCGCGAGACCGGCGAGTCGAACGGCAAGCCCACCTACACGATCCGGACCGGCAAGGACACGTACATCATCCAGGACCCGACCGGCGAGATCGCCGGCACGGGCACCGGGGTGGCGGCGGTGACGATCGGCGAGGGCACTCCGGACATCGACACACCGTTCCTGCTGCCGGACCGTGGCCAGGCGACGATGCCGGCCCTGGACTGAGGCTTGTGAGCGCTCACGCGGACTCCCGGATCACCAGCTCGGTCGGCAGCACCCGGGAGGACGCGGGACGGCCGGCGATCAGCTGGGTCAGCACCTCGACCAGCTCGGCCGCCACCTGGGACAGTGGCTGGCGGACCGTGGTCAGCGGCGGGGTGGTGGCCGGCGCGATCGCCGAGTCGTCGAAGCCGCCGACCAGCACGTCACCGGGCACCGCCCGGCCCGCCCGCTGCAAGGCCTGGAGCGCGCCCACGGCCAGCAGATCCGAGGCGACGAAGACGGCGTCGAGCTCGGGGCAGGTCCCGAGCAGCCGGGTCATCGCGTCGCGGCCGGCCTCGATCGTGTAGGCGCCCGCGTAGGCGATGTCGCGGCGCCCGGCCCGGCGGCCCAGCACGTCGCGGAAGCCGTGCAGGCGCTCGGCGCCGCCGGCCATGTCCTGCGGGCCGGCCACCATGGCGATGCGGCGGCGGCCACGGCCGGCCAGATGCCGGGTCATGAGCCGGGCGCCGTCGCGGTCGTCGGCCGCGACGAACGGGAAGGCGGGACCCCGGGACGGCGGCCGCCCGCAGACCACGACCGGCACGCGCGTCTCGTGCAGCTGGGCGGCGAGCGGGTCGCCGTCGTGCATCGAGACGAGCAGGACGCCGTCGACGTGGCCGCCGCGAGCGAAGTGCAGCACCCGCTCGCGCTCCTCGGTGCGGCCGGCCAGCATCAGCATGAGGCTGCTCCCCCGCTCGGCCAGGAGCCGCGTGCACGTGCGCATCAGGGCGCCCAGCACCGGGTCCTCGAAGAGCCGGTCGGGCGCGTCCGACAGCACGAAGGCGACCGCCCCCGATCGCCGGGTGACGAGGCTGCGGGCGCTCTGGTTGATGACGTAGCCGGTGCTGCGCATGGCGTCGTGCACGGCCGCGAGGGCGGCCGGGCTCACGTGGGCGCCGCCGTTGAGGGCGCGGGACACCGTTCCCCGCGACACCCCGGCCAGCGCGGCCACGTCCTCCATGGTCGGTCCCCGGCGCTGGGCCCGCCGGGCCGCACCGCGCGATTTGGGATGAGGCGCCTCGTCGTCCACCATCTGCCCCTCCTCTTGACTTCCGCATTGTCCCGGAGCACCGTGAGCGCTCACAAGCATTGGAGGTTCTCGATGTCATCAATCAGCCGCCGTGCCCTCCTGGGCGGCGCCGGTGGGGTCGCCCTGGCCGCGCTCACGCCGGGCGCCGCGTCCGCGGCCTCACCGGCGCTGAGCGTCCGCGGGGCCGACATGTCGTTCCTTCTCCAGCTGGAGGAGGCCGGCGTGCGCTACCGCGACCTGAGTGGGCGGGTGCGCCCGGCCGAGCAGATCCTGGCCCGCGAGGGCGCCACCCACATGCGGCTGCGCGTCTGGGTCGACCCGCCCGACGGCTACAGCGACAAGGCCCGGGCTCTCTACCTGGCCCGCCGCGCCAAGAGAGCCGGCCTCAAGATCGTGCTGGACCCGCACTACAGCGACTTCTGGGCCGACCCCGGCAAGCAGCCCATCCCGGCGAGCTGGCCGCGGGACCTGCCCGGCCTCGTCGGGAAGATCCGCTCCTACACCCGCGACCTGCTGCGCGACTTCGCGCGACAGGGCACGCCGGTCGACATCCTCCAGGTCGGCAACGAGATCACCAACGGCATCCTGTGGCCGGCCGGCCAGCTCTACCTGCCCGACGGCACCCAGCAGTGGCCGGCCTTCACCGACCTGCTCAAGTCGGCCATCGCCGGCGCCCGCGAGGCGGCCGGCAACCGCGTCCGGATCATGCTGCACATCGACCGCGGCGGCAAGATGGGCGACACCCGCTGGTTCTTCGACAACATCGCCACCTACGGCGTGCCGTACGACATCCTCGGCCAGTCCTACTACCCCATGTGGCACGGCTCGATCGCCGACCTCGAGGCCAACCTGGCCGACTCGGCCGCCCGATACGGCAAGCCGATCCTGCTGGCCGAGATCTCCTACCCGTGGACGATGGCGGACGGCGACGGCCGGGGCAACATCGTCACCGACCCGGCCACCCTGCCCGACCTGGCCCAGTTCCCAGCCACACCGGCCGGGCAGGCCGCCTTCTACGAGCGCGTCCGCCAGGTCCTGCGGGCCGTGCCGGGATCACTGGGCCGGGGTTTCCTGGCCTGGGAGCCGGAGTGGATCCCCGGTGTGGGCTGGGAGCCCGGAGCCGAGGCCCCCAACGACAACCTGACCCAGTTCGACTTCACCGGCCGCGCCCTGCCGTCGATCCGCGCCTACCGTCCGTAAATCGCTTGTCCATGGCGGCATCCTCAATGCCATGGACGTCATCGTGCAACGCGTCGTCACGTTGTGGAGCAAGCGTTCCCGTGGTTTCCCGAACGCCGCCCTCCGGAACGCGGTCCCGCCCGCGTTCCCGCTGCCATCGGGACGCCCACCGCTGTTCCACGACGTCGACGTCCGCGAGGAGAACTGTTTCGAGCCCCGGTCGGAAGTCCGCCCGTTGACACCGCGCGCCTTCGGACTACATCTGGCGGGCGACGTGCTCCGCGTGCGAGTGCCCGACGGCTTCGGCTTCCCGCAGCGCCGGCATCGGCCGTCGGTGACGTTGAGGCGCGGCGAATGGGTGCGCTGGCGCTTCAACAACCGCTCGTCGTCGGCGTGCGGCACGGGCGACTGGCACTACACCTTGACGTCGCTGAGCATCGCGTTCGGCCCGATACCGCTCGACGCTTTCCTGGGCGGCGCCCCACACAGGATCGACGAGTTGGCCGCCCTGCGCTGACCGCTCGGCTCCCGGATCACGCCCCGCCGCCGGTGACCGTGTAACGGTCGCCGACCCGGTCGCGCAGCTGGTCGGCGGGCAGGTCCGGGCCCGGGGTGTGCAGGTTCCAGCGGTGCCCGAACGGGTCGATGATCCAGCCGGACCGGGCCCCGTCGTCCTGCGCCGTCACCGGCCGGTCGACGGTGGCGCCGGCCTGCACGGCCCGGCTCAGGGTGTCGTCGGCGTCGGGAACGCTGAGCACGAACGACACCGCAGTCCCGCCGATGCTGTGTGGTCCGCGCACGCCGATCTCCGGGTGCTCGTCGGCCAGGAACAGCGTCTCGCCGCCCACCGTCAGCTCGGCGTGCCCGATCCGGCCGTCGTCCGCCGTCCAGCGCTGCACTTCGACCGCGCCGAACACCGAGGTGTAGAAGTCGATGGCCGACGCGGCGCCGGCGCAGCAGAGGTACGGCACCAGTCCTCGTCCCATGCCCCGAACTCTATGCCCCCTCGGCGTCCCGGAACGGACCGTCCGATCGGACGGCTCCAGGGGCGGTGCGGCGACCACGATCGGGGGATGCCGTTCTGTTCGGACGACGGCATACATTGCCTTGGCGCACCCGCCCGAACTGCTCTGCGAGGTGGACCCATGGTGGCATTCGTCAAACGGCTCGGAATGGTGCTGGCGCTGGTCGCGGCGGTGCTGACGGTGCCCAGCGCGGCCCAGGGGGTCATTCCCCGGGACAACGGCTACTACGAGATCCGCTCCCGGGCCAACGACATGTGTCTCGACGTCTACGCCTTCTCCACCGCGGACGGTGGCCCGGTCGTGCAATGGCCCTGCAACGGGGCGGCCAACCAGCAGTGGCGGCCGCTGTTCGTGAAGTTCTGCTCGCCGTTCATCAGCATCCACGAGCTGCCCTGCTACGTGTGGGTCAACAAGCACAGCGGCAAGTGCCTGGACGTCCAATGGGGGAACGCGGCCAGCCGTACGAAGGTCTGGCAGTGGCGCTGCGACGGCAACAACGCCCAGCTCTGGATGCCGCGGTATCGCAGCGCGGAGCGAGCCGAGTACCAGTTCCTGAGCATGCTCTCCGACGGGCAGAAGAAGGGCTTCAAGTGCCTGGACGTGCCGTACGTCTCCCGGGAACGCGGCGTTCAGCAGTGGATCTTCGACTGCAACAGCACGATCGCACAGACCTACTACCTGCCTGTGTTCAAGAGGTGACCTCGTTGTCGCATGAGGAGCTCTTTCGGCGGTACGTCTCCGCAGGTGCCATCTCCCGCGACCCCGACGCGGTGGCGGAGCTGTTCGCCGAGGACGCGGGGTCGTCGAACTGCAGCGGGCGCCGGCGGGGGCGGTCCGGCTACCTGCTCGGTGATCCCGAGGTCTTCATCGCTGAGATCACGTCGCTGCGTGACTACTTTCGCGCGCCGTGACGATCCACGCCCGCGCGTCGAACCACACGCCGTCCGACGTCTGATAGGCGGCGAACAGCGAACGCAGCCGCTCGACGGCCTCCGGGTGGGCCAGGGCGGCCCGGGCGCATGAGAATCCGCTGACCCAGGTCAGGGCGGCCTCGACGTCGGGGCCGTAGTAGACGGGCTCGTGGACGTCGATGAACGCCACGTCGGTGAAGCCCGCGGCCTCCAGGATCGAGCGGACCGTCGCCGGGTCGGACAGGGAGAACGGCTCGGGTGCGACGGGCACGGAAAGGGCCCGGCGGATCGTCACGTCCCACTCGTTGCGGTCGGCTGACTGCCAGACCAGCATGGCCAGGCGGCCGGCGGGGCGCAGGGCCCGCGCGATGTTCGTGAAGGCGGCCTCCGGGTCGGCGAAGAACATCGTGCCGAAGCGGCTGATCGCCACGTCGAAGGAGCGCGGCGTGAAGGCGTACGTCTGGGCGTCTCCGCGTTTGAATTCGACGTTGCCCTCGGCGGAAGAGGTGATGGCGACGTCGATGCCCAGGGCGGAGGCGGCCAGGCGGGCGGCCTCGCGGGTGGTCTGGCCGATGCCGCAGCCGATGTCCAGGACACGGTCGCCGGGGTGCAGGTTCCAGTGCCGGCGCAGGGCGTCGGTGTGCCGTTGCAGCTCGGCGTCGTAATCGAGAGGCACACCACACCATAGGCCAGCCACAAATATTTACGAACGGTCGGTCGTTTTGTAGGGTCGACGGCATGACGGTGGACGGCAGACTGGTTCGCGGCGAGCGCACGCGCTCCGCCGTGCTCGATCAGGCGCTGCGGCTCGCGACCGTGAACGGGCTCGACGGGCTGTCGCTGAGCCAGGTCGCCGACGCGCTCGGGGTGAGCAAGTCGGGGCTGTTCGCGCATTGGCGGTCCAAGGAAGCGCTGCAACTGGCCGTCATCGAGCACGCCCGCGCGCAGTGGACCGACGAGGTCATCAAGCCCGCGCTGGCCGCGCCCAAGGGCGTGCGGCGGCTGTGGGCGCTGCACGATCGGCGGCTCGCCTTCTACGAGGCGCGGGTGCTGCCCGGCGGGTGTTTCTTCGCCAACGCCAACTTCGAGTTCAACGCCCGGCCCGGCGTTCTCCGCGACCGGCTCGGCGTGCAGCTCGCCGACTGGATGGCCTTCCTGACCCGGCTCGCCGGCGAGGCCGTCGAGATCGGCGAGCTCCGCGAGGACGCGGCCGGGAGCCTTCCCTTCCTGATCGAGTCGCTGGGGGTCTGCGCCGTCATGCAGGCTTCCACGCTCGGCCCCGACGACACCTTCCGGCACGCGCGGCTGGCCCTGCTCAGCCACCTGCGTGCCGTCGCCACCGACCCCACGATCCTTCCGGAGCCGCTATGACGACCTTGACCGAGACGTACGGCGATGTCGTGCGCCTGCCCGTGCACTTCGACGACCTGGACGCCATGGGCGTGCTGCACAACTCCCGCTACGCCGTCCTGGTCGAGCGGGCCATCGTGATCTGGTGGCAGGAGCGCGGCGTCGCGTTCACCAACGGCCGCCCGACCACGCCCGACGCTTTCAACGTCGTCCGTGAGTACGCCATCACGTTCCACCGCCCGATCACCGGCACCGGTGAGATCGCCGTCCATTTCTGGCTCGACCGGATGGGCACCACCAGCGCCGAGTACGGATTTCGCGTGACCTCCGAGGACGGGCAGACCGTGTTCGCCGAGGGGCGGCGTGTCAACGTACGCCTCGAATCGGCGACCATGCGGCCGGCGCCCTGGACCGATCACGGCCGCGAGCTGGCGGCGGCGCTGCTGAAGAGCTGACTCAGGCCGACTCCCGCACGATCACGCGGGCGGGAGTCGCCTTCAGGCCGTCCGTGCCCATGCTCAGCAACGTCCGGGCCGTCAGGCGCCCATGGGCCTCGGCGTCGATGTGAACAGTCGTCAGGGACGGCGTGACCATCGCGCCGTACTCGGTGTCGTCGAAGCCCATCACGGCCAGGTCACCCGGCACCGACAGGCCCTGGTCGCGGGCGGCCACCAGCGCCCGCATGGCGATGTCGTCGTCGTGACCGGCCACGGCGGTGACGCCGTCGGCGACCAGCTCGCGCAGCAGCGACAGGTCGGTCAGCGGCAGCAGCGGCGGCAGGCCCAGCTCGGCCGCCGCCTCCCCCGCGAACCGCAGGCGCACCTCGCGCAGCGGGGCGTCCGCCGGCAGGGCCAGGGCGATGCGGGTGTGCCCTTTTCCGGCCAGATATCCGATCTGCTGGGCGGCGTGCGCGGCCAGCCCGTCGTCGCGGCCGCCGCCGTAGGCCTCACCGAACCGGAGCGCCGCTCTCGGGCGTACGACATCGAGAATCTGCTTGTGGGAAGCCTCGGTGACCTGGCCTTGGCGGACCAGCAGGACGTGATCGTGTGCGGTCAACTCGTCGTCGAGGCCGCGGATGTAGCTGCGCGAGTATTTGCCCTCGAGGCCGTGCTCGACGAAGAGGACGACCAGCCGGGACGTACCCTCACGCAGGGCTTTGGCGATGCCGTGAGGCACATAACCCAGATCTCGTACGGCCTGGAGCACCCGCTCGCGCGTGGCCTCGGAGATCGTCTGGTTCGGCGTGTCGTTGAGAACGAAGCTGACCGTGGCCCGGGACACGCCACTGGCCGCCGCGACGTCCTTCAGGGTCGCGCGGCGGGCCTCCGGCATGCGTGTAGCTTACGGAGCTGGCTCGATTTAGTCAGGCCGGGTGGGTCACAAATCGACCGCAGCGGGCGGATCTTTGCGTACCCTCGCCACGATCGGATCGGAAGGATTGCTCAGTGACGCTCATCCAGGACGCGCCCCTCGCCAGCCGCCGCCCGCGCGACGACAGCCCCCGTGACCAGGCTGTCCTCATCGTGCACGGCGCCGACCGCACCGGCATCGTGGCCGCCGTCGGCTCGGTGCTCAGCAAGCACGGGGCGAACATCGTGTCGCTGGACCAGTACTCCGACAACCCGCACGGCGGCGCGTTCTTCCAGCGCACGGTGTTCAGCCTGGACGGCCTCAAGGCGGCCCTCCCGGAGATCGAGAACGACCTGCGCACCGAGATGGACCGCGGCTTCGACCTCGAGTTCACGCTGCGCGACCTGTCCAGGCCCAAGCGCGTGGCGATCTTCGCGTCGAAGGAGGACCACTGCCTCCTCGACCTGCTGTGGCGCCACCGCCGGGGCGAGCTGCCGGTCAGCGTCGCGATGGTCATCTCGAACCACACGGACACGGCGGACGAGGTGCGGTCGTTCGGCATCCCGTTCTTCCACGTGCCCTCCCCTGCCGGCCCCGACAAGTCGGTGGCCGAGGCCCAGCACCTCCAGCTGCTCCGGGGCAACGTCGACTTCGTGGTGCTGGCCCGCTACATGCAGATCCTGTCGGGCCGTTTCATCAAGGAACTGGCCGTCCCGATCATCAACATCCACCATTCGTTCCTGCCGGCGTTCATCGGAGCGGGCCCGTACGCCAAGGCGAAGCAGCGGGGCGTGAAGCTGATCGGCGCCACGGCCCACTACGTGACCGAGGACCTGGACGAGGGCCCGATCATCGAGCAGGACGTGGTACGGGTGACCCACGCCGAGACGGTGGCCGACCTCCAGCGCCGAGGAGCCGACGTGGAGCGAGCGGTCCTGTCCCGAGCAGTCCGCTGGCACAGCGAGGACCGGGTGATCCGCCACGACAACCACACCATCGTCTTCGCCTAGCCGTCACCGCTGAGCGAAACTGCTGGCCGTCGTCGCTCCGCCACAGGCAAGCTCCCCGGCGTGGGATCGGGATCGGGCTTGGGCTTTCAGGGCGACGTGGTCGACTACTACCAGCGTTTCCGGCGGGGATATCCACCTGCGGTGGTCGACGCTCTGGCCGCAGCGGTGAAACTGGACAATTCCGGCCTCGTACTGGACCTGGGCTGCGGCACAGGTCAGTTGACGCTGCCGATCGCCTCGCGCACCCGCGCGGTCGTCGGCATGGACCCCGAGCCGGAGATGCTGGCCCGAGCACGGCAGCTGTCACGGGCGCGGAACGTGACCTGGATTCTCGGCGCCGACGTCGATGTCCCGGCCGTAGGCGCCATGCTCGGCCGGACAGGCGCTGCATCGGATGAAAGCCGAGGCGCTGTTCACAGATCTGGTCCCCCACATCCGCCCGGGCGGCTCGGTAGCGGTGGTGACCAACGGAAGCCCGGCATGGTTGCACGACGCCGCGTGGTCCCAGGCTCTGCGCGGCTTCCTGGAGAGCTGGCTCGGAGAGTCCGTCGACTACGCCTGCGGCACGGACGAGGCCAGTCAGCAGCATTACGCGAGGCTTTTGACCGAGGCCGGCCTGCTCGTATCGAAAACCAATTTCATTACGTCGACACCATCGACTTCGAGCACTTGATCGGCGGCCTATACTCCGCTTTCTCCATCGACCAGCTCCCCGCCCCGGACGAGCGGGCAGACTTCGAGGTCCGGCTCCGCGCGGCATTACCCGAAACCTTCGAAGAACCCGTAGCGGTGTCAATGCTGATCGGAACAAAGAATTAGACACGCCCCCATTGCCGGAATTCAACTGGCCACCTCCGCATGCCGAGCTGGCACAGCGAGGTGGCGCAGCAATGGTTCGCCGACTTCTCAGGCCATGTGGGAAGGCCAGATTCTGGACCCGCGACCGCCACCCAGGGCTAAAAGCCAAGGCGAGGATCCGCTCCGCCCGGCGGACTCGGCCCGCACGGCGACCACCATCCGTCCCGGCCGATGTCACCGGCTCAGCCCGCATCATCCCCTCAGCCGGAACAGCTACCCCAACCTGGACCGCCGAATCCGCCCGAGCCACGGCTGCGGTCTGACCGGCCGGCTCAGCACGCACTACCGCGCCTTCCTGGACCGCCGACTCCGCCCGAACTTCCACCCCGACCTGCGCCACCGGCTCGGCACGCACCTCGACCCGCGCCGCCGGCTCGACCTCAACCGGCTTCTCCGCACTGCCGGCAGGTGCGACTTCTGGGTGCCCACCAGTCACCGCGCCGCGACCCGGGCGCCGCACCCAGCTGACCTCCTCATCCCATATCAAAGGCGGTATCCGCTCGGTTGGATCGTGCAGACCCAACTCCCCGCACACCCGCGAACAACCGTGCAACCGGCACAACTTGAACGCATGGCGTCGTTTAAGGCCCCAGCGCCGCCGCTCCGCACTTTCGCGCCGGAAACCCAACATCTCCGGCGAATGACTGGGCACCCCCGACCAATCCCGCATCGCCGCAATTACCGACCTGGAAAAGAACCCCAGCTGCGCCATGAACCATTATCCCGCGCCTCGAAGATCGAGGGCAAAGAAAGGATCATGCCTTTCAAAAATAGCTCAGCGTGGTCAGGACTTCACGTACAGATCGGCCACGGCATGGAAAGCCCGCTACGGTTCGAGGGCGCCGTCGGGCATAACCTTGCACACCCCGAAACCGGCCATGTCGAGGTCGAGGTGGGGACCGGCGCCGGCATGCTGGGCGACACCGCCGGGGCCCGGCTGCCGGTTCCTCGAAGAGCTGGGCGACACCATCGCCCGGTTCGCGAACCGGACGGCGGAACACCAGGCAGGCCGGTGACGCCCCTTGGCAAGAGTCGCGCGCGCGGCGACGATGACAGTGTGGAGAGACCGCCTTCGACCGATCGAAGGTGGTCGTTGCGGAAGATGGTCGCGTCGGGTGACAGCCGGGCCATCAAGGTCGTCACCTCGACGCTCCTGGTGGCGCTGTCCGTGGCGATCGGCATCGCGACCAACAAGGTCTCGGAGAAGTTCACCTGGGGATGGGCCGCCGGGTTGGCCATGTTCGCGCTGGGCGCCGCGGCCATCCAGATCCTCGACGTCTGGCAGGCGCGCTCCGGCAGCCGTCCCGGCCCGCAGCCCGAGGGCACGAGCCCATCGATATCGGTAGCCCTCACCGCCGGGCGTGACATCGTCGTCGGCCATCCCGTTCGACTGATGTCTCTGATGCTGACCTCCATCCTGGTGATCGCCATCGCCATTCTTGTCGCCGTTCTGACGATCCGGCCACAAAGAATTCCCCCGCGTCAGACCGCAGGCGAGGAGGAAATACTGGAAAAGCTGGAGCCTGGCGGCACGTACGCACGATTCAAACAACTCCTGAGTCAGGAGGCGGACAAGGAGGACAAGATCCAAGACGGCTTCATCGCCCAATTCGACCGCGAGAGTGAATACATCCATGCGGCAGTGAACGGCGACGAGAAGGTCCTTGCCATAACCGTGGTCCTCAAGGACGGAGCAACACTGCGACCGTCCCATCTCGGGGGATGGCCGTACCCGTTCGGCAAGACCATGGCCCAGCACGAGGACGCGCTCAGATTCGAACCGGACGGCGCGGCCGGCGTCTGCGGCGCTCGACACGGCGCCTATCTCAATGTTTACAACACCACCGACGCCTCGTACGACTTCCAGCGGATGGCATTCGGGTTCATCGACACCGGCGACTTCGATTGCACCGGCACCGACATCAAACTGACCGACTGCGATCCGGACGAGATCGACGGCGGCTTCAGCGCGTGCCGGGACCGCATGGAGTGGAAATCGGCGCAGGCCCGGCAGGTGCGGGAGAAAATCGTCGCCTCGGCGATTGTGGTCACGGCGCCGGACGTCGACATCACGACGGAGATGTTGCGCTTCACCTATGATTTCGCCAGGTTCTGACGCGGCTCACCCGGGCAGGCGCAGCCGGACCTGTACCGGCAGGTGGTCGCTCGGATACTGGGTGCCGCCGTGATAGCGGTTGATCAGCGCGGCCGAGACCGTGACGCCGGGCGTGGTCAGCACCCAGTCGATCCGTGGGCCGTCCGGGACGAGGGGGCGGTAGGCGTGGAACGTTCCGTACGCCGGGCCGCGTTTTCGGGGCTCGGCCCAGGCGTCCCGGTAGCCGGCCCGGGTGACCATGAGGTCGTACACCGGGCTGCCCGGTCGTGCGGCTGTGTTGAAGTCACCGGTCAGGACTATGGGCAGGTCCATCGCGGCCAACCGGTCGCGGATCAGGTGCGCGCCGCGGTCGCGGGCGTACTCGCTCAGATTGTCCAGGTGGGTGTTCACGGCGTAGAAGCTCGTGCCGGTCGTCTTGTCCAGGAACCTGGCCCACGTGACCATCCGGATCGCGAAGCCGCCCCACGTCTCCGAGCCTGGAACCTGCGGAGTGTCGGAGAGCCAGAAATGGCCGTACGTCTGCGGGGTCAGCCTGTCCTTGCGATAGAAGATGGCCATGAACTCGCCGGTGGCGCCGCCCTGGCGGCCCTGTCCTATGTAGTCGTAGGCGCCGGCCAGGTCGTCCCTGATGTCGCCCAGTTGCTCGACCAGGCCCTCCTGGGTGCCGATGAGGTCGGGACGCTCGGTCGTCAGGAGGGCGCGCATGACGGGCCGCCTCCGCACCCACGTGTCGTCGGCGAAGCGCAGGTTGAACGTCATCACGTGCAGGTCGGCGGCCGCGGGCGGGCCGGCCAGGCGGTCCATCGCCGAGGCGGCCGGGCGCGCGGGGACGGCCATCACCAGGACGGCGGCCACGGCGAACAGACCGGAGATCAGCCGCCGCGCCATGGCGAAATGATAGGCGTCAACCCGTGATCGTGGCGCCGGGCACCCACGCGGGGGCGCCGATGATCTCGCTGATGCGGGCGGCCGGCACCGGGCGGGAGAACAGGTAGCCCTGGCCGTACTCGTAGCCGAGGGCCAGCAGCAGGTCCCGCTGCTCGGTGGTCTCGATGCCCTCGGCCACCGACGACAGCTCCAGCGCGCCCGCCATCTGGCTCACCGCCGTCGCCACGGCCGACTGGCGGCCGACCGTGGTGATGGACTCGACGAAGGAGCGGTCCAGCTTCAGGGTCGTCACCGGGGTGGTCAGCAGCAGGCCCAGCGACGACGCCGCGGTGCCGAAGTCGTCCAGGGCCAGCTTCACGCCGAGCGCCCGCAGCGCCAGCAGGGCGTCCAGCGACTCCTGGTCGTCCAGGACCGCCGTCTCCGTCACCTCGATGGTCAGGCAGCTCGGGGGCATGCCGGTCTCACCCAGCGCCCGGGCCACCTCGGACACGAAGCCGTGCTCCTTGAGCTGGCGGCCGGCCACGTTGACCCCGACTGACATGCCCGTCACCTCGGGGTTGGCGCGCAGCCAGGCCACGCCCTGACGGCAGGCCTGCCACAGGACCCAGCGGCCGATCCCCACGATCAGGCCGGTCTTCTCGGCGACGGGGATGAACTCGACGGGCGAGACCAGGCCGCGGACGGGGTGGTTCCACCGGAGAAGAGCCTCGACCCCGGTCGTGCGCAGGTCGGTCAGGCGCACGATCGGCTGGTAGACCAGCTCGAACTGGTCGCCCTCGAGGGCTTCGCGCATCTCGCGGATGAGCTCGGCCTCGGCGCTGATCCGGGCGCCCATCTCGTCGGTGTAGCGCACCCACATGCTCTTGCCCCGGCCCTTGGCCTCGTACATGGCGATGTCGGCGTTGCTGAGCAGGCTCGACGGCTCGTGCCCGGCGGCCGCGGCGGCGACGCCGATGCTGGCCCGGGTGAACAGCGTGTGGGACTGGATCTCGACCGCCTCGTTGAGCAGCCGCTGGATCTCGTCGGCAATGGCTCCCCCGATGCCGGCGTCGGCACCGGGCAGCAGCACCGCGAACTCGTCACCGCCGAGACGGGCCACCAGGTCGTCGCGGCGCACCGACCGGCGCAGCCGCTCGGCCACGGCCACCAGCAGGGCGTCGCCGGCCGCGTGGCCCATCGTGTCGTTCACCGTCTTGAAGTCGTCCAGGTCGATCAGCAGGACGCAGGCCTCCTGCTTCTCGACGACCGCGGCCATCCGCTCGTTGAACGTGATCCGGTTGGCCAGCTTGGTCAGGCCGTCCAGCGACGCCTGCTCGCGCAGCAGCACCTCGTGCTCGCCGAGGCGGCGGATCAGTGTCATGTTGTCGTGGAAGGCCACCAGCTGCCGGCCGGCGACCAGGCAGGCCACCACGACGACGCCCAGGGCCGCGCCCCAGAGCTGGGACGACGCGTGGACCGGCATCATCGAGAAGAAGATGACGAAGGTGAGCGCGATCATCCCGTACGGCAACAGGCTGTAGGGGCGGCGGTGGACCCGGCGGGAGGAGCCGCCGCGGCGCACCAGCACCTCCTGGATGCGGGGGCCGGCCGCGATGAGGGCCGACGGCAGGAGGCGTACGACAAGAACCCAGGGGTTGTGGGGGTCCTGGAAGACGCCGGGCAGGAAGGTGGCGATGCCCTGGAGGCCGCAGGCGGCGACCATCGGCCAGGCCGCGATCCGGGCCATCGGCGGCTCGGGGATGAGGGCCACCTTGGTCGCGCAGAACGCGGCCACCACGACCAGCGCCGCGGTGAGGCCGGCGTTGAACTGGTTGTCGCCCGTGTTGTAGGCGAAGCACCAGGCGGTGACGCCGCCGCCGACCAGCACGGTCGCCGCGTCCAGCCAGAAGATGCTCTTGTCGCGACGGCTCTCGAGGCCCTGCGGGAAGATCAGGCAGGCGACGACGTTGCTGCACATGCCGACCGTGAACAGCACCGTCTGCACGGTGCCGCCGTTCATCGAGTCGGACGAGAACGTGATGAACTGCGAGAAGTCGCCGATGGTGAAGCAGGCGCCGGCGAACGCGATGATCGCCCAGAACCGGCGGAAGCGGACCGGTGAGATCCGCCGGAGCCGCCAGGCGCCGACCGCCAGCAGGGCGTCGAACGGCACCTGGAGACCCCAGAACGCCGTCACCTGGGGCACACCGTCCGGCAGGGCGGCGAACAGCACGCCACCGAGCAGCGTCAGGGCCGCCATGGCCAGCAGGACAGGGTCACGTCGCACGGGACTTTAGATCGGACTTTTCTGGAACAACTCAAGGACTTTCCGCAGGGACTTCCGCAACTTACATCGGAGTCCGTAACTTACGAGGATGACGACGAGTGCCATCACGGGGCGGGCCATCCGGAACCCGATTCTCAGCGGCTTCCATCCGGACCCGTCGATCCTGCGGGTCGGCTCGGACTACTTCATCGCCACCTCGACCTTCGAGTGGTACCCGGGCGTGCGGATCCACCACTCCACCAACCTGGTCGACTGGCGGCCGATGGGCGGCGCCCTGACCGAGAAGAGGCTGCTCGACCTGACCAGCGCCGGCGACTCGAACGGCGTGTGGGCGCCCAGCCTGAGCTATCACGACGGCCTGTTCCACCTGCTCTACGCCGACGTGGCGACCTTCGAGGGTGGTTACTGGGACCCGCAGAACTATCTGGTCACCGGCCCGACACCGACCGGGCCGTGGTCCGATCCGGTGGCGCTGCACGGCCGCGGCTTCGACGCGTCGCTCTTCCACGACGACGACGGCACGACCTGGATGCTGTCGATGGTCGCCGACTGGCGGCCCGGCCGGAACCGCTTCGCCGGCATCTCCCTCCAGCAGTACGACCGGGAGGCCCGCCGCCTCGTCGGCGCCGAGCACACGATCTTCCAGGGCACCGGGGCCGCCCTCACCGAGGCGCCCAACCTCTACCGCAAGGACGGCTGGTACTACCTGGTCACCGCGGAGGGCGGCACCAGTTGGGAGCATCAGGTCACGGTCGCCCGCTCCAGCCACCTGCTCGGCCCTTACCTCGCCGACCCCTCAGGACCATTGCTGACCTCGTACGGCCGCCCGTCGCTCACCTTGCAGAAAGCGGGACACGGAAGCCTCGTGCGGACACCCGCCGGCCAGTGGTACCTGGCCCACCTGGTGGCCCGCCCCTACACGCCGCTCGGCCGCTGCGTGCTGGGCCGCGAGACGGCGATCCAGGAGGTCACCTGGACCGCCAACGGCTGGCCGCGCATCACCGACGGCGTGCCGGCCGACTCGCTTCCGGCCCCGCGCGGGGTCTCCGTGGCCGAGGTGCGCCCGGTCTCTTCCGAGGAGAACGAGCACGACGACTTCGACGAGCCGGCCCTCGGCGTGAACTGGTCGACGCTGCGCCGCCCGGCCGCGCCGGACTGGGTCGACCTGGCCTCGCGCCCGTCGTTCCTGCGCGTCCGCGGCGGCCAGTCCCCCATGGGCCGGCAGCGCCCGAGCCTGGTCGCCCGCCGCGTCGTCGCCGCGCACTGCACGTTCGAGGCGACCATGGAGTTCACCCCGCGCAACTACCGCCAGCTGGCCGGCATCACCGCCTACTACAACACCCGCAACTGGTACTTCCTGCACGTCACGGCCGACGACGACGGCACGCCGGTGGTCGACCTCCTGTCCTGCGACTCGGGCCGCGTGGCGGTGGTGCCGGGCGTCCGCTCGGCCTTGACGGCCGATCGGATCGGACTTCGCCTGCGCTTCGAGGGTCCCCACTTGCGTTTCTCGTACGCCCGTGAGCCCGGCCCGGCCGCGAGCTGGACCGACGCGGGTCCGGCCCTGGACGCGACCACCCTCTCGGACGAGTACGCGGCCCACGTGGTCGACGGCGAGCCGTCGGCCTGGGGCTTCACCGGCGCCTTCACCGGCCTGTGGGTGCAGGACCTGGGCGCCGAGGGCGCGTACGCCGACTTCGACAGCGCCACCTACCGCGCCTGAACCCACCCGCCGCCGGGGGCGATCCGCCGGAACGACGGATCGCCCAGGTGCGCCGGGGCGATGACAATCCCCTGCTCCTCGGCCTCGGCGAAGAGCCGAACCCTTTCGGCGGTGGCCAGCTCACGATCGGTGTCGGTCGCGAAGTGGATGTCCCGGTCGGTCAGCTGAGCGGGGAACTGGAGCAGGTCACCGGTGAACCACAGCCGCCGCCCACCGGAGGCCAGCTCGATGACCACGTGCCCCGGCGTGTGCCCCGGCACCGGCATGACCCGCACGCCGGGCAGGTCCTCGGTGCCGTAGGGACGCAGGATGCCCGCCTTGGCCGCGGCCTCCATGATCTCCCGCGTGGGTTCGTCGCCGTCCAGCAGCGCCCAGTCCTCGGCGCCGTAGTGGACGAGAGCGTTCGGAAAGAACGGGACGCCGTCCTTCATGATCCAGCCGACGTGGTCGAGGTGCAGGTGCGTGAGGAGGACGGCGGTGACGTCCTCGGGCGCGACGCCGGCCTCGGCCAGGGCGGCGGGAAGCTTCCCGGCCAGCGCCAGGTGGGACGGGCTGTGCTCGGTGGCCAGCTCGGCCGGGAACGGCAGGGCGAGCTCGCCGGCGCCGGCGTCGATCAGGAACGTGCCGGCCGGCCCCTGGACCAGGTGGGCGCCGATCCGGATCTCGTACGTGCCGTTCTCCCCCAGCAGCCCAGGGAAGCGGCCGAAGTCGGCGCCCGGGTAGAAGGACGGCGGCAGGTACGAGGACCCGTCCCGCAGCACGGTCACGGTGTAGTCCCCGATGGTGATCTTCTCGGTCATGGTCCACTCCTCCTCGAAAACTGCGTCAGTGACAGACACGGAGTCAGTGGCCGACTGTAGCGCTAGGATGGGCGGCGTGGAACCGCCGAAGCCCCAAGGTGTCCGAGCTCGCATGCGCGAGGCGATCCGCTCCGAGCTGACGGCCGCCGCCCTGCGCTCGATCGACGAGGTGGGTTTCGCCGCGACGACGGCCAGCGCCATAGCGGCCAGCGTCGGGGTGACGGAACGGACGTTCTTCCGCTACTTCCCCACGAAGGAGGACGCGGTCCTCCAGCCGATCGAGGCCGTGGGCCCCTCGATCGCCGCCGCATTGCGAAAACGCCCCACCGCGGAGTCCCCCGCGCAGGCGTTGAGGGCGGCCTTCCAGGTGGCCGTCGACTCGGTCACCGCCGACCCGGCCACGATGGCCACGGTGATGCGCCTCAACCGCAACGAGCCGGCCTTGCGCGGCCGCCACTTGCAGCAGCAGGACCTGTGGGTCACCGCCCTGGCCGAGGCTCTGGGCGAACGTCTGGACCGCCCGCCTACCTCCCCACGCTCACGCCTGGAGTGCGGCCTGATGATGCTGGCCTGGGAAAAGGCCCTGACTACTTGTCACGACCGCGACGACTTCACCCGCGCCGGCGAGGAGCTCGACGCCGCCCTGGACGAGCTGCGGGCCTTCCTTCAGGCGAGCCCCTCCACGTAGCCGACCAGGGCGCGTTTCAGCTCGGCGACCAGGGCGGCGCGCTCCTCGCCGTCGGTGGCGACGATCGGGCCCATCAGGGCGGCGACGATCTGGACGCTGACCATGGCGGCCCGGGCTGCGTCGGCGTCGGGCAGGGACGGGAAGCGGGCGCGGATCAGGGTGGCCACGCGGCCCGTGACGGCGTCGTGCAGCGGGCGGGCGGTGGCGGTCAGGGCGGCCGGCATCGCCGTGTTGCCGAACAGGGCCTTGGCGCCGGGGTTGGCGACGTTGAAGGCGACCAGCGGGTCGACGACGCGGGAGATCAGGTCGGGAAGGGGCAGGTCGGCGGCGGACGCCTGGTCGAAGGCGGCGGCGTGGGCCGCTCGCAGCTCCTCGAGCAGGCGCTGCGACAGGGCCTCGGCGATCGCGTCCTTGTTCGGGAAGTACTGGTAGAGCGAACCGGGTGACATGCCGGCGCGGGCGGC
The DNA here is from genome assembly GCF_050956135.1 of Actinoplanes sp. CA-131856. Classification (GTDB taxonomy): domain Bacteria; phylum Actinomycetota; class Actinomycetes; order Mycobacteriales; family Micromonosporaceae; genus Actinoplanes. The sequence continues at coordinate 4,638,098 of NZ_CP191849.1, read as the reverse complement.
GATCGCGTTGGTCGACGTCTTCTCGTAGCCGGCCTCGGCGAACAGTGCGAGCGTCGCGTCCAGGATGTCGCCGATCCGGCGCTCGCCTCTCGCCTGCCGTCGCACGGGCATGCGGACCCCCTTGCCTTTTACGAGCGGTCGCTCGTATTCTTCAAAAACACGATCGATCGCTCGTATTTTCGCACACCGGGAGTCCTGCGATGATCCTCTACCGCCGTCGCCGTCTCGTCCTTATCCTCGGCCTGCTGGTCACGCTGGCCGCCGCCGTCCTGGCCACCGGCACCATGAGCCGTCTCGTCCTCAGTCGCTGGGAAGCGCCGGGCACCGAGTCCGTGCGGGCGCAGCAGGAGCTGGCCCGCTTCGGCACCGGCAACGCCAACCTGATCCTGCTGGTCACCGCCGAATCCGACGGGATCGACTCGCCCACGGTCCGGGCCGCCGCCTCCGCCGTGGCCGAGGAGCTCGCGGCCGACCGGGCCGTCGTGGATGTCTGGTCCTACTGGTCGCGGGAGCGCGATCCGACGATGCGCAGCGCCGACGGGCGGGCGGCGGTGATCCTGGCCCACGTCGGCGGGGACGCGACGGCGGCCCGGACGGAGATCCGGGAACGGCTCCTACCGGCCTACAGCCGGGACGGTGAGACGATCTCGGTGCGGGTGGGTGGCAGCGAGGCCGTGTCCAGTCAGGTCAGTGAGCGGGCGGCGGCGGACTTCGCCCGGGCCGAGCTGCTGATCGTGCCGCTCATGCTGGGACTGCTGGTGCTGCTCTACCGGCGGGTGCGGCTGGCCCTGCTCACGCTCGGCATCGGTGTCTTCGCCGTGGCCGGGACGCTCGCGGGGCTGCGGGTGGTGGCCGGCTTCACCGAGGTGTCGACCTTCGCGGCCAACATCACGCTGGTCATGGGGGTGGGGCTCGGCATCGACTACAGCCTGTTCGTCATCTCGCGGTTCCGGGAGGAGCTGGACGGCGGTTCGGCGGTGCCCGACGCGATCGCGGCCACCATCGGCACGGCCGGGCGCACGGTGGTCTTCAGCGGGCTGACCGTGGCCGCCTCGCTGTCGGCGCTGCTGGTCTTCCCGTTTCCGTTCCTGAGATCGTTCGCGTACGCCGGAGTCCTCGTCGTCGCGGTGGCGGTCGCCGGCGCGTTGACGCTGCTCCCGGCCGCCCTCGGCGTGCTGGGACACCGGGCCCGGCGCCGCGGCCGGGCCCGCGGTGACGGCGGCTTCTGGCATCGCAGCGGGTCGGCCGTCATGCGCCGGCCGGTGCTGTTCGCCCTGGTGGGGCTGGTCATCGTCGGGGTGCTGGGCGCGCCGGCGCTCGGGCTCCGGATCGGGCTGCCCGACGACCGGGTGCTGCCGCCGTCGGCGTCGACAAGGCAGACGTACGACCTGTTGCGGGCGGGCTTCGACACCGAGGCCAACGACGCGCTGTACGTGATCGGCGGACGGCCCGACGTGGCCGCGCTGTCCCGGGTGGCGGGCATCGCCCAGGTCAACTCACCGGCCGGGGTCTTCGTGGCCGGGACGAGGGCCGGGGATCTGCCCGACCCGGAGCGTTTCGCGCGCGGCGATCTCCAGCGCGTCGAGGCGGTGCCGTCGCGGGCGGCGCTGGCCGGCACGGGCGTACCGGAAATGGTCGAAGCCGTGCGTGACGCTTCTCCCGGCGCCCTGGTCGGTGGGTTCCCGGCCGAGCTGACGGACTTCCGCGCGGCCCTCACCGACCGGATCCCGCTGGTCGGCGGGCTGATCCTGGTGATCTCGTTCGTGCTGCTCTACGCCATGTCGCGCAGCGTGCTGGTGCCGGTCAAGGCGACGGTGCTCAACCTGCTCAGCCTGGCCGTGATGTTCGGGGTGCTGGTCGTCGTCTTCCAGAACGGCGCGTTCGCCTCGGTTCTCGGCTTCACGCCGATCGGCACGCTCGACCCGGCGTTCCCGATCCTGATGTTCTGCGTGGCCTACGGGCTGTCCATGGACTACGAGGTGCTGATGCTGTCCCGGATCAAGGAGAGCTACGACCGGCACGGCGACAACACCCGTGCGGTTCTCGACGGCTTGCGGCGTAGCGCTCCCCTGGTCACCGCGGCCGCCGCGATCCTGGCCCTGTCGTTCTCGCTCTACGCCACCGGCGAGGTCATGTACCTGCAGATGATCGGCGTCGGGGCGGCGGTGGCGATCCTGGTCGACGCGACGATCATCCGGGCCGTGCTCGTGCCGTCGCTGATGCGGCTGGCCGGCCGGGCGAACTGGTGGTCGCCCGGCCGGCGCCGCTCACGGCACGGTGAACGGCATGAGGAGCCGCTGGGTGCCGCTGTGGGTTAGCACCGCTCCGCGTACGGAATGGTCGTCCTGCCAGGCCAGCTCGATGGCACTCCCCTGGCCGTCGCCCGGCGCGGCGGCGACCCGGCGGTCGATCAGCACGCGTCCGGCCTCGGGGTCCAGCAGCGCTACCCGCAAACCGTCCTGGCCTCGGTAGCCGACGGCCAGCCGGTCGCCGTCGCGGTTGAGCCGCAGACTGAACACCAACTGGCATTCCGGCAGGTTCACCGGCCGCGACTCCCTGATCGAACCGTCGCTGGTCACCTGCCTCACCTGCGGGTGGCAAATGTTCGAGGTCACGTCGTACGCGACCGCGGCGGGGATGCTGTCCAGCGCGATCAACTGCTGGGATATCCGAAGCAGGAGGCTCTCCCGGCCGGTCGCCAGGTCGTGCGCGTAGTAGCCGTCGGGGCGCCACAGATACGCCGTCGTATCGGTCGCGGCGGCCAGCGTCACCAGTCGGTTCTTCTGCCGGACGTTCCGCGACAGCTCGACCTTGCCGTCCGTCCCGACGACCAGCAGGTCGATGGCGACTCCGTTGGGTGCCGGGCCGTCGGTGATCTCCACCCCCGGGGGCAGGTCACGCGGCCCGAGCGCGACCACGCGGCCGTCGTCGAGCACGGTGAAGTCGTTCCATCCTTCGGTGCCCGTGACGGCGTACGTCTGAAGACGGCCGTCACCGAGCAACTCTCCGACGCGTTCCCGCCTGTCGATGGTCACGGCGGCCTGGCCGCCGCCGCTGTAGCTGCCGGCGGCGTGATGCAGCAGGAGCCGCTGTGGCCGGTCATGCGCGAGGGAGGGCACCGGGCTCGGCTCGACCACCGGCAGGCTCGCCCGTTCCCGCGTCCGCAGCGCGAAGCCGGCGCCGACCACCATGAGCACCGTCACGAAGCCGGCGACGGCACCGACGTACCGCTGCCGGCGCCGCCGGCCCGCCGCCCGTCGATAGACATCGCCGAGCGCGCCCGGATATCCGACGGTCGTCTCCGCTGCCTGCCGGACCGCGACGGCGACGTCGCGAGGAATCTCGTCCATGATCACTCCTCGGTGCTCAGCGCGGATCGGAGGGTGGCCAGCCCCCGGGAGAGGCGGCTCTTCACGGTTCCTTCGGTGAGCCCGAGCGCGGCGGCCGTCTCGGCGGTCGACAGGTCGAGCAGGATGCGGCAGGTGAGAACGGCCCGTTGTGGGGCCGGCAACATGGCCAGGGCATCGCGGGCGACGATCGCGCTGTCGGGCGGGCCGTGGTGGGGGTGCGCGTCGTCCTCGACCGGCGGCCGTTCGCGGCGCAGCTTGCGCCGCCACGACGTCGCCCAGTTGAAGCCGACCCGGAAGACCCAGCCGGCCGGCGACTCGAGCTCGCCGACCACCGGCCATCTCGCGTACGCCCGGGCCATCGCCTCGTCGACGGCCTCGTGGGCGAGGTCGTCGCGGCGCAGGGTCACCGCCAGCGCGCGGTAGACCCGGTCCACATTGGCCCGGTAGAACGCCTCGAAGCCGTCGACATCACGGAGGGCCGGCGCCTCGCCGGCCCTCCTTGTGGAAGCCACCATGTCCGGTACACGCGGAAGCACCGCGAAACGTTCCCCCTTACAGGCAGTACTTCGCAACGCAAGGCTGCACGCCGCGTCGCGTATCCCCGGCGAGGCCCAAGGGTCTGTTTTATAACTGGGGTGGAAGCGAGGCGAGATCCAGGTTTCGTCTGGTGGTGGCCCGCGGAAGCTCGGCTACCGGTGTTGTAACCGGGCTTCCGCGGGACGCCGCCAGGCGGAAGCTGGGCCACGCCGCAGCCCCGCCTCAGTTATAAAACAGACCCTAAGGCCGGCGAAGCAGGGCGATCCGCCCGAGATCGATCTCGAGCGTGCGGACCAGCTCGAACCCGGCCGCCTCGATCTCGGCGACCAGACCGTCGAGCGGCCGGGCGAACGGCAGCCCCTGAGACCGGGCGACCAGGCGGGGCAGGGTGAAGGCGGCGCGCGCGGCGTCGTCGGTGGGCTCGGCGTCGAGCTGCTGGACGAGCAGGATGCCGCCGGGCCGGAGGCTGCGCAGGATCATCGCCAGGGTGCCGGACCGGGTCGGTTCCGGGAAGAAAGGCTGGGCCCAGAAGACCGCGTCGTACGGGGTGGGAGCGTCGAACTCGCGGGCATCCACGGCCCGGACGTCGACCCGGTCGGTCAGCCCCAGCGCCTCGGCCCGCGCCGAGGCCACGGCGGCGACCTCGGGGATCAGCTCCAGCGACGTGGCCCGCAGGCCGGGTAGCAGGCTGGCCGTTGTGAGCACGAAGCCGCCGACCCCGCTGCCGACGTCGAGCAGGCGGCCGTCGGTGATCGCGTCGCGCATCTCGGGCACGGCGTCGAGGATCTGGGTGACCACGGCCCGGGCGGCGTCGTTGGGGGTCAGCGCGACGGACCGGGCGATGACGACGCTCTCGGCGGCGGTCACCGCGGAGGCGCCCGTACGAACCACGTCCCCCACCTGCCGCGCGAGCAGGGCGCCCCGCTCGATCTGCGCCGCGAAGTCGACCGGCGCCGAGGCCGACAGGGCCCCGGCCAGCTGCTCCTCCAGCTGGAACTTGCCGTCCACCCGCACCACGATCCCGTGCGCGACAAGGGCGTCCAGCACGTCGCCGGCGTCGTGGCCCGCGAACCCGGCCACCTCCCCGGCGGTGTGCGGCTCGGTCAGAAAGGTCAGATAGCCCCGCTCACGGGCGGCGTCGAGCAGGGCGAGAGCCCGGGCCCCACGTTCCCACCCGGCCAGCGTCTCGGTCACCGATGTCGATCCCATGGCTGCATGGTGCCCCGTGTCCCGAATGTCATCCATGTTCTCCCGGTGTGCCGAGGGTCTCTCACCCGAACCCGGCGAGTCGCCGCCTCGGTTACCGTAAGCCGGTGATCGACTTTTCCAGCCCCTCCGTTTTCAAGCTCAATCCCTGTGACCCCGCCTCCGTGCATCCGCAGGTCGCGCCCCTGCTCATTCCGGGTGAGCATCTCGTGGCGGCGTTCCGGACCACCCGGGACTTCGTGACGTTCACCAACAAGCGGCTCATCGCGGCCAACGTGCAGGGCATGACGGGCAAGAAGGTCGACTACACCTCGCTGCCGTACAACAAGATTCAGGCCTTCTCGATCGAGACCGCCGGCAACTTCGACCGCGACGCCGAGCTCGACCTGTGGTTCAGCGGGCTCGGGAAGGTCCGGCTCGAGTTCAAGGCCAACGCCGACATCCGCCAGCTGGGTCAGATGATCGCCTCGTACGTCCTCTGATCGCCCGGCGGGCTCTACCGTGGAGCGGGGTGGTTCTCGTGACTGAGGTGATCGTCGTCGGTGGTGGGCCGACCGGGCTGATGCTGGCCGGGGAGTTGCGGCTGCGCGGGGTCGATGTGGTCGTGCTCGAGCGCGAGGCCGAGCCGACCCCGAACGTGCGGGCGCTGGGGCTCCACGTCCGCAGCATCGAGATCATGGATCAGCGCGGGCTGCTGGGGCGTTTCCTGGAGCGGGGCAAGCAGTTCCGGCTCGGTGGTTTCTTCGCCGGGCTCGGCACGAAGTGGCCCGACGGGCTGGACACGGCCCACTCATACGTTCTCGGCATTCCGCAGACCGAGGTGGAGCGGCTTCTCGCCGAGCACGCGGTGGAGTCGGGAGCCGAGCTGCGGCGCGGGGCCGAGGTGACCGGGCTCGGCCAGGACGACTACGGGGTGACGGCCGAGCTGGCCGACGGCTCGCGGGTGCAGGGACAGTTCCTCGTCGGGTGCGACGGTGGCCGCAGCACCGTGCGCAAGCTGCTCGGCATCGGGTTTCCGGGTGAGCCGTCCCGCCACGAGACGCTGCTGGGGCAGATGGAGGCGTCGGCGCCGCCCGAGGAGATCGCGGCCGTGGTGGCCGAGGTGCGGCGGACGCAGTTGCGGTTCGGGCTCGGGCCCTCCGGCGACGGGACCTACCGCGTGGTCGTTCCGGCCGACGGGGTGGCCGAGGACCGTACGGCCGCTCCGGCCCTCGACGATTTCCGGCGGCAGCTGCGGGCCTTCGCCGGCACCGACTTCGGCGTGCACTCGCCGCGCTGGCTGTCGCGGTTCGGTGATGCCACGCGGCTGGCCGAGCGTTACCGCGACGGGCGGGTCTTCCTGGCCGGCGACGCCGCGCACATTCATCCGCCGACCGGTGGGCAGGGCCTCAACCTGGGGCTCCAGGACGCCTTCAACCTGGGCTGGAAGCTGGCGGCGGCGGTGGCCGGGTGGGCGCCGCAGGAGCTTCTCGACTCGTACGAGTCGGAGCGGCACCCGGTCGCGGTCGACGTGCTCGACAACACCCGGGCCCAGATGGAGCTGATGTCGACCGATCCGGGCCCGCAGTCCGTACGGCGCCTGCTCTCCGATCTCATGGACATCGACGAGGTGAACCGGCGGCTGATCTCGAAGATCACCGCGATCGCCGTCCGCTACGACTTCGGCGCGGCGCAGGATCTGGTCGGGAGACGCTTGCGGGATGTACGCCTGAAGCACGCCGGCCGCCTCTTCGACCTTCAGCACGCGGGCCGCGGCCTGCTGCTCGACCAGACCGGTGACCTGTCGGCCGAGGGCTGGACGGACCGGGTCGACCACGTCACCGATGTCAGCGACGAGGTCGACTTCCCGGCCGTCCTGCTCCGCCCCGACGGCCACGTCGCCTGGGCCGGCGCCGACCAGCGGGAGCTGACCGCTCAGCTCCCCCGCTGGTTCGGCCCCGCCTGAGAAGGCCCGCCCTCAAGGAGGCGCCGCCCGGAGGAGGCGCCTCCGACGGTCTACCCTCGCCGTCCCCAGAGGCCCGGCCGTCGCGCGTCACGCCACGAACCGCGGCGGGGCGGCGAGTATTTCCACGGCGGCAGCGTCGGCGGGCGGCGCCGCCGGGTCCACCGGGACTTCTCCGCTGTGGACTGCTGCCGGAAGAGGCTCGACGGCCGGACGTCGTACGGAGCGGGAAGACGGATGTCCAGAAGCTGATGGAAGATCATATATACGCACCGATCTGCTGAGGTGATCCGCGCACGCCGAAGAAGCGCGTGGCGCGCGCGGGAGGTCACAACGAGAAAGCTCAGCTGACGCGGTACAACGGCCTGTCCTCTTCCGGTGGGTGTCCGGCGACGCTAACAGCACGCCGCCGGTCACTTCCACCCCTTATTCAGAGCTTGACGAGCGCCAGCTCCCACTGCCCGTGGTCGTCGTCCCACACGGTGACCGCCTCGCCGGCCGGCAGCGGGTTGCCCGACGGGTTCTCGTCGACGATGAGGTCGTCGTACTCCTCCTCGATCTCGCCGATGACGCGCATCGCGTCCTCACGGGTGCCGTCGGTGGCCACCCGGATGCGCGCCACCCGCCACTTGCTGTCGCTCAGGTCGCGCCCGGCCAGGTCGCGTCCCTCGACCAGCTCGCCGTCGATCTCGAAGAAGCTACCCGGCCCGTCGACCAGCAGCGTTCCGGTGTCCAAGATGGTCAGATCGTCGTCGACGACGTTCCGCTCGCCGCTGAGCACGGCTGGATCGGTCCAGGCGGGCCGGCGGTCGAGTTCGGTCTCGTAGATGAAATTTCCCCAGGCGTACAAGGCGTACATGTAGAGAACGCGCCCTTTCCGTTCGTGTAGGCAGTGAGAAGCGGAACGAGGAGGAATCATGGCGCAATATCTGCTGAGCATCTACCAGCCCGACGGCGACCCGCCGCCGCCCGAGGTGCTGGGCCCGATCATGGCCGAGCTGGAGAAGCTGAACGAGGACATCAGGGCGGCCGGGGCCTGGGTGTTCGCGGCCGGGCTGCATCCCCCGTCCTCGGCCACCGTGGTCCGCGACCGTGACGGGGAGACGCTGCTGACCGACGGGCCGTTCACCGAGGGCAAGGAGCATCTCGGCGGCTTCACCGTCATCGAGGCGGCCGATCTCGACGAGGCGCTCGGCTGGGGCGGGCGCCTGGCCGCGGTGCTGGCGCCGCTGTCCATCGAGGTGCGCCCCGTCGCATGACCGGCAGCGAGATCGAGCGGGTGTTCCGGGCCGAGTTCGGCCGGGCCGTCGCCGTCCTGACCCGCCACTTCGGCGACCTCGACGTCGCCGAGGAGGCGGTGCAGGAGGCGTTCGCGGTGGCCGTGCGCCGCTGGCCGGAGACCGGGGTTCCGCCCGCGCCGGCCGGCTGGATCGTCACGACGGCCCGCCACCGGGCCATCGACCGTCTGCGGCGCGAGGCCCGGCGGGCCGAACTGGAGGCGGAGGCCATGCGCGAACGGGAACCCGGCCCGGGCGACGACGACCGCCTCCGGCTCATCTTCACCTGCTGCCATCCGGCGCTGGCACCGGCGTCCCGGGTCGCGCTGACCCTGCGGCTGCTCGGCGGCCTGACCACGAGCGAGATCGCGCGGGCGTTCCTGGTGCCCGAGGCGACGATGGCGCAGCGGCTGTCCCGGGCCAAGGGGAAGATCCGCGACGCCCGGATCCCGTATCGGGTGCCGCGCGACGAGGAGCTGCCGGGGCGGCTCGGCGCGGTTCTGGCGGTCCTCTATCTGGTTTTCAGCGAGGGGTACACGGCGGGGGCCGGCGACAACCTCACGCGTGACGATCTCACCGCAGAGGCGATCGGGCTGACCCGAATGCTGATGGGTCTCATGCCGGACGAGCCCGAAGTGCGGGGCCTGCTCGCCCTGATGCTTCTCGTCGAGGCGCGCCGGCCCAGCCGTACGACCGCGAACGGTGACCTGATCCGCCTGGGTGACCAGGACCGGAGCCGGTGGAACCGGCGGTTGATGGACGAGGGGCGGGAGCTGCTGCGGGCTTGCCTGCGCCGCGACCGGCCGGGCCCGTACCAGTTGCAGGCGGCCGTCAACGCGGTGCACGCGGACGCCGGGAGCATCGAGGAGACCGACTGGCCGCAGATCCTCGTGCTCTACGACCATCTGGCGCTGCTCGATCCGGGGCCGGTCGTCGCGCTGCACCGGGCCGTCGCGGTCGCGGAGGTGCGCGGTCCCCACGAGGCGCTGGCCATTGTGGAGGGTCTGAAAGGCTTGGAGAGACACCACATCTGGTACGCCGTGCGGGGTGAGCTTCTCGGCCGATGCGGCCGCCGGCGGGAGGCCGGTCAGGCGTACGCCCGAGCGGCGGAACTCACCGCGAACGCGAGTGAGAAACGGTTTTTGCGGGGCCGGTCAGACGCGGAACGCTGAGACGACGCTGCGGAGCTCGGACGACATGCGGGCCAGCTCGGCCGTGGCCTCCTGCGTCTCGGTGACGCTCTGGCTGGTCATCCGGGCCGCCTCGGCCACGCCGGTGATGTTCTCGGCGATCTCACCGGTGCCGCCGGCGGCCTCGGCGACGCTGCGGTTCATCTCGGCCGTGGTCGCGGTCTGTTCCTCCACCGCGGACGCGATGGTGGTCTGGAACTCGCTGATCCGCTCGATGACGATCGAGATCTCCTCGATCGCGGCCACCGCGCCGCTGGTGTCGGCCTGGATGGCCTCGACCCGGCGGGAGATGTCCTCGGTGGCCCGCGCGGTCTCCTGAGCGAGATCCTTGACCTCCGAGGCGACCACCGCGAAGCCCTTGCCGGCGTCACCGGCCCGGGCCGCCTCGATGGTGGCGTTCAGGGCGAGCAGGTTCGTCTGCTCGGCGATCGAGGTGATCGTCTTGATGACGTTGCCGATCTCGGCCGACGACTCGCCGAGCTTGCCCATCGTGGCCGACGTGGTCGCCGTGACGCTGACCGCCTCGGCCGCGACCCGGGCCGCCTCGGCCGCGTTCTGCGAGATCTCCCGGATCGACGCGCCCATCTCCTCGCTGCCGGCCGACACCGTGTCGACGCTGCGCGACACCTGCTCGGCCGCGGCCGACACGGCCTGGGCCTGCACCGAGGTCTCCTCGGCCGACGCCGCGATGTGGGTGGACGTGTCGGTCAGCCGCTCGGAGGCGCCGGCCAGCGAGGCGGCCGAGTTCTCGATGGTGGTCACCGTGGCCCGCAGCCGGGCCATCGCCGAGTCCAGCGAACGGCCCATCCGGCCCGGCTCGTCGCGGCTCTCGAGGCCGGTGGTGCGGGTGAGGTCGCCGTCGGCCAGGCCGTCGCAGACGACTGTCACCTTCACCAGCGACTGTACGATCTTGCGCGCCACCCAGAGGCCCAGAACGAGCGCGACGGCGAGACCGACGATGAGTGTGATGAGCGAGAAGGTACGGCTGCTCGTGTAGGCGTCGTTGGCCGCGTCCGAGTTCTTCGTCGCGTCGGCGGTCTCGGCCTTGTCCAGGGCGGTCGTGTTGGCGTTGATCTTGTCGAGGATCGGCTTGGCCTCGTTGTCGCGGAGGTTGGCCCACTCGACCAGCGCGTTGCGTGTGCCGGCCGGCAGCATCTTGTTCTTGGCCACGGCGACGTAGTCGTCCCAGTTCGACTGGAGTTCGTCGATCAGCGCCGGGTCCCCGGCCGGCATGCTGTTGCGATAGGCCGTCATCGCGGTGCTGAACAGTTCGAGGTCGGCCGCGAAGCTCTCGGCGTACTTCTGGGTCGTGGCGGCGTCGACCGACAGCGCCTGGTTGGCCAGGTCGATCCGGGTGGCGCTGATCGCGGCCCGGACCTGGCCCACCGCCTTGACGCTGGGAATGTTGCTCTTGGAGATGAACTGGGCCTTGTCGTTGACCTGGCTCAGCGAGACGATCCCCAGGATGCCCACGACCAGGGCGACCAGGGCGGCCACACCGACCGCGATCAGCACCTTGGCACTCACACCGAGATCGGAGAACGAGAAGCCCTTCCGGCCCGGGGCGCTCGGTCCGCTGGTGGTCACAACGCTCACGATGCCCACTATTGCGAATCAATCTCGCCAAAGCTGCCGATTCACCCGAAATACTGAACGGCCAGACGTATCACCATACCGACGACGACCACCACCAAAGCCATCCGGACGAAGCCCGCGCCGCGCTTCAGGGCGGTCCGCGCCCCGAAGCGGGCACCGGCGATGTTGCAGACGGCCATCGACAGGCCCAGCCACCACAGCACGTGGCCGCCGGCGGCGGAGACCACCAGCGCGCCGAGGTTGGTGCCCACGTTGAGGACCTTCGCGGTGGCCGAGCTGCTCACGAAGTCGAGCCCGAGCAGGGCGGTGAATGTGATGATCAGGAAGGTGCCGGTGCCCGGCCCGAACACGCCGTCGTAGAAGGCGATCGCCACCCCGGCCACGGCCACGGCGATGGCGCGGCGGCGCGCGGTCGGATCGGCCGCCCCGACGGTGACCCCGAACGACGGCCGCAGGACGACGAAGGCCAGCACGCCCAGCAGCAGCACCATGATGGCCGGCCGGAACCAGTCGACCGGGATGCTGCTCGCGGTGACGGCGCCCAGCCCGGCGAAGACGACCGCGGCGCCCGCGGCCGGCCCGGCCACCCGCCAGTCGATCTTCGTGCGGCGCGCGTACGTGACCGCCGCCGTGGTGGTGCCGCAGATGCTGGCCACCTTGTTGGTGCCGAGCGCGGTCACCGGCGACAGGCCCGGCAGGCCGAGCAGCAGCGCCGGCACGAGGATCAGCCCGCCGCCGCCCACGACGGCGTCCACCCATCCGGCGGCCGCGGCCACCGCGAGGAGCAGGAGCACTGACTGCCAGTCCATGGGCTTCCCTTCGGTTCGTTGCTGGGCGATGGTCATCATGCTGTAATGGGCTTATGCACCTCAACCCTTACGGAGAGGATGCGGTGCGGCTCGCACTCTCGCTGGCCGTCGACCCGCCGCCCTCCGCCACGGCGCTGGCCACTCGGTGCGCCGAAGCCGGCGTGGTGCTCGAACGCCCGGTCGCTCCCTCCGACCTGTCGGCTACATCGGCTTATCTGGCCCGGTGGCTTTCGGTGGTCGACGCGACCGACGGCGAACGGGCCGCGCTGCTCAACTCCTTGCTGCGCGAGACCGCCGCCTCCCCGCGCCTGACCGATCACGCCGGCAGCGGCTGGCACATCCACTACCGAGAACCGGACCAGTCGCTGTCCTCGCTGCTGGGCACGCTGATCAGCGTGGGCACGGCCCTGCATCTCTCGGGCCGGGGCATGCACCGGCTCGGCCGCTGCGCCGCGGGCGGCTGCGGTCGCCCGTTCGCCGACTTCAGCCGTACGGGGAAACAGAAGTACTGCTCGCACGCGTGCGGCAACCGCGACGCCGTGCGCCGGCACCGCGCTCGTGCCGAAACGGTGAAGATGCCGTAGAGATCCCATGCGGGCGGCGGCCCACGGCGGCCGGTTCTGCTGGGATCGCGGCATGCTTCGGTCCTTCGCGTACGCCGTCTACGCCCGCCTGCTCCGTCACCAGCTGGCCGGGGCCACACTGCCGAGGCACGTGGCGATGGTCATGGACGGCAACCGGCGGTGGGCCCGTCAGATGGGCTTCGGCGATCCGCGGGTGGGCCACCGCTACGGCGCCGAACACCTCGACGAGGTGCTGAGCTGGTGCGCCGAGGCCGGCATCCGGCACGTCACGGTCTTCGTGGCGTCGGTCGACAACGTTCGCAAACGCGACGCGGTCGAGGTGGGCAACCTGATGCGCATGATCGAGGACGTGGTCGCCGAACGCCTGCGCCGCCCGGCCAGCCCGTGGCAGGTCCACCTGGCCGGCCGCCTGGACGTCCTGCCCGACTCGACGAGGAACGCGCTGAAGCTGGCCGAGGAGGAGACCAGAGACCCGGCCGCCACGTCGCACCTGACCATCGCCATCGGCTACGACGGCCGCGAGGAGATCGTCGACGCGGTCCGCTCGCTGCTGTCGTCGGCCCCGTCGCTGCCCGAGGCGATCGAGGCCCTGACGGCCGACCGCATCGCCGAACACCTCTACACGAGCGGAAGCCCCGACCCCGACCTGGTCATCCGCACCAGCGGCGAACGCCGCATGTCCGGCTTCCTGCTGTGGCAGGCCGCCTATTCCGAGCTGTACTTCTGCGACGTCTACTGGCCGGGCTTCCGCCAGGTCGACTTCCTGCGAGCCTTGCGCTCCTACGCCGCCCGGCACCGCCGCTTCGGCGCCTGACCAGCCGACCGCCGGCCGGCCTACTCCAAGGCGGCGGTGAAGCGGGCGGCCACCGCGGCCACGGCGTCGCGCAGCTCGGGGCCGCCCTCGACGGTGAAGTCGATGGGGATCGTGGCCAGCCACTCCTGGGCGTACATCTCGGTGTTCGTCGTCGTGCCGATCAGGACGCAGCGGTCGCCGTCGGGCTCCAGGCGGCCCATGGGCGGGCGGATCCAGCGGGCCACCTTGTCCAGCGGGGCGTGGAAGACGACGCGCGTGGTGTATTTCCAGCCGGCGCCCAGGTTCTGCTCCAGGGAGGCGACCGGGTCGAGGTCGGCCGGTGGGGTGAACGTGTGCGGGAGGCGCTCGACGGCGCGGATGCGGTCGATGCGGTACGTGCGGATGGCGTCGGCCCGGTGGGAGTGGCACAGCAGGTACCAGCGTCCGAAGCGGACCACCACCGCCCACGGGTCGACCTCGGCGTCCCAGGCGTCGCCTCGCTCCGAGCGGTACGTCACCAGCACCCGGTGGCGGTCGGCGGAGGCGGCCACCAGCGCGCTCGTGGTGGCCGGGTCGGGGCGGGCCGCGTGCCGGTCGGGGGCCGCCGAGGCGTACGCCCGCAATGCCGCCGCCTGGCGGCCGATGCTGTCCGGCAGGGCCCGGATGACCTTGCTGAGGGCGGCGCCGACCAGGTCGTCGGCGTCGATCGCGGCCGGGTGGCCGTCGAGCACCGCCATGACCAGGCTCAGGGCCTGATCCTCGGTGAAGACGACAGGGGGCAGCCGGGTGCCGCGGCCCAGGCGATATCCGCCGTACGGGCCCCGGGCGGACTGGACCGGGATGCCGGCCTCGCGCAGGATGCCGACATAGCGCCGGGCGGCCCGCTCGGTGACGCCGAGGTGGGCGGCGAGCTGCTCGGCCGTCGTGCCGGGGCGCGCCTGGAGCAGCTCCAGTGTGCGCAGGGCCCGTGCGGTGGGGCTCGATCCGTCCGGCACAGGCAGCACGCTACCGGAAGCCGATCGTCCGGAATAGGCCGTACGTTGCCGGCATGACGATTGTTCTCGTGGGCGGGCTGTGGATGGACGGGTCGGCGTGGCGTGAGGTCGTGCCTGAGCTCGAGCGGCGGGGGCGCTCCGCTGTCCCCGTACCACCGGCGGGCCCGACCTTGACCGAGCAGATCGACGCCGTGGTCGCGGCCGTGGACGCGGCGCCCGGCAAGGCCGTCGTGGTGGGGCACTCGGCGGCCTGCACGCTCGCCTGGATCGCCGCCGACCGCCGGCCCGGGACGGTGGCCAAGGTGGTCATGATCGGCGGATTTCCCGCGGAGGACGGGAAGGCGTACGCGGACTTCTTCGAGATCAAGGACGGCGTGATGCCGTTCCCGGGCTGGGCGCCGTTCGAGGGACCCGACGCCCAGGATCTGGACGAGGAGGCGCGCAAGCAGTTCGAGGCGGCGGCGGTCACGGTGCCGGAAGGCGTGGCCCGGGGCATCGTCCGGCTGACCGACGAGCGCCGCTTCGACGTGCCGGTCGTGCTCGTCTGCCCGGAGTTCAGCCCGGCGCAGGCCCGCGAATGGGTCACCGGCGGCGACGTGCCCGAGCTGTCCCGGGTGAAGCACCTCGACTATGTCGACATCGACTCGGGGCACTGGCCGATGATCACCCGGCCGGTCGAGCTGGCGGAGATCCTCGCGGCATGATGAGGCGGTGACGACCGACGCGCTCATCTTCGACTTCGACGGCCTGCTGATGGACACCGAGACGACACTGCTGGAGAGCTGGCGGCACGAGTGGCGGCAGCACGGCCTCGAACTCGCCGAGGACGGGTTCTTCGCCGACCACGGCGGCGACGTCAACGAGGAGAGGTACGCGGCGCTGGCGGCCGCCGTCGGCGCGGGATACGACCGCGAGGCGAGTCACGCCCGCCGCGCCGCCTATCGCCTCACCCTGAACCAGAAGCTGGAGCCGGCGCCGGGCATCCGCGAGTGGTTCGAGGAGGC
This sequence comes from Actinoplanes sp. CA-131856, assembly GCF_050956135.1. Classification (GTDB taxonomy): domain Bacteria; phylum Actinomycetota; class Actinomycetes; order Mycobacteriales; family Micromonosporaceae; genus Actinoplanes. Next base: position 4,622,815 of record NZ_CP191849.1, on the reverse strand, counting down.
GGCCGGGCTCGGGCTGCGCCTCGCGGTGGCCAGCAGCTCGCACGAGGACCACGTGCGCGGTCTGCTGGAACGGGCCGGCCTGGCCGCCGCGATCGACGTGCTGGCCTGCGGCAACGAGGTCGCCGCCCACAAGCCCGATCCGGCCGTCTACCTGCTCGCCCTGTCCCGGCTGGGCACCGAACGGGCGGTCGCTTTCGAGGACACCCCGCACGGCGTGGCGGCGGCCCAGGCCGCCGGCCTGCCCTGCGTGGCGATCCCCAATCCGTACGTAGCGCCGTCGCGCTTCGCGGCGGCGGACATGCTCCTGCCGAGCGCGGCGGCGGCGAGCCTCAGCGAGGTGCTTTCCGGTCTGCCAGGGCGTACGACGCCGCGGCCGTGACCGCCGAGACGGCCAGCACCGACGGCCAGGCCCCGATCCGCTTGGCCAGCGGATGCGACAGCCCGAACGCGCCGACATAGGTCGCGACGAGCCCCGCCGTCACGGCCGGGCTGGTGCGGCGCGCCCACTCCCGCCCGGCCAGCACACCACCGGCGGCCAGAACCGCGCCGCCGAGGGGACGGACACCGGTGCTGCGGGCGACCTGCCACCCGCCGATCAGGGAGGCCGCGGTGACCGCGGCGGTGGAGACGCGCATGCCCCGACCGTACACGCGTCAGCTCAGCCAGTCGTAGATCTCCCCGTAGACGTCAGGCCCCGGCAGATGCCCTCCGGTGTAGACGTGACCCCGCGCCCCCGCAATGGTGGCGAGCATCCACTCGGCGTTCTCGGGCGGCACGACAGGGTCGTCGGTCCCCCGCCACACCCCCACCGGCACGGCGATCCGCGCCGCGTCGAAGCCCCAGGGCCGCGCGAAGGCGAGGCTGTCGTCCACCCACCCGTCCATGCCGTCGGTGAAGGTGGCCCGGATCCGCGCCATGGCGTCCGGATCGTCCCGAGCCGGACGGCCTGGCTCCCGCGGCACCTCGGGCCCGCCCGCCTCGATCTGGGCCAGGATGTGCGCGGCGCTCTCGGCCTGCCGCTCCCGCAGCGTGACCTCATCGGTGGGCGACTGGCGGGGCTTGATGCCGGACAGCACGGCGCACCGGGTCACCCGCTCCCCCAGCAGGGCCGCGGTGGCCAGCGCGTGCGGCCCACCGCCGGACCCACCGAAGACGGCAAACCTTTCCCAGTGGTACGCCTCGGCGAGCGCCCGCACATCGGCGGCGGCATCGGCCACGGTCCGCCCCGGCTGCCGCGTCGACCCGCCGTAGCCGGGCCGGTCATAGACGAGGAAGCGAAGCTTGCTCCGCTCCATGACATCGGTGAGGCTGGGCCGCTTCCACCGGCTGCTGGGCGACCCACTGTGAAAGACGGCCGGCGCCCGTCCGCGGGCCCGTAAAGGCAATACCGTAGGACGCGACCGTCCGGGAGCGTCAGCTCCGAGGTTTCCGGCAGGCTCATACCTGCCATCCAATCAGGAGCCTTACGAGACCCGGAGATGGGGACAATTGCGCCGTAGGGATCGCCGGCTTCATACCGCTCGGCAAACCTGCAAGTCCAGATCCAGTAGGTCCGCAATCGCATTGTCGCGTCCTTACCCTGCGGTTCGCCCATGAGGAACGCCGCGCTCGTGTCGTGGTGACGCTACGAGCGCGGCGTGCCGACCTCAGCGGCGGAAGGGGCCCGTCACGCAGTACGTGATGCCGCCCGACGACGAGCCCGTCGTTCCTCTCTGTGAGGAGAAGTAGAGGCGGTCGCCGGCCGGTGTGAAGGCCGGGCCGGTGATCTCGGAGCTGCTCTGGCCGGTGATGCGCAGGAACGGGGAGATCTTGTCGTCGGGGGTGATCAGGCAGATCTCCATGTTGCCGCCGTCCTCGGCGACGTACAGGTCGCCGGACGTCGAGCCCGTCACGTTGTCGACGCCGGTCAGCGGGGCCGTGCCGGGGCTCACCAGGTTGTCGTCGTAGGCCAGTTCGTACGTACCGGCCGCCAGGTTCACCTGCCAGACGCGGTTGTCGCCCTTCGTGGTGAACCAGACCGTGTCGTCGGCGTAGTGGCAGCCCTCGCCCCCGTTGAAGGACTTGGCGCCGGACACCTGCGAGCGGGTCACCGTGGGCGAGCCGTCCGGGTCGGGCACGTTCGCCCACGTGAAGGTGCCGGACGTGCCCGAGCCGGCCACGAACACCTGGAGGACGCCGGCCGAAAGGTCACCCCACACCGTCGGCACGAAGCGGTAGAACTTGCCGTTCGTCTCGTCCTCGGTCAGATAAACGACCTTGCGTACGGGATCGGCCGCCGCCGCCTCGTGCTTGAAGCGCCCCATCGCCGGGCGGACAACGGCACTGCCACCCAGGGGGTACGTCTCGTAGACGCGCCCGAGCGAGACCTCCTCGCACGACAACCACGTGTTCCAGGGCGTCTTGCCCCCGGCGCAGTTCTGGTTCGTGCCCGAGAGGATCCGGGACGCCCCGGTGACGACACCGCTGGAGTTGAAGACGATCCGGGAGGCGCCGCCACCGGCCGAGGAGGAGACCTCCGAGTTGGACACGTAGATCCAGCCGGTGCCGTTGGGGATGACCGCGCCGCCGTCGGGGGCGTCGTGCCAGACGTACGACGTGCCGGGCACCGCCTGCCGGGACCTGGCCACGATCGAGCTGGTGAAGCCGGACGGAAGTTGGATGCCGCGGGCGTCCGCGGCCTGAAGCGGGCCGTACGGCCCGGTGGCGTTCTGCGCCGGCGCCCCGTACGCCGCCGACCATGCCGTGAAGGGCAGCGCCACCGCGCCCGCGCCGACCACTGTCGCTCGCAACATCGCTCGTCGATCCATGGGTCACATTCAGCCGGACGCGGCTGACGGCGAGTCGATGATTAGATGAACGTCGATGAGATAATCGGTGGTCCGGCCCGCCGCCCGCCGCTAGGTTCGCCTCGTGGTCTATCAGCATCCATTGGCGTACACCCTGGGAATGGAAGGTGTTGCCTTGCTGCGCGCCTTCGCCGGGGAGTACGACCGTGCCTTCACCGAAGCCCGCATCAGCGAGATCCGGCGCCTTCTCGACAGCCCAGCGCTGAACGACGACGGGGTCACGGCGGAACGGGTCGACACAGTGAACGGCTACAAAGTCTGGTCGGCCACCTACGACGACCCGGGCAACGGCCTGTTCGCCATCGAGGAGCCCATCGTCCACGAGATGCTCGGTTCCGTGCCGCCGGGCGTGGCCCTGGACGCGGCCTGCGGCACCGGCCGCTACACCGCGTTCCTGGCCGAGCGGGGCCACCGGGTCATCGGCGTGGACAGCTCACCGGACATGCTGGCCCGCGCCGGCAAACGCGTCCCCGAGGCCGACCTGCGCCAGGGCGACCTGCACGAGCTCCCGCTCCCCGACGACCACGTCGACATCGTCGTGTGCGCGCTGGCCCTGACCCACCTGCCCGGCCTGGCCCCGCCGATCGCCGAGTTCGCCCGCGTCCTGCACCCCGGCGGCCACCTGGTCATCACCGACGTGCACCACGAGCTGGTGGCCCTGGGCTCGGTGCCCCGGGTCCGCTCCGGCGACGGCGAGCCGGGCCTGCTGCCCGCGTTCCGGCACCGCGCCGGCGACTACCTGCGCGCCGCCCTGCCGCTGGGCCTCCAGCCCGTGCGCTGCGAGGAGCCCCGCATGGCCGGCGACACCAGCCGCGACATGCCCGAGCAGATAGCCACCGGCCCGTGGGACCTGTGGCCGTGGAGCCTCCACGACATCGTCCCCGCCGCCACCGGAGCCGCCTGGAACGACACTCCCAGCCAGATCATCTGGCATTTCCGCCTGGCGGGTCGCTAGCCGCCGGACCGGCGGAGAGCGAGCTCGACTTGGCGGAAATTCGCCGAGGGCAGCGTGCCGACGTAGGCAGTCAGGTCGGCCGGGGTCAGCGAAACCCGCCAGGTGCAGAAGATGTGGTCCTGGTGGGGCAGAGCCACCCGGATGACCCCACCGCCCGGGATGTCGAGGGGGACCTCGATGCCGGCCAGGCCGCTCGGACGCGTGGGCGCAGCCTCGTCGGCCGACAACATGACGTAGCCGCGCTTCTGGTCCTCGGTGGCAGGCGCCACGATCTGGATGGCGTGCAGGTCCTCGGACAGCAGCAGCACCGGCCACGACGGGTCGAGGGTCGAGTGCCACACTTCGCCTGGCTTCATCGGGCTTGGAGGGTCGGCATGAAGCTGATGCTCCCGGACGGACGTGTCCGGCGGTATCGCTTTTCACCCGCCGGCAAAGGCCCTTCGTGGCGGCGCACCAGGCGGAGTCCCTCTTCGACCTCTGACCCTCCGACCGGCGGCTGGTCAGTGGGGCAGCAAGGGGCGCATGAAGGTGCGGTCGTATCGCAGGACGCAACCCGACTCGTCGCGGATCTGGTCGGCGGCTATGAACTCCGGGTCGTGGCCGAAGCGGGAGCGGAAGCGCTCGTACGCAGCGATCTGGGCGGGGTCGATGACGTAGTGCACGACGCAGGTGATCATCGGGGCGTCAGTGGATCTCGTTGTCGGGGTGGGTGGCGTCGTAGGAGCGGCGCGACTCGGCGATGCCCGCGCGGTGTTCCAGCGACCAGTCGGCGAGGGCCTTCACCAGGTGGGTGAGGCTGGCGCCGGTGTCGGTGAGGCGGTAGTCGACCTGGGCCGGCACCGTGGCGTACACGGTCCTCGCGACCAGGCCGTCCCGTTCCAGGCGGCGCACCGTCAAGGTGAGCATGCGCTGCGAGATGCCGTCGATGGCGCGCTGCAACTGGCGGAAGCGCCGGGGACCGCCGGCGAGCTCGACGATCACCAGGACCGACCACTTGTCGCCGACCCGGTCGAGGACGTCCCGGATGCCGCAGTCGGGATGCTCCGGAAGCCCGCACGGTTCGAGGTCGGCGGCCTCGATGGTTACCTCGGTGTGCGTCGGTGACACGGAACTGCCTCCTTGTGAGCGGCCGGGCGCCTGATCAGGATCGGAACCTAGTTACTGAAGAGAACCACGGCAGGAGACCGAACCACAATGATCATGGTGACCGGCGCCAACGGACAGCTCGCTTCCCGCACGCTCGCCGAGCTGCGCGAGCGTGGACGACCAGCCCGGGGAGGCAGTCGTACGCCCACTGGCGATCAGCGCCGGCTCGACTTCGACGACCCCGCGACTCTCGACCTCGCCGGCGTCTCGACCCTGGTGCTCGTCTCGGCCGGCTACGCCGAGGACGACCGGGTCGTCGCGCGCCACGCGGCTCTTCTCGACGCCGCCGGCCGTGACGGGGTGACCCATGTGGTCTACACCAGCCTGACCGGCGCCGGGGACCACCTCGGTTTCGCGCTGGCGCACCGGGCCACCGAACGGATGATCAGGCACAGTGAGCTCGCCTGGACGATCCTCCGCAACGGGCTCTACGCCGAGCTTTTCGGCGCCCTGCTCACCTGGACACCCAGCGGCCTGGAGTCGGCGTTCGGCGGCGGGGCGCTCGCCGCGGTGGCGCGAGCCGACCTGGCCGCGGCGGCCGCCGTCGTCGCGAGTGAGCCGGCCGCGCATGCCGGTCAGGTCTACGAACTGGTCGGCGACCCCATCACCGCCGGCGACGTGGCGGAGCGCCTCGGCGCCGCCCACCGCACGATCGGGCTCGGCGATTATCGCGCCCGTCTGCTCGGCGACCCCACCCTGTTGCCGTTCCAGCCGCCCATGCTCGCCTCGATCGCCACCGGCGTCCGTCACGGATTTCTTGACAACACCAGTCCGGATCTCGTACGCCTGTTGGGCCGCCCGCTCACCGATCCGCTCACCGTCGCCGCGGAGACCGCCGCCGCTCTGCGCCCCGCGACGCGCTTGTGACCGATACTGAGACGATCATGTATGGACGCCTTCCGCTGCACGAGCAGCTCGCCGCTCTGAGGACCACGCTGGAACGCAACGAGACCCTGGTGCGGGTGCTCGACAAGGCGGCCGACGTCGCACCCCCGAACTGGTACGTCACCGCGGGCTGTCTGTTCCAGACCGTGTGGAACGTCGTCACCGGGCGGCCGCCGGCCGAGGGCATCAAGGACTACGACGTCTTCTACTTCGACGACGGCGATCTGTCCTGGGAGGCCGAGGACCAGGTCATCAAGGCGTTCGCCGACGTCTTCAACCTTGTCGTGCGGCCCAATCCCGTCCTGGCTCCGCGCCACGTCTACGAGGCTAAGACCGCGCGCTGGCGCCGGCAGTGGCCGGCGTTGCGGGTGCTGGACTGGCCGGCCTGAGCGGCCACACCAGCGCCGCCGCGATGCCGCCGATCAGCGGGCCCGCGAGGTAGGCCCACCACGCGGTCCACTGCCCGGCCACCAGCATCGGGCCCAGGGCCCGGGCCGGGTTGACGCCGGCGCCGGTGATCGGGCCGCTGATCAGGATGGCCACGCCGAGGGCGGCGCCGATGGCCAGGGCCGCACCGGCCCGGGAGACCCGGTCGTCGGTGGCCACCGCCACCACCACGAGGACCAGGATGAACGTCACCAGCGCCTCGACCAGCAGCACGCGGAGACCGCTCACCCCCGTTGCCGGAGCGGTCGCGCCGAGTGCCGCCTGCGAGCGGGCCCGTGAGCCGTCGATCCCCCACGCCGCCAGGGCGGCCAGCACCGCGCCCGCCAGCTGGGCGGCCGCGTAGAGCGGCACGTGCCGCCACGGGAAGCGGCCGGAGACGGCCAGGGCCACCGTCACCGCCGGGTTGAGGTGGGCGCCGCTGACCGGGCCGAGCGTGGCCACCGCGGGACCGTCGCCGAGCTGAACGCCGGGCCCGCGATCGGCGTGGCCAGCGCCGCCGAGACGGCCGTCGTGATGATGGCCAGCACGAGGATGAACGTGCCGATCAGCTCGGCCGCCGCTGAGCGTTCCAGGGCCGCGCCGATGCGGTGCCCGTGAAGACCGGTAGCCAAGGGGACCTCCGAGAGAAAGAGTGCCGGCGGCCGTGGGAACGGCCGCCGGCGTACAAGATGGATCAGCTCTGCCAGAACTCCAGCAGGTCCTTGTCGAGCTCCTGCTGGTACGAGCCGGCGATGCCGTGCGGGGCGCCCGGGTAGACCTTCAGCGTGCCGTTCTTGACCAGCTTGATGGTCTTCTCGGCGGCGGCCGCGATCGGCACGATCTGGTCGTCACCGCCGTGCGCGATGAACATCGGGACGTCGAGGGCCTTGAGGTCCTCGGTGAAGTCGGTCTCCGAGAAGGCCTTCACGCAGTCGTACGCACCCTTGAGGCTCATCTGCATGCCGAGGCGCCAGAACTGGTCACGCTGGCCCTGCGAGACCTCGAAGCCGTGGTTGATGCCGAAGAACGACTCCGACAGGTCCTGGAAGAACTGCGAGCGGTCGGCCAGCACGCCGGCGCGGATGCCGTCGAACACCTCGATCGGAGTGCCCTCGGGGTTGGTCTCGGACTTCACCATGACGGGCGGCACCGCGCCGGCCGTGGCGATCTTCGCGACCCGGCCCGCGCCGTGCTGGGCCGCGAAGCGCACGACCTCGCCGCCGCCGGTGGAGTGGCCGACCAGGATGACGTCCTTGAGGTTGAGCGCGTCGACCAGCTCGGCCAGGTCGGCCGCGTAGGTGTCCATGTCGTTGCCGAGCCAGCTCTGCGAGGAGCGGCCGTGCCCGCGGCGGTCGTGGGCGATGGCCCGGAACCCGTTGTCGGCGGCGAGCTTCAGCTCGACGTCCCAGGCGTCCGAATTGAGCGGCCAGCCGTGGCTGAAGATGACCGGCTGTCCGGTGCCCCAGTCCTTGTAGAAGATCTCGGTGCCGTCGGTGGTGGTGATGTAAGGCATGGGGTTGTTCCTCCGCTGGGAAGTCTGTTCGCTTTCCTGACCCGAGACTTCTGTGCGGTGACTGCGCCAGCATCGGTCGGTTGACTGCCTGTGCGAGCCGGGCCGTCGTCCGACCGATGACGGGCGACTAGATCAATCTGCGTGCAAACTTCCTGGCGCGCCGGTGATCAAGGTCGTCAAATTGACCGGTGCCGTACGTGCGGAACCGCCTCCACTACAGCGATCAGGGCTCCGGCAGCCCGGTCGTGCTGGTGGGCGCGGGCTGGGAGGAACAGGACCGGGCGCTGCGCGCCGCGGGTCACCGGGTCATCGGCTTCGATCGCCGGTCCGAGCTTTCCCGGCCGTACGGGGTGGACGCGCTCGCCGGCGATCTGGACGCTCTGCTGGAGCAGCTCGACCTGACCGGGTGCGTGCTGGCCGGCTCGTCGGCCGGCGCCGGCGATGTCGTGCGCTATCTCGAGAAGCACGGCTCCGGGCGGGTGCGCAAGGTGGCCCTGTCGGCCGGGGTCACCCCGTTCCTGCTGCGCACGGACGGCAACCCGGACGGCGTCGACGAGGCCGGCCTGGCCGACATCGAGGACCGCGCCGAGCGTGGCTTCGGCGATGCCGGGCGCGTGGACTTCCGGGCCGGGCTGCTCCGGCTCGACGTGCCGGTGCTGCTGCTGCACGGCGACGCGGACGCGCTGCTGCCGATCGACGCGACCGCGCACCGGATGCCCGATCTGGTGGCCGACCTGCGCTACGAGGTGATACCAGGCGGCCCGCACGATCTGGGGCGGGCCGTGCCGGATCTGGTCAACCGCTACCTGCTGGAGTTCTCCGCGTCGTAGGCGGCCAGCAGCGCCTCGACCTCGGTGAGGCGGTCGCGCAGCGCGCCCGGGCGGGGCTCGGCGCTGCCGTTGCGTTCCATCAGGACCCGTACGGCCGAAAGCTCCTCCCGGGCCTGCTCCATGCGGCCGAGCCGGACGAAGACCAGGGCGCGCTGCGACCGGGCGGTCATGAGCCGCTCCAGCGAGTGCTCGAGGCGCTCGGCCGCCGCTATCGACTGGTCGACGCGGCGCAGCGCCTCGGGCCACCGCTCGGCCGCGATCTCGATGTTGGCCAGGAACGAGCGGGACACCGTCTCGATGAACAGGGCGATGTGCGGCGGCGGCGCCGTCGCCGGGTCGGTCACCGCCTCGATCACCTGCTCGTGGAGCGGGATGGCCTCGTCGGCCGGGCCGCGGCCCTGCACGGCCAGCGCGCACAGGGTGAGCCCGTTGGGCAGGCCCTCCCGGTCGTTCACGGCCCGAAATCCGGCGACCGCCTCCCGCCCGTGTTCGAGGACCTCGTCCCACCGCTGGCGGCGGCTCAGGGCCCAGCCGATGTAGTAGTGGGACCACGCGATCTGCTTCAGGTCACCCGAGCGGACCGCGTAGTCGAGCCCTTCGCGGGCCCGTTCCAGCGCGATCTCCGGCTGCCCCAGGCAGACGATGTGCACCCAGGCCAGATAGCCGAGGTGGATCGCGGTGAGCCGGTCGTCGCCGAGCTTGCGGGCGGCGGCGGCCGACAGGCTGAAGACGTCGAGCCAGTGCGGCCAGTTGGCCCAGCCGTCGGAGAACCAGTGCAGCGAGTCGGCCACCTCGGCCACCCGCCGGTCCTGACCGGCCGCGGCCGCCGACTGCAGGGCGGGCAGCCAGTTCTCGGCCTCGCGGCGCAGCCAGTCGCCGGCCTGCGCGCCGGTGCTGAAGGGGGCGCCGTCCGGTGGGGTGCTCTGCCCGGGCTCGAAGAACAGCCCGGCCCGCGTCGCCGTGTCGAGCAGCCAGTCGTCGCGGCGGCGGACGGCGGCGGCCCGGTCGGCGGCGCCCTCCTCGCGTTCGAGCTCGCCCTGGGCGTACAGGCGAAGGAGGTCGTGGAACTCGAGGCGGCCGTCGGGCCGCTGCTGGAGCAGGCTCAGCTCGATCAGCTCGTCGAGCGCGTCCTCGGTGACCGCGATCGGCTCCTGCACCAGCACACTCGCCAGCTCGACACCGGCCGACGGGCCCGGCACCAGGGCCAGCCGCCGGAAAAGGCGACGGGCCACACCCGAGAGCTGCTGGTACGACAGGTTGAAGGCGGCCTTGACCTGAAGGTCGCCCGCGGCGAGCGCGTCCAGGCGGCGCTCCTGCGCGGCCAGGCGGGCGATCAGGTCGGCCGGGGTCCAGCCGGGCCGGCTGAGCAGCCGGTTGCCGGCGATGCGCAGCGCCAGCGGCACCCGGACGCAGAGCTCGGCGATGCGCCGCAGGCTGTCGGTGGAGGCGCCCGGATCGTCGAGGATGGCGCCGAGAAGGGCGACGGCGTCGGTCTCGCTGAGCGCGTCGAGCCGCAAGCGCCGTACGCCCTCGAGCCCGCTCAGGGCCCGGCGGCTGGTGACCAGGACCACGGCCGGCCCGTGGGGCGGCAGGACCGGGCGCACCTGGCCCTCGCTGACCGCGTTGTCGAGCACGACCACCAGGCGCCGGTCGCGGCACAGGGTCTGCCACAGGGCGGCCGCCTCGTCCGGCTCGCGGGGCACGGCGTGCTGCTCGGGGCTGAGCGCGCGGATCAGCTTGCCGAGCACGGCGGCCGGGGTGAGCGGCTTGTCGTCGAGGCCGCGCAGGTCGACGAACAGGTGCTGGTCGGCCGGCCAGGCCTGGGCCGCCTGCACGGCCAGCGAGGTCTTGCCGACGCCGGGCGGCCCACTGACGACCACGACCGGGGCCGGCGCGGCGGCGCTCGCCCCGGCCGTCCACCGGGCGATCCGGGCCAGCTCGGCGTCGCGGCCGGTGAAGTCGCTGACCCGCCGGGGCAGCGGCAGGCCGGCGACCGGCGCGCTGCCGGCCCGGCCGGCGCGGGCCGCGGCGAGCAGCCGGTCCCGTTCGTCACGGCCGAGGCCCAGGCCGTCGGCGATCGCCTCGATCGTGCGCGCTCGCGGGCTGCGGCTGACGCCGCGCTCCATGTCGCTGATCCCCCGGTCGCTGACGCCGGACGCCTCCGCGAGCTGTTCGAGTGTGAGGTCGGCGGCGATCCGTAACCGGCGCAGCATCGCGCCGAACGGGACGTCGTCGTCCGCCATCTTGTGCATCCCCCCAGGTCATTTCCGGGTCACAGCCTTGCACGCAGGTCGTTCTTCGTCCTTTCTTCGTGGTGCACGGCTCACTTCCGATGATCGAATACGGTGCCGGCGCAGCCCGCCCGGCCGGCTTTCGTACTGATTTCTGGCGATCAAGGGGGATACGAGCAGTGAGCTCGACGACGTTGTACGGGCGTGCCCGGGAACGGGCCGACCTCACCGCCTTCGTCGAGTCGGCCGCGACCCGGCCGATGTCCATGGTGCTGCTCGGCGAGGCCGGGATCGGCAAGACCGCGCTGCTGCGCGCGGCGGCCGGCATCGCCCGCGAGCGCGGCTTCCGGGTCCTGCCGCTCGACCGGGGCCTGCTGCGGGAGCTGGCCACGCCCCGCCTCGACCCGGCGATCCGCTCGTGGGCGCGCGGCGAGCTCACCGACGAGGCCACCCTGCTCACCGCGATCCTGACCGGGCTCGACGGGCTGACCGCGGGCGGGCCGGCGCTGCTGATCCTCGACCGGGCCGACCGGGCCGATCCGGCCCTGCTGCGGCTGCTCACGCTGGTCACCCGGCACGCCTGCACCGAGCGGGCCGCCCTGCTGCTGGCCGCCCGCGGATCGGAGCCGCCGGCCGGGCTGGGCGCCGAGATCCCCCGCTATCGGGTGGGCCCGCTCACCGACCGGGCGGCGGCCCGCCTGCTGAACACCCGGCCCGAGCGGGCGGCCGGCGTGCCCCGCCGGCTCATCCTGCGCCGGGCCGGCGGCAACCCGCTCGCGCTGACCAGCGACGTGCCCCCGCGCGAGTTCCAGCAGAAGCTGGACCGGCTGCCCGCCACCACCCTGCGGCTGCTGCGGTTCGCCGCGCTGGCCGGCGAGGACGAGCCGGTCAGCGCGGTCAACCGGGCCGCCGGTGGCGACGACGGGCTGCGCGACTGGGAGCCGGCCGAGGAGGCGGGCCTGGTCACGCTGACCGGCGGGCGGGTCCGCTTCGAGCATCCGCTGATCCGGGTGGCGGCCGCGACCGGACCGGACCGGGCCGCGCACGGTTGCCTGGCCGGGCACACCGACGACCCGTACGCCCGGGCGCTGCACGCGGCGCTGGCCTCCGGCGAGACCGACGAGGTGGTGGCGGCGGCGCTGGAGGAGAGCGCGGCCACGGTCGGCCGCCGGGCCGACTTCCTGGCCGAGGGGCGGGCCCTGCGGATGGCCGCCGAGCGCAGCCCGCGGCCGGGCGACGCGGCCCGGCGCCTGGCCAAGGCGGCGGTCGCCGCCTATCGGGCCGGTGAGCCGGCGTACGCCATCGAGCTGCACCGCCGGGTGACCGAGCTGACCGACGACCCGGACGTGCTCGGCCTGGCCGGCGTCGGGGCCGGGCTGGCCCTCGTGCACCAGGCGCGCTTCGCCGAGGCGTACGAGCTGGCCCGGGAAACGGTGGAGAGCCGGCCCCGCGACGGTCAGGTCGCCATGACCAATGTGGCCGTCGCCGCCAACGCCGCGGTCCTGTCCGGCGACGCCGGGCACCGCGCGGGCCTGCCCGGGCTGCTGGAGCTGGTGGCCGACGGCACCGGCGGCGCGCTCGGCGAGTCCATCCTGCCCGGCGCGGCGAACGCGGCGACCCGGGCCGCGGTGCTGGCCGTGGCCGATCCGGCCACGCCGGCCGCGGCGCCGACCGGTGACGGATCGGCCCGGCTGTGCCCGGGTGCCGAGCCGCTCAACGGGCTCGCCGAGATCAGCCGGCTGCTGGCGACCAGCACGGTCGCGTGGCTCACCGACGACTCCGTGCGGGCGGCGGCCGAGCTGTCCGCGCTGTGGCAGGCCCAGCGGGCCTACAGCGCGCCGGGCGCGCTGGCCGGCCGGATCCCGATGATGATCCTCGCCATGATCGACTGCGGGCGGTGGGCGGACGCCGACGAGGCGATCGAGGAGTCGGCCACGCTGGCCGAGGTGGGCCACCTGACGCTGCTGCTGCGCTCGCTGCCCGGCCTGCGGGGCATCCTCGCGGCCGTGCGCCAGGACAGCGGCACGCCGGTGGGGCTGCCGCAACGGCCGTCCGGCGATCCGTTCAGCGAGAGCCTGCGCCGGCGGGCCGCCGGCCTGGCCGCCTTGTCGGCCGGGGACTACGACACCGCGTACGTCCACTTCCGGTCGATGTTCGACGCGGCCGGCGAGCCGCTCCACTTCCTGCTCGGTCCGCGCTCGCTGCCGCAGCTGGCGCTGGCCGCGGGCGGGTCGAGCCGCCGCGCCCGGGCCAAGGCGCAGGCCCGGCAGATCTTCAACGGCTGCCGGGCGCGGGCCGGCGGGTCGCCCTCACCACGGATGGCCATGCTGCTGGCCCACGCGGCGGCCCTGCTCGACGACACCGAGAGCGCCGAGGAGGGGTTCCGGGCCGCGCTGGCCGACCCCGACCGGGCCCTGCACTGGCCCTTGGAACGGGGCGAGGCGCAGCTCAACTACGGCATCTGGTTGCGGCGGCAGCGCCGGGTGCCCGAGGCCCGGCCCCATCTGCTGGCGTCACTCGACACGTTCACCCGGCTCGGCGCGCGGGCCCACGCCGACCAGGCCCGCAAATATCTGCCGGCCGCCGCCGACGCCGACCGCAGCGGCACCGCCGGCGCGTTCGCCGCGCTCACCGCGCAGAAGCAGATGATCGCCCGGCTGGCCGCCGACGGCATGACCAACCGTGAGATCGCCCAGCGGCTGGTGCTCTCGCCGCGCACCGTCGGATCGCACCTCTACGACATCTATCCGCAGCTCGGCGTGAGCAGCCGCCACCAGCTGCGCGAGCTGCTGGGCAGCACGAGCACGGAGGGCTGAACGATGCCGGACAGCACCCTCATCGACCCCGGGGCCGGGCTGATCGGCCGCGACCGCGAGCTGGCCCGGATCACCGGCTGCCTCGGTGCGGGGCAGCACGCGCTGCTGTTCACCGGCGGCCGCGGCGTCGGCAAGTCGCGGCTGCTGGCCGCGGCGGCGCAGCTCGCCCGTGACGGGGGCCGGCACCGCGTGGTCACCGTCGACGTGCCGCCGGGGCCGCCGCTGACCGCGCCGGCGCTGATCCGGCGGCTGCTGATCGCCCTGCGGCACGACGTTCCGGGCCCGGTCGACCTCGACCGGGCCGACTCGCCGGCGCTGTGCCGCACGCTCAAGCGCATCGGCTCGCCGCTGCTGGTGACGGTCGACGACGTGCACCGGGTCACCCCGGACGCGGCCGCCGTGCTGGCCGAGATGGCCGGTGCGGTGCCGGCGCTGCTGCTGTCCGGCGTGGCCGACCGGATCCCGGCCGTGCTGCGCGGCCTGCCGTCGGCCGAGCTGCGCCCGCTGGGCCGCGAGGACGCCGCCCGCCTGCTGGAGGCTCAGCCCGGCCCGCCGACCGGCCGCCGCCGGGCCGTGGTGCTGCACCGGGCGGCCGGGAACCCGGCGGCGGTGCTGGAACTCGGCGCCGGGGGCCGGCTGCGATCGGCCTTCGCGGCCGAGATCGCCGCGCTGCCCGAACCGTCACGCCGCCTGCTGCTGCACCTGGCCGCGGCCGGCCCGCCGGCCGGCCGGGCCGGCGTCACCCGCGCGGCCGGGCTGCGCGACCAGCAGTGGTGGGCGCCGGCCGAGCAGGCCGGTCTGGTCGTGCTCGGCGGCGACACCGTCGACTTCGCGCACCCGGTCGCGGCCGACGCCGCGTACGAGGGCGTTCCCGCCTATCAGCGGCGCCAGGCCCACCGCAATCTGGCCTGGGCGCTGCCGGCCGGCTCCGAGCTGCGCGCGCTGCACCTGGCCGAGGTGGCCAGCGGCCCCGACGAGCGGATCGCGGCCGGGCTGGAGGCCGCGGCCACCGCCTTCCGCGAGCGCGGGGACCTGTTCGAGGCGGCCAAGGCCATGGAGCAGGCGGCCGAGCGGTCGCCCGAGCCGGCCGCGGCCGCCCGCCGCTACGCGCTGGCCGCGATGGACGCCCGCAACCTGGGCGAGACGGAATGGCCGGGTGAGCTGTACACGACCGTGCGGCGGCTCACCACCGACCCGGAGCTGATCAACATGGCCGGGCACGCGGCGGCCACCGCCCTGACCCGGGCCGGGCGCCAGCACGAGGCGTACGCCATGGTCTCGGCGGCCCACCGGGCCGGTGTGCCGTCCGATCCGCGGATCGCCGGCGCCCTGGCCGGGCTGGCCTCGGTCATCGCCTCAACCTCGGGTGACGAGGAGCACCGGCGCGGGCTGGCCGAGCTGCTGGCCGCGGCCGGTCCGGGCGCCGACCGGGCCACCGCGACCTTCGTCCGGCTGGTCGCCGACCCGGCCGCGCACCCGGGGCGCGAACTGTGCGACGCGACCACCGTCCCGCCGCCCGGCGCCACGCTGAGCGCGGCCGAACGGCACCGGCTCAACGTGATCGGCACGATGGCCGGATATGAGGACCGCTCGGCGCTGGCGGCCGGGCTGCTGCGCGCGACCATGGCCGGCGAGAACGACCCGCGCGCGTCGGTGTCCGGCGTGGAGATGATCCCACATCTGGTCAGCGCCCTGATCGACACCGGCGAGTGGGCGGAGGCCGAGCGCTGCGCCGACGTGGTCGGCCCGGGCGGGCTGCCGGTCTTCGCGGCCCAGATGGACGCGTTGCGGGCCCAGCTGCTGGCGCTGCGCGGCGAGGCGGCACCGGCCCAGCAGCTCGTCCGCGACGCGGTCGCCCGGGTCGACCTCCAGCAGCACCGCTCGGTGCACGTGCGGGTGCTGCGCGCGGCCGGGCTGGCCGCCACCATCGACGGGGACTACGAGAGCGCCTACCGCTATCTGCGCACCATGTTCGACCGCGACGGCCGGCCCCGGCACCGGTTGCTGGCCGGCCGGCACGTCGCCGAGCTGGCCGCGGCGGCGGTCCGCAGCGGGCACCGCGACGAGGTGCGGGTCGTGGTCGACCACGTCCGCGAGGGCGCCGGCGAGGACCCCAGCGCCCGGATGCGGCTGCTGCTGCACCTGGCCGACGCGCTGCTGAGCGACGGTGAACGGGCCGAGCACCACTTCCGGCTGGCCACCGTCGACCCGGCCGGGCACCAGTGGCCGTACGAGCGGGCCCTGGCCCGGCTGCACTACGGCGAATGGCTGCGCCGGGCCCGCCGGCCCCGCGACGCCCGGGCCGTGCTGGCCGCGGCCGAGCAGGCGTTCACCGCCCTCGGCGCGGCCCACGCGGCCGGGCTGGCGGCCCGCGAGCTGCGGGCCAGCGGGCAGCACGACGGGCAGGCCGGCAGCGCCCGGCTGGCCGTGCTCACCCCGCAGGAGCGGCAGGTGGCCGAGCTGGCCGCGCGCGGGCTGCGCAACCGGGAGATCGCCGAGCAGCTGTTCATCTCGGTCCGTACGGTCGGCGCGCACCTGCACAGCGTCTATCCCAAGCTGGGGTTCAGCGGGCGCCACCAACTGCGAGACGCGTTTCAAAGGCCGGGTGAAAGGCCCGGTAGTGGCGCATCATCAGGGTCAGCCAGCCCAGGCTGAGCACGCCCAGCACCAGATAGGCCCAGGTGCTGCCGAACGTGTCCCAGGCGGTGTGCAGGGCGACCGCGCCCACGAAGGTGGTGGCGAACTGGAACAGGTGGCGCACGCTGGGCGAGCTCAGCATCATCCACAGCGCCCCGCAGGTCAGACCGGTCCAGGCGGTGTGCCCGGCGGGCGAGGTCAGACCGCGCACGAACAGCGTCTCCTCGACCGCGCCGACGTTGCCGTTGGACTGCAGGAGCGCCGTGAAGGCGTACCCCATGGTCTCCAGAGCGGCGAAGCCCATGCCACTGGCGATGCCGATGACCAGGCCGTCCGACGGCAGCCGGCGGGTGTGCCGGATCAGCACCGTCAACAGCAGGACGACCGGCACGATCAGCTTGGCCGACTCCTCGACGACGGCCACCACGACCATCGGCAGAGTGCCCAGATCGCGCAGCGCGTCGTATTCGAGGGTGCCCGCCACCACGACCCCGATGACACCGCCGAAGAAGGCCGTGACCAGCAACACAGCGGTCGGCACCTCCCAGCGGCCGGTGCGGGCCTGGGCGAACGTCAGGAAAGCCGCCGGCACCACGCTGGCGCCGAGCAGGATCAGCGCCGGCACGAAATTCGGGTTCTGCGTGTGCACCAACGTGCGCAGGACCAGGAAATAGAGGCCCAGGCCGACGACGAGCACGGCCAGCCAGGCCCAGCGACGGGGCTTCTCACCCATGGACGCACCTCCTCCGGCGCTCATCGTCGGCCGCGATCACCGCGACCGGCATCGGTCATTCGACTCACCGCGTACGGGACCCGACGGCACGCGGCAGACGGGACAGTCATTTGGCGGATGCCTTGGGAGCGCGATCTCGGCACTCTCTAAGTCATCCTCGTGACCAGCAGTCATGGGGAGTCTTCTCCGGGGGGAGTTGTCATGACTGAGAACATTCTGGCCACAGCGCCGCCGCTCGTGCGGGACGACGCGGCACTTCGGCGCAGCCGGCTGCTGCTGCACGCCAGCGAGTCGCTGTCCGTCACCGCCACCACCGACGACGTCCTGCTGATCGTGCCCGAGCTGCTGAAGGCGGCGCTGGGCGCCACGCACGCGGAGGTCGTGCTGCCCGGCGACCCCAGACGCGGGGCGGTGTCCGACCGCCTGACCGCGACGGCGATGCGGGACCGCCGCTCGCGGTACTACGAGAGCAGCATGGACGTGACGCTGGAGCACCCCACGCTGGCCGAGGAGCTCGAGCAGCACGGCTGGCAGGCCGCGGTCTGCGCGCCGCTGCCGGACGCGCTGGGCGCGCTGATGCTCGCCTGGGACGAGCCGCAGACCTTCTACGTGGCCGACCGGGCGATGATCGCCACCCTGGCCCTCTACGTGGCGCAGGCGCTGGAACGGGCAACCCGGCACGACTCGCGCACCGCCATCACCGACACGCTGCAACGGGCGATCGAGTCGCGGCTGCCGCACGTCGACGACTTCGAGCTGGCCGCGTACTACCGGGCCGCCGACACCCACCGCAAGGTCGGCGGCGACTGGTACGACGTGATCCCCGGCCCGAACGGGCGGCTGGCCCTGGTCATCGGCGACGTGGTCGGTCACGACACGGCGGCCACGGCCCGGATGGGCGAGCTGCGCAACATGCTGCGGGCCTATCTGGTCGACCGCCGCGAGCCCCCGTCGGCGCTGCTGCGCCGCCTGGACGCGGCCAACTTCGCGCTCGGCGAGCCGGCCATGGCGACGGCGGTGGTGGCGTTCCTCGACCGGGCCCCCGGCGGTGGCTTCCGGCTGCGCTGGTCCAACGCCGGTCACCCGCCGCCCGTGCTGATCGGGCCGTCCGGCGAGGTGCGGCCGCTGACCGGCAACGATCTGCTCCTCGGGGCGCGGCGGGGCTCGCCCCGGCACACGTACACGGCCACGCTGGAGCGCGGCTCGATCGTGCTGCTGCACACCGACGGGCTGGTCGAGAGCCGAGGACGGGTCATCGACGACGGGTTCCAGCGGCTCTACGGCAAGCTGCGCATCCGCAACGCCGGGGCGCCGCGCGACCTGCTGGCCCGCGTGGCCAAGGAGATGACCACCGACCGCGCCGACGACGTGGCGATGCTGGCGGTCCGCATCCCCCGCTAGTGATCACTCAGGAACGCCGCGCCCTGCTCGATCGCGGCGTGTGTCGCCGGCCGGTCCCGCAACGGGGTCAGCGACACGAAGTCGTGCACCATGCCCAGGAACCGCACCGCCGAGGCGTCCACTCCCGCGTCGCGCAACCGCGCGGCGTACGCCTCGCCCTCGTCGCGCACCGGGTCCGCCTCGGCGCAGACGATCAGGGCGGGCGGCAGCCCCGCCAGGTCCTCCACCGGGGCCAGCGCGGGTGACAGGGTCGGCTCGGCCCGCTCCGCCGGGTCGTCGCTGTACTGCCGCCAGTACCACCGCACGGCCTCGTGCGTGAGCAGATATCCGGAGCCGAACTCGCGATGCGACGGCTGGTCGCAGGCGATGTCGAGGATCGGGTAGAACAGCAGCTGGGCGCCGATCCGCGGGCCGCCGCGCCGCTTGGCCATCAGCGTGAGCGCGGCCGCCATCGTCGCGCCGGCGCAGTCACCGGCCACGGCCAGGTCGCCGCCCATGGTCTCGGCCACCCAGACCAGCAGCGCGTAGATCTCCTCGACGGCGACCGGGTAGCGGGCCTCGGGAGTGCGCGAGTACTCCGGGACGACGAAGGCCCGGCCGCTGAGCCGGGTCAGGTCGCTGATCAGGCCCCAGTGCGTCCGCGCGTCGCCCAGCATCCACTTGCCGCCGTGCGCGTAGACGACCGTGCCGGTGGCCTGGGCCCGTCTCGGACGGAAGATCCAGAAGCCGACGAGACCGGACGGCCCGACCGGCGCCACCTGGAACTCGGCCGACACCTCCGGATCGGGCCGCGGCGGGCCCTGCGACTCCAGCAGCGCCTGACGGCCGTCGCTCGGGCCGATCTGGTGCAGGAACGGCGGACCGGCGGAGGCCTCCACGAGGAGCCGCACCACCGGGTCGAGAACCGTCACGTAGGCATCATCACACCCGATCCTGTGATCGCGGCCGATAGGGTCACCAAGAGTGATCAACTTGTGGAGGCCGGACTTCCGCCGGACCCTCGCCTACGGCTTCGTCGCGCAGGCCGCCCTCGTCACCGGCTCCCAGTTCGGCACCGGCACCATCCGGGACAGACTCATCACGTACGGCTGTGCCCTGCTCGTCGCGGTTTTCGGGGTGACCGCGACGCGCACCGCCGCCCGTGAGGTGCACCGGATCGCGGTGGCGCGGGCCAGTGAGGCGGCGGCGACGCCGTTGCGGGTCATGGTCGAGCTGACCGGATATCTGATCGCGGCGGTGTCGGTCTGCGACCTGCTCGAGGTCGGCCTCGAACGCCTGCTGGTGGCCGGCTCGGTGACCGGGATCGTGCTCGGCCTGGCCGCCCAGCCGGTGCTGGGCAACCTGTTCGCCGGGCTGGTCATCCTGTTCGCCCGCCCCTACGTGCCGGGCACCCGCGTGCGGGTCATGTCGGGGGCGCTCAACGGCCCGCACGTGGGCACGATCGTCTCGGCCGGTCTGCTCTACACCGTGCTGGAGACCGACGAGGGGCCGTTGAACATCCCGAACTCGGCGCTGATGGCCTCGGCGGTCGGCCCTACGACCGCCGCCGATGATGTGCCAGCAGAGCCTCGGTGAACCGGTCCTCGGGCCAGCCCTCGTCGAGCGCGCGCCGCACGAGCTCGGCCTGGGTCGGCGGGGCCAGGCCGTCGACGGGCTGGTCGTGGTCGAGGTTGGTGGGGAACGCGTAGCCCTCGGCCGCGGCGGCCACCACGTTCGCCGGGTTCTTCCGGGTGCGCAACGCCGGATAGAGCGCCCGGCACATGGCCACCCGGTCGACGGTCTCCATGGCGCGGCCGAAGGCGGACGACACCTGCAGAAGGTTCGCCATCCGGCGTACCTCCGAACTGTGATTGGTCCCCGCCCCGTGGAAGACGGCCGGGTTGAAGAAGGCGGCGTCGCCCTTGCTCAGCGGCAGCTGCACGTGGTTGGCGTCGAAGTATGCGGTGAACTCGCGCTGGTGGAAGGCGAGATAGCCGGCCGGGTACTTCTGCGAATGCGGCAGGTAGAGGGTCGGCCCGGTCTCCACCGGCATGTCGACGTGGGCGACCGCGCCCTGAAGGGTCAGCACCGGCGAGAGCAGGTGCGCGTGCAGCGGGAACCGCGCGGCCCGCTCGCGCGACATGAAGCCGAGGTGATAGTCGCGGTGGGCGACCTGGGCCCGGCCGCCCGGGTTCACGACGTTGACCTGTGACGTGAGCTGATAGCCCGGCCCGAGCCAGGCCTCGCAGATCAGGGCGAGCAGATCGTTGTCGTAGTAGGCGGCGAACGCCTCCGGGTCGCGGAGCGCGAACTTGTTCAGGGCGCCCCAGACCCGGTCGTTCTCCCCCGGCCGGGCGAAATGGTCGCCGGCGGTGACGCCGGCCGCCTTCTGCTCGGCGATGAGCGCCGCGAAGACGGCGGTGGCCCGGTCCACCACCGCGGGATCGAAGGCTTCCCTCAGAACGACGATGCCGGGACCGTCGCGCAGCGCCTTGACCAACTCGTCCCTCGCCGCCGCGCGGTCACCCGCGAGAAGCTTGGGCCCGTAGATCAGGACGTTGCGCTCGACGGCGTCGGCGAGCGGGTAGTCGGCCGGATAGGTGGTCTGCTCGACGACGGCCCGGGAGTCCTCCAGACTGACGTCCGTCCATGTAGTCATGACCTGACGCTAGGTGCTTCCGGCGGCCGTGCGGGGTTGTGAACACCTCAAAAGCACCTCAGGCTGGACGGCATGCGGTACCGGATCCGGGAGATCGCGGCGCAGGCCGGGCTGAGCGCGGCCACCGTCGACCGGGTGCTGCACGAGCGGGGCGGGGTGCGCGAGAGCACGGTCCTCGAGGTCCGCCGGGCCATCGACGACCTCGACCGGCAGCGGTCACAGCTCGCGGTCGGCGGCCGTACGTTCCTCATCGACCTGGTCGTGCAGGCGCCGCCACGCTTCTCGGCGGCGGTGCGCGCGGCCCTGGAGGCGGCGTTGCCCGACCTGCGGCCGGCCGTCGTGCGGGCCCGCTTCCACCTGCTGGCCAGCCCGGCCGTGCCCGAACTGCTGCGCGTGCTGGCCGATCTGCGCGGCTCGCACGGCGTCATCCTGAAGGCGCCGAACGTGCCCGGCGTGGTCGCCGCCGTGAACCGTCTCGACCGGCTCGGCGTACCGGTGGTCACGCTCGTCACCGACCTGCCGGGCAGCCGCCGCGTCGCGTACATCGGTGTCGACAACCGGGCGGCCGGAGCGACGGCGGCCTATCTCGTCGCACAGTGGCTCGGCTCCGCGCCGGGCGAGGTGCTGGTGGTGCGGGGCCACGGCTCCTATCGGGGCGAGGACGAACGCGACGCGGGCTTCCGGGCCGAGCTGCGCCGCTTCGACCGGCGCGCGGTCGAGGTGGTCGACGAGGAGGACCGGCCGGCGGCCGTGCACGCGGCGACAAGGGCGGCGCTGGTCGCGCATCCGGGTCTGGTCGCGGTCTATTCGATGTACGCCGGCGCGGGCGGCACGATCGCGGTCATCAACGCGTTCCGCGACGAGCGGCGGTCGTACGCGGTCCTCATCGCCCACGACCTCGACGCCGACAACACCCCGCTGCTGCGCCAGCGCCGCATCTCGGCCGTCCTGCACCACGATCTGCGCCGGGACCTGCGGGCGGCGTGCCGGGCCGTGCTGCGGGCGCGCGGGGAGCTGCCGGGAACGCCGTGGGCGACGCCGTCGGCCATCCAGGTCATCACCCCGCACAACGCGCCGCCGGTCGAGTTCTGACGTCCCTCAGCGTTCCGTGGCGTCAGGCTCGGGCGTAGGGGCCGGAGCGGAATACGGGCCGGGTGGATAGTGCTCGGCGGCCGGGAAAGGGCCCGGGTAGGGCCCGCGCGGCGGGAACGGGCCGAGCCGGGGAGCCCGCCGCGGCCAGCGCCCGCGGATCAGGGCCAGCACACCCCGCAACAACGCCACGCCGCCTCCCGGATGGATCTTTGTAGTGAGCGGCGAGACTCTACCCCCGATCCGGCCGCGGCGAGGGGAGTCGCCGCGGCCGGTGCGCCGGGGAATCAGCCGTGGCGGTGCGTCAGGTGCAGCTCCTCGGGCTCGGGCGGAAGGTCCTCGACGCCGGTCTCGACGGCCACCTCGTGGCGCCGGTGGGCCGACGGGAGGGCCAGGGCGGCCACCACGGCCAGCACGGCCACACCCGCGCAGACGGCGAAGCCCATGGTGAAAGCGTTGTCGGTGGGCAGCCCCTGCGCGGTGGTGTGCGACGAGATCACGGCCGCGACGACAGCGGTTCCGATGCTGCTGCCGACGGTACGGGCAATGGTGTTGACGCTTGTGGCTTCTCCGGTCTGCGCGGCGGGAACACTCTCGATGATGGCGTTCGACATGGCCGAGAAGGCGAGACCGATGCCGGCACCGGTCAGCACACCGGAAGCCAGCACCTGCCAGATCTGCCCGTGGCCGATCGCCGGCAGCGCGAACGCGGCCACGACCGACACGGCGCCCAGGAACATCGGCAGCTTCGGGCCGAACTTGCGGTTGAGCAGGCCGGCCAGCGGTCCGAAGAAGACCATCATGACGACGGTCGGCAGCAGGAACAGTCCCGACTCGGAGACCGACTTGCCGAATCCATAGCCGGTGGCCGCGGGAAGCTGAAGCAGCGTCGGCACCAGCAGAAACGTGCCGAACATGGCGAAGCCGAGAATCAGCGCGACCAGGTCGGTCGCCCAGACGCCGCGAAGGCGCATGAGGCGCATGTCGACCAGCGGCTCCTTGACCCGCAGCTCGACCAGGACGAACCCGACCAGCGCGACGGCACCGAGGGCGAGCAGGCCGACGGTCTTGGCCTCGCCCCAGCCCCAGGCCTGTCCCTTGCTGATGGCGAGAAGCAGCGACACCAGCGACACGGAGAGGATCAGGGTGCCGAGAACATCCAGCTTCCCGGGCGTACGGACCGGCGACTCCTTCATGCCGAAAATGGCACCGAGAAGCGCGATCACGACGAGGACGAGAGGCAGCCAGAAAAGCCAGTGCCAGGAGAGGTGCTCGACGATCGGCCCGGCGCCGACGATGCCGACACCGGCGCCGACACCGAAGATGGCGGACAGCAGGCCGACGATGACGCTGACCTTCTCGCGGGGAAGCTCGTCCCGCACGATGCCGATGGAGAGAGGCAGGATGGCGCCGGCCGCACCCTGAAGAGCCCGGGCCACGATGAGCACGCCCAGGTTGGGGGCGAGCGCGGCGAGAAGGGTGCCCGCGGCGAGGGCGGCGAGGACGCCGATGAGAACCTTGCGCTTGCCGGCCATGTCACCGAGGCGCCCGAGCACCGGCGTGAGCACAGAGGCGGAGAGCAGGTAGGCGGTGATGACCCAGCTGACATCGCTGGTGTCGGCGCCGAGGTCCCGCCCGATGGTGGAAAGGGCCGGCGCCACCAGCGACTGGAGCACGGCGAACGCGAGCCCGCCCAGCGACAGGTAGAGCACGAGCAGATTGCCGGCGCGGCGCTCACCGGCGGGCACAGAGGCCGGCGGCAGCGACTCGTCGATGGTTTGCGTCATGGAAACCCCGAACCAGAGATGTAAACGATTGCTGACTTATTATCGCCCCACCCCGCAGCAAGTCAACAATTGCTTACGTCACACTCCGCAGCGTCCAGACCCAAACACTTTCCGGCGAGGCCTCCTCCCGCCACGACGCTCGCAGGCCACCCACTCGACCGCCTCCTGCGGTCATGCTCAGGCCGGCCTGCTGGCGCCGTCCGCCGCCGCGAACGCCGATCCGTCGCGTTCGGCTGGCATGGGCCCGCCCACGCGACTCGACTCGACTCGGACTCGGACTCGGACTCGGACTCGGACTCGGACTCGGACTCGGACTCGGACTCGGACTCGGACTCGGCGACGATGCCGCAGCCGGACCTGATCGCGCGGGCTGACCCGGCTCGACCCGCCGAACCAGGCTCGCCCAGCCGAACCAGGCTCAAGCCACCGGACCAGGCTCAGGCCACCGGACCAAGCTCGGGCCACCGGACCAGCTCAGGCCACCGGACCAAGCTCGGGCCACCGGACCAGCTCAGGCCACCGGACCAAGCTCGGGCCACCGGACCAGCTCAGGCCACCGGACCAAGCTCGGGCCGGCCTAACCAGAGTTGAGCCGCCGGACCGGGGTTGGGCCGTGCCCAGCCAATGCCACTTGACAAAAAGTCAAGCGAGCTTGTCGTTTAGTCGTGCTTGCTTGTCAGGTGGCGACTCCACCGGCGGGCGCAACCTACGCGCGCGAAGGGGCCCGGCCCAACCGCAGGTAGGTGGCCAGGCCGATGGGGAGCAACAGCCAGAACGAGACGATGCGATAGCCGAGGACCACGGCGGCGGCCGCGGCCTCCGGCGCGCCGGCGGCCAGGAAGCCGGCCAGCAGGCTGGCTTCGATCAGGCCGATGCCGCCCGGCGTGATCGGGATCTGGCGGACGATTTGCACCGCCATGTAGACCGAGGTGAGCTGGAGCGTGCTCAGCGGGAAGTCGCACGCCTGAGCTACCGCGACGAGGCAGGCGAGGTCGAGGGTCCAGTTCAAGGCCGCGTAGCCGAGGGCCACCAACCAGTGCCGCGGGCGCACTGCCTTCGCCTCACCGACCATCCGGCGCGATTGGGCGACTGCCCGTCCGAGCCACCGCCGGGCGAGCACCATGAGGTTCCGCCGTGCGGCGGAAAGCCCTCGCCACTCCCCCATCACAGAAACGGAGGAGCCGGCAGGCCGGCTCGGCAACGCGAGCGAGTCGGCAGCCGAGCCGAGCGCAGATGGAGGGCTGGACGGGCCCAGCGCGGATGGAAGGCCGGCGGCCGGGGCGGGTGACGGCGGCGGGGCGGTGGCTTGGGAGTGGGGTGGGTGTGGTGTGGCTGGGAGCGGGGCCCGGCGGCGGGTGCGGGTGAGGACGGCGGCTGTGATGGTGAGCAGGATCAGGGCCGCGGCCAGTTCGGCTGTGTGGGACGGGGCCAGGTGCAGGGTGGCGGTGGCTGCGTAGAGGACGGCCAGGCCTAGCACCGAGGCGGTGGCTGAAAGCACCACGGCGGTGGTGGCGGCGGTGACGTGGGCGCCTCGGCGGCGGAACTGTTGTAGGGCGAAAGCGGCTGACATCGCGGAACCGGCGGGCAGGACCGAGCCCATGGCCGTGCGGCTGAAGGTGATGGCCAGGGCGTCGGGCACGGGCAGGCGGGTGCCCAGGGCGGTCAGCAGGGTGCGCTGTTGCAGGGCGAAGCCGGCCTGGGAGAGAAGTTGAGCGACCACCGCTACGGCCAGCCAGCGCGGGTCGGCGTGGGTGAGGGTGGTTACGACCGAGGAAGGGTCGGGGATCCGGCCCCGCAGGGCGATGACCACGGCGGCCGCGGCGGCGGCCCACAGCAGGATCCGGAGGGTGGGGCGGCGGCGGGATTTCGGTTGCGGCGGAGGTGACGCGGAAGGCGGGCGGGGCCGGTTGGAGGCGGGGCGGAACGCGCCCGGTGCGTAGAGAAGTGCGGCCGGGGCGAAGGGGAAGACGACGGGGGCCAGCCGGAGCGCGGCGGGGGCCAGGCGCAGGGCGGCGGGGCGCAGGCGTGAGGCGGCCGGCCGGAGTGAGAAACGGCGTGGGCGCAGGGAGAAACGGCGGCTGCGGCGCGCGCAGGCGCGAGGGCTCGGGCGGCTGGTTCGCCGCCGGGGAGGGCCGGGCCTGCGTGCGCGCAGCGTCATCGGAACCGGGCCGGGAAGGAAGCGGAGCGGACCCGGACCGGCGCTGAGCGGGTGGCTCGGTGGGTGCGCCAGTAATGGGCTGCGGCGGCGGCCACGGTCACCGAGGCGGCTAGGGCGGCCGTGGCGGCGTACAAGAAAGTGAAGGGGGGCACGGCTAGGTCGGTGTCTGGGGAGGGGAGGTTGGCCCACTCCTCGAAAGCACGAGCCATGGCGGCCCTCCGGGGTGCGAAAACAGTAGTAAACGTGCGCTGACTTGCAACCTAGACCCCTCGGAGCGTCACTAAACAGTTGCTAACGCCGGTTTGAGCCGTGGATCACATACCGCCTGGTAGTCAATGAGCGTTTACACTGCGGTCACGAGTGAAAGGCGGGGCCGTGGCGGCTGGGCAGGAGAGGCGGCGCGACGCGGGGCGGACCCGGCAACAGCTGCTCGAGGTGGCTCGCTGTCGCTTCGCCCGGCAGGGGTACGCGACGACGACGGTTCGCGACATCGCGGAGGACGCGGGCGTGAACGTGGCGCTGATCAGCCGGTACTTCACGTCGAAGGAGGGGTTGTTCAAGGCGTGCCTGGACACGGCCTTCGCGGAGCTCCGGCGCGATGCCGAGCAGACCACGCCGAACGACGTCGCGGCCGTTCTGGCCCGGCGGATCGCGGGGGCCGAGGACTCGCCGCGGCGGATGGAAGGGCTTCTCCTGCTTCTGCGCACGTCCGGTGACGAGCGCGTGGACGAGATGCGGCGCGGGGTGCTGCGTTCGGTCAGTGAGCGGCTGGCCCAGGTGACCGGCGACCCGGACGCCGTTCTGCGGGCCGAGATCGTGCTGGCCGCGACGCTGGGCATCGCGTTGATGCGCTCGTCGCTGGGGGTGCAGCCGCTGGCCGGCGCCACCGAACAAGACCTGGTGGGACCGCTGTCCGATCTGTTGGAGGGCCTGATGAGTCAGCCGATGACGCGGCGGCGGCCGGCCAGGTAGCCGAAGACGATGAGCAGGGCCTGGATGGCCAGGATGACGGCCAGTGTGGGCGTCCAGGAACCGGTGGCGTCGCGCAGGGCGCCGGCCGCGATCGGGCCCGCCGCCGCGACCAGATAGCCCACCGACTGCGCCATGCCGGACAGGGCCGCCGCCTGCGAGTGGTGGCTGGTGCGCAGGCCGATGAACGACAGCGCCAGCACGATGCTCGATCCGCCGGCCAGACCGGCCACACAGTCCCAGATCACGGCGTACGACGGGGCCACCAGATGGCCGCCGGCCGCGAGGGCGAACAGCACCGGCGCGATCACCGCGGGCAGGCGCTGGTCGCGCAGGCGCGGGATGACCGCCGAGGCGGCCAGGCTGCCCAGGATGGCGCAACCGTTCAGCAGGAACTGGTGGAGGCCGGCCGCGGTGGCGCTGATCCCGGCCGACGTCTCGATCGACGGCAGCCAGGTGATCAGGACGAAGTAGACGACCGACTGCAACGCCATGAACGCGGTCACCTGCCAGCCCAGCGCCGATCGCCACGGGCTGCGATGCGAGGCGTCGTGGTGGACGACCGACGACGGCACGACCGTGTGGCGGCGCAGTTGCGGGGCCAGCGCGCCCAGCCCGATCAGGGCCAGGCCGGCCCACATGCCCATCGGCAGGCGCCAGCCGGCCGCGGTCAGCGAGGCGATGGGAACGGCGGCGCCGGCCGCGATCGCGCCGAACACCGACTGCACCGCCGAGTAGGCGCCGGTGACCTGGCCGATGCGCTGCGGGAAGTCCCGCTTGACCAGGGCCGGCAGCACGACGTTGAGGACCGCGATGGCCACGCCGAGCAGGGCCGTGCCGATCCAGAGCAGCGGCATCGCCGGCAGCGACCGGACGACCAGGCCCACCGCGAGCACCACGAGCCCGGCGCCGAGGGCCCGTTCCAGGCCGATCCGCCGGGCCAGCGCGGGCGCGAACGGCGACACCACTCCCCACGCGATCAGCGGCAGGCTGACCAGCACCGAGGCCGTCAGCGAGGAGAAGCCCAGATCAACTTCGAGGTCTTCCAGTACGGGCCCGACGGTCGTGATGCCGGCCCGCAGGTTCGCCGCGACCAGGAGCAGGCCGGTCAGCACCAGGGCCGGGCTCAGCGCGCGGGTGACCGGGCGGGGGCGTTCGATGGTGGTCATCGGCCGAGCCCGGCCTGGTCGTGGGCGAGCCGGACCATGCGCTCGGCGGCCTCGGCGGCGGCCACCGGGTCACGGGCGACGACCGCGTCGACGATCGCGGCGTGTTCGTCGTCGATCGGGCGGATGACGGGCCGGGCCGCGGCGAAGTCGACGTCCGGCGAGTTCAGGTGGAGCAGGGACTGCTCGTTGCCGCCGCTGCCCCGGTAGAGCTCGGCCAGCAGCGCGTTGCCCGACGCTTCGAGCAGTTGCTGGTGGAACGCGAAGTCGGCCGCCGCGTACGAGGGCCCGTCGGTCGCCGCCTCCCGGGCGGCCAGGGTCACGGTGAGCTGCTCGATCTGCTCCGGCGTGGCCCGGAGGGCGGCCAGGCGGGCGCCCTCGCGCTCCAGCAGCAGCCGCACCTCGGCCACGTCCGTGGCCCGGTCGCGCGGGATGCGCCGGGCCAGCGCGGGGGCCAGGTCGCTGGTGGCGATCACGAAGGTGCCGTAGCCGGCCCGCGCGCCGAGGATGCCCGCGTGCACGAGCGAGCGCAGCCCCTCGCGGACGCTGTTGCGGCTGACGCCCAGCTCGCGGGTCAGCTCGGCCTCGGTCGGCAGCAGCGACCCGACCGGGAACTCGCCGTCGGCGATGCGGCGGCGGAGCTGGTCGGCGACCTGCTGCGCGAGGGGGACGTTGCGGGTGAGCTGCGGCATGGTCCGACCCTAACCGCTTGAGCCATTTGTTGGACAAATGACGGCGTCAACGTGACCACCATCATCGTGGCGTTCGCTTGCGTGGCTCCCGGCCTGCGGAAGGATCGTCGGTATGGCCCTGGAACTTCCCGCCGACAATCACGTGCACAGCGAATGGTCCTGGGACGCGGGCCGGCGCGGCGCCGACATGATGGGCACCTGCGCGCGGGCCGTCGAGATCGGCCTGCCGGCGCTGGCCTTCACCGAGCACCTCGACTTCACCGCCTGGGTCGGCTTCACCGCGCCGGCCCTGGACGTCGACGGCTACCTGGACGCGGTCGACCGCTGCCGGCACCGCTTCCCAAGCCTGCGGATCCTGACCGGTCTCGAGCTGGGCGAGCCGCACTGGCATTCCGACGCGGTCGAGAAGCTGCTGGCCGGGGGCGAGTTCGAGCGGGTCGTCGGCTCGCTGCACACCGTCCCGGTGGCCGGCGGTCTGGCCGAGGTCGGCCCGGCCTTCGCCGAGCGGCCCGCCGCCGAGGTCGTACGGGATTATCTGCTCGAGATCCCCAACCTGGTCGCCGGGTCGGACGCGTTCGAGGTGCTGACCCACATCGACTACACCGCCCGGAAGTGGCCGGTCGCCGAGGGGCGCTTCGATCCGTACGCCTTCGAGGAGGAGTTCCGGATCGCGCTGCGCTCGCTCGCCGGCAGCGGCCGGGCGCTCGAGATCAACACGACGGTCCCGCTGAGCCCGGTCATCGTCGGCTGGTGGCGGGACGAGGGCGGCACCGCCGTCACCTTCGGCAGCGACGCCCACAATCCCGACGAGCTCGCCCGCGGCTTCAGTGACGCGGTCACCATGGCCGAGGCTTACGGCTTCAAACCCGGGCCCCGGCCGTACGACTGGTGGTCGCGCACTTAAGGAAGAAGCTCACCCAGCAGGTCGCTGACGTGGCAGGCCGACCACGGCTCGGCGGGCTCGCCGCTCACCGTCACCGCGACCGAGCCGGCCGCCGGGGCGGGCACGAACCGCTCCAACGTGGCCACGTCGACGGCGCCGGCCAGGACGGTTCCGGCCGGCAGGCCGGCCGGCGAGCCCGACGGGGCCGAGGCCGCCTCGCGGATGGCCGGAAGTGAGGCCGGAACCTCGGTGTACGTGCCGTCGGCGTGGGCGATCAGGACACGGTCGGCCCGCGCGGCGGCGTGCCAGCCGAGCACGTCGAGGACCGTGGCCCGATTGCCGGCCCCGAAGTGCTCCCACTGGTCGGCGGCGGCCCGGGCCAGCTGGTCGCGGTGGCGGGCCACGCTGTGGCCGTATCCGGTGCCGGGCAGGCTCAGGTCGGTCCACAGCAGCGAGCCGCCGGTCAGGTCGAGCACCATCGGCATCAGCATGCGGGCGTCGCCCCGCAGGTCGAAGCGCTGCACCACGCGGGCCGCGTCGAACTGGGCGCCCTTGGCCTCGGGCAGCATGAGCCCGGCGAAGGCCTCGGTCAGGTTCTCGAACGGCACCTCGTTGTAGCTGAACACGATCGGCACCGCGTAGCGCACCCGCCGGCCGGCGAGCCGGGCCACGTCGAGGTCGAGGAACTCGGTCGCGCCGAGCGGGCCGGGAGCCGAGGTGAGGTCGCCCGAGTGGATCGCCGCGACGACGGCGAAGCGCAGCTGGGTGTAGTCGCAGTAGCCGACGCGCTGCCACCGCTCGTCGAAGAAGACGCACGACAGGTCGAGGTCGACCCGGCTCGTCTCGGTGTCCTGCCAGTGCAGGAAGAGCCGCAGCACGCCGTCGCCGGGCAGGTCGCGGACGCTGCCGCGGGGCCAGCCGGCCAGCTGGGCCGAGGCGGCCCGCTCGCGCATCGGCGCCGGCACCCGGGCCAGGGCGGCGTCAAGCACGGCGAGGTCGAAGCGCTCGTGCCGGCCGGCCCGGCGGGTCAGCTCGGCGTCGGCGATGCCGCGGACGGCGTCGATGGCGGCCACCGGCAGCGGGTCACGCCGCTCGGGCTCGGTCCAGGTCTTCACCGTGTCGCCACGGGGGAAGAAGACCCGGCGCGGCATGCCCGGGCCCGGGCGCCCGGCGACGATCCCGATCTCCTCGTCCGAGGAGACGTCGACCGAGGAGAGGCCGGCTGAGGAGAGGCCGGCTGAGGAGGCGCCGGGCGAGGAGGCGCCGGCCGAGGAGACGTCCACCGACGAGGCGTCCGCAGACGGGTCGGGCGGGCCGTCTGCGACGGGGATCGAACGGGAGCCGAGGCGACGGGCCGCGACGCGCAGGGCGTCGCGCAGGCCGTGGTTGGGGAAGGCGATCGAGGCCGGATCGGTGGCGACGGCGACCGGCGCGTGGGCCCGCGCCGCGGCCCGGGCCCGGGCGGTCGCGGCCAGCTGGGCCCCGGTCGCGGCGATGGTGGCGTCGCGGTGGGCCAGCGCGGCGGCGGCCGCGGCCAGGACGCCGGGCGCGACGCGGGCCGCCGTGGCCGCGAGGGCGCCGGTGACCGGTCCCGGGTTGTCGCCGGCCAGGCGCAGCAGGTGGTCGGCCCGGCGCCACAGCTCGCCCGGGCGCTCCGCCAGCAGCGACGCCGCCGCGGCCACGTCACCCTCGGCCAGCGCGTCCTCCACCAGCGCCGGGTGGGTGCGCAGGTGCGCCGAGACCGTGCCGTCGTCGTGTGTGATGAGCGCCAGGTGCCGCGGCGAAGCCTCGCAGGCGGCGACGATCGCCGTGCCCAGCGCGTCCTCCCGCGGCGCCCGGGTGCCGCGCAGCGCAGCGAAGGCCACTGCCGCGGCCGGGTGGGCGGTCACCTTCTCGTACGGATGGAGCCTCTCCCCCAGCCGCTTCCACACCGCCGGATGACGCCGCATGTCCTCGGCCGCCGCCGGGGCGCCGCAGCTGTCGAGGTGGCCGAGCGCGGCCCGGCGCAGCAGCCGGGGCAGCGCCCGCACCCGGGCGACCGGCTTGACGACCCTCGGCTCGTCGCCCGGACGCCACGGCGAGACCGGCTCGGGGCGGCGGCGGGGCAGGATCAGACCAGGGTCACCACCGGAATACGCCCACAGGGTGCGCGCCACGTCGGTCGCGGTCCCCCACCGCCGCCGGGCCTCGGCGATCACCGCCGGAAAGGCCGGCGTGAGCGCGGTCGCGTGCAGCGCCCAGGCGATCACCAGGGCGAGCGTCTCGCGGGCGGGCACGGTCGCGGGCAGCCATTCGAGCGTGCCCGGCGCCGTCGCCGCCACGAGCACGCGCAGGTCTTCGCGGTCCTCCTCGCCGAGCGCGCCCGGCCGGGCCACGAGCGTGTCCCGCAGTTCGGCCGCCGTGTCCTCGACCGAGGGCGCCAGACCGATCAGCCGCATCGGCATCACGGGCACCCCCGGGACAGTCGGCGCGGGCGCCACCACCGAGAGGTAGACGTCGTCCCCCGACAGGCGGCGGCCGCAGATCGGGCACGCGCTGTAGAGAGACGGCGGGAAGCAGGCCGGGCAGACGACGTGCCCGCACGGGTCGAGCGGCTGTCCGCCCTCCTCACGCCCACACACCACGCACGGCGCCAACCGCGCCGCGAACAGGTGGGTGAGCAGCTTCGACACGAACTCGGCCTCGATGTCGACCGGGGTGTCGGGGAAGGCGCGGTGCAGCGGCACCATCGGCCGGTCGGCGCCGGTGTCCGAGTCCACTGTGGCCAGAAGCCAGTCGGCCCATCGCACACGGGTCTCGACCGGCAGCCGCGCGGCGGCCGCCCGCAGATCGGCCCGGAGCAGCCGGCCCCGCGCCGCGAGATCGGCCTCCAGCGCGGCGACCCACGCGGCGTCGGCCGGGCCGGAGCCGTCGGCCGCCACCACGCTCGCCCGGCGCAGAACGACCGAGGCCAGAGCATCCATCACGACAATCCCCCGTAGAGCGCGATAAAGCGGTGGGCGGAGAGTCGCGACGCTAGATATCCGGTAGAAGGTTTGAGAAGGAAGCACCGCGGGGAGCCGCCCACCGCTGATCGACGATCATACGGAGGGCGGCCCGAAGTCGCGCGCCAATTATCAGGTGGAAGTTGTCAGGCGAGGCCGTTGTCGCTGATGAAGGCCTTGGCCACAGTGGCCGTGTCCTGCTTGTCGACCTGCACCTTGGCCAGGTACTGGGTCAGGTTCTCGGTGGTGAGCTTGGCCGAGACCGCGTTGAGGGCGCCCGAGACGGTCGGGTTGTTGGCCTCGCTGCGGATCAGCGGAATGATGTTCTCGGCCAGGTAGAGGTTCTTGGTGTCCTCGAGCACGACCAGCTTCTTGGTCGCGATGGCCGAGTCGGTGGAGAAGATGTTGGCCACGTCGATCTTGCCGTCGAGCAGGGCGTTCAGGGTGAGCGGTCCACCCGCGTCGAGCGGCTTGAACTCCTTGAACGTGATGCCGTACAGCTCCTTGAGGCCCTTGAGGCCCTGGTAGCGCTCCTGCCACTCGGGTCCGGCGCCGATCGAGAGCTGACCGGCGACCGGCTTGAGGTCGTCGATCGTCTTGAGGTTGTGCTTGGTCGCCGTCTCCTGGGTGACGGTCAGCGTGTCCTTGTCCTCGGCGGCCGACTGCTCGAGCACCTCGGTGCCGGCCGGCAGCACCTTCTTCAGCTCGGCCAGCACGTCGTCGGGCTTGGAGACGCCCTGCGGGGCGCCACCGGTGTGCAGCGCCGAGAGGAGCGCGCCGTTGTACTCGGGCAGCAGGTCGATCGAGCCGTCCTGGAGCGCCTTGAGGTAGAGCTCGCGGGCGCCGATGTTGAACTGCCGCTTGACCTGGACACCCTTGGCCTCGAGGGCCTGCGAGTAGATCTCGGCCAGCAGCTCGCTCTCGGCGAAGTTGGCCGAGCCGACCGTGACGGCCGACGAACCGGCCGACGAGTTGCCGGAGTCGGACGACAGCGGGTCCTCGTCGGCGCCGCAGGCGGCCGTCCCCAGAAGCAGCGCGGCGGCCAGCGCCGTGCCGATCATGCGTACACGCATATTCACAGACTCCTTCAGAAGCGCCCGGACACACCGGGCGACACGACCCAGCGCTGCACGAGCGCCAGGAAAAGGTCGAGCACGACCGCCAGCACCGCGACGACGATGGCGCCGGCCAGCACACGGGAGTAGTCGTTGACGGCGAGGCCGTCGATCAGGAGGCGGCCGAGACCGCCGAGGCCGACCGCGGCGGCCACCGTGGCGGTGGCCACCACCTGGAGGGCGGCGCTGCGGAAGCCGCCCATCATCACGGGCAGCGCCATCGGCAGCTCGACGCGGGTGAGGACCTGCCAGGGGCGCATGCCCATGCCCTTGGCGGCGTCCACGACACGGCGGTCGAGGGTGCGCATGCCCGCGTAGGCCGACGTGAGGATCGGCGGGACGACCAGCACGGTCAGGGCGATGAGCACCGGGAGCAGACCCAGGCCGAGCAGCGTGACCATGAGCATCAGCAGGCCGAGGGTGGGCAGCGAGCGGCCGGCGTTGCCGGCGTTGATGGCGATGAACGAGCCCTTGCCGGTGTGCCCGATGTAGAGGCCGATCGGCAGGGCGATGACCGTGCCGATGAGCAGGGCCAGGAACACGTACCAGATGTGGGAGAGCAGCAGCTGCGGGAAGCCGCCGGCGGCGCTGGGGTCCCAGTTGGCCGGGTCGAAGAGGTAGGAGAGGTTCATGCGCGGGCCCAGGGGGTGACGGCGCGCTGGATCAGCACGATGACGAGGTCGGCCACCGCGGCCAGCAGCACCGACAGGACGATGCCGACGATGATCGGCTCGACGTAGAAGAGCTGGAAGCCGCGGGTGAACAGCTGGCCGAGGCCGCCGATGCCGATCAGGGCGCCCACGCTGACCAGGCTGATGTTGGCCACCGTGGCCACCCGCAGGCCGGCCAGGATGACCGGCAGCGCGATCGGCAGCTCGACGTCGACGAGGCGGCGCGTGCGGCGATATCCCATCGCGGTGGCCGACTCGTTCACCAGCTTGTCGACCGAGCGCAGGCCGTCGGCGACCGTGCGGGCGAGCAGGGCCACGGTGTAGATGGTCAGCGCCACCACGATGTTCAGCGGCGACAGGATCTTCGTGCCGAGCACGACCGGCAGGAAGACGAACAGGGCCAGCGACGGGATCGAGTAGAGCACGCCGCAGACGTTGACCAGCGGGTGGTAGAGCCACGGGAAGCGCACGCCGAGATAGCCGATGGGCAGGGCGATGACGAATCCGAGCAGCACCGGCACGAGCGCCAGATAGAGATGCTGGCGCAGGGCCGCCAGGACGGTGTCCGAGTTGTTCTGAAGGTATTGGATCACGAGGCCCGCCGGGCGATCAGATAGTCGACCAGGTCGTGGTGCTTGACCACGCCGTCGCAGACGCCGTCGCCGTTCACGCGGACCGCGACACCGACCGGCGAGCTGATCGCCAGGTCGGTGACGATGCGCAGGGAGTCGGACGCCGTGAAGGTGCCGCCGAGCGCGACCTCACCGGTGGGGGTCTTCCAGGCGACGGGGCGGCCGTCGGCGTCGATGACCAGGTCGGCGCCTGCGGGCGAGACCGGCACGGACGACGCGGAGTCGAAGGAGAGGCTGCGGATGCCCCGGTCGCGCCCGACAAACGAGGCGACGAAGTCGTCGGCCGGCTTGTCGAGGAGCTCCTGGGGCGTGCCGAACTGGGCCAGGACCCCGCCCTGGCGCAGGACGGCCACGTAGTCGCCGAGCTTGATGGCCTCGTCGATGTCGTGGGTGACCATGGCGATGGTCTTGCCGAGGTCCTGCTGGAGGCGAAGGAACTCGGTGTGCAGCTGGGCCCGCACGACCGGGTCGACAGCGCTGAACGGCTCGTCCATGAGCATCACGGGCGGATCGGCGGCCAGCGCCCGGGCCACGCCGACGCGCTGCTGCTGTCCACCGGAGAGCTGCGCCGGATAGCGCTTGGCGAACTCGGCGGCCAGGCCCACCCGCTCCAGCAGCTCCAGCGACGCCGTGCGGGCCTCGCGCCGGGTCTTGCCCAGCAGCACCGGCACGGTGGCGACGTTGTCGAGCACCGTGCGATGCGGGAACAGGCCGGCGTGCTGGATGACGTATCCGATGCCGCGGCGCAGCTCCGCCTCGTCCTGACCGGTGACGTCCCGTCCGTCGATCAGGACCCGGCCCGAGGTCGGCTCGACCATTCGGTTGATCATGCGCAGCGATGTGGTCTTGCCGCAGCCGGACGGACCGACCAGAACCGTCATCTTTCCGGTCGGCAACTCCATCGAGAGGTGGTCGACCGCGGTACCGCCGCCGGGGTAGATCTTGACGACGTCCTCGAAAGTGATCATGGTTCTCCTGGGCGGTCGTCTGAATGGCGCTATTCATACTTGCGGTGTAGTGAATAGGCTGTCAACGGAAGGCCGGAGCCCGTTACGGTCCGGAAACCTTCAAGCTGGAGATCACTATGGAGGTGTTTCTCGACGGCCGCACGTTGACGATCGAGCACCTGGTCGCCGTCGCCGAGAGTGCCGCCGGGGTCACCGTCGACGAGGCGGCGCTGCGCCTGATCGACGAGCGGCACGCGCTGCTGCATCTCGCCCGCGAGCACGGCGCGGTCTACGGCGCCAACACGGGCGTGGGCGCGAACCGGCACGAGGGCACGTCGGAGGGTCACGGCCTGCGGCTGCTGCGCAGCCATTGCGCGGCGGTGGGCCCGGAGGTCGACGACGTCACGGCCAGGGCGACCATGGCCGTACGCCTGAACCAGATCCTCGCCGGCGGCAGCGGCATCTCCCGCCGGGTGGCCGAGTCGCTGGCCGGGGCGCTGAGCGCCGGCGCCGTGCCCGCCCTGCACTCGTGGGGCGCGATCGGCACGGGCGACCTGGCCTCCCTGGCCGAGCTCGCGCTCACCCTGGCCGGCGAGCGCCCGTGGCGCTCCGGCGACGCGCCGCCCACGGTCATCGACGCCACCGACGCATTGCCGATGATCAGTTCGAGCGCGCTGACCGTGGCCACCGCGGCCCTGGCCCTGAGCCGCGTCGAGCGCCTCCTCCAGGCGTCCACAGTGGTCGCCGCCCTGTCCTTCCTGGCCCTGCGTGGCAACCCGGAGGCGTACCACCCGGCCGTGCACACGGCCCGCGCCCACCCCGGCCAGGCCGAGGTGGCGGCGACGATGAGCCGGCTGGTGGCCGGGGCCGGCGAGCCCGCCCGCATCCAAGACCCCTTCGGTCTGCGGGTGCTCCCCCAGGTCACCGCGCCGGCCGCGCACGCCGCGCGGCAGCTGCGCTACGTGCTGACCGAGGAGATCAACGCGGCCGTGGAGAATCCGCTGGTCACGGCGGACGCGGTGCTGCACCACGGCCAGTTCCACACGGCGACGGTCGCCACCAGCCTCGACACGCTGCGCGGCTCGTTCCTGCCGGTGCTGGCGCTCTCGTCGGCCCGGCTCGGCCTGCTGATGCGGCCCGACATGACCGGGCTGCGGGCGTTCCTGGCCGACGGCCCGGCCGGCAGCTCGGGCCTGATGATCAGCGAGTACGTGGTGCAGGACGTGCTGACCGAGATCCGCGTCGGCATGCAGCCGATCTCGGCCGGCACGCTGACCATCTCGCTCGGCCTGGAGGAGCACGCCAGCTTCGCCACGCAGGGCGCGCGGGCGCTGCGGGCGATGGCCGACCTGGCCCCGACGTTGCTGGCGGCCGAGCTGGTGGCCGCGGTCCGGGCCCTGCGGATGGCGCCCGGCCGGTTACCCGAGGGGCCGGCCCTCCAGGCGTACGACATGGCCTCGAAGGTCTTGGACCCCGAAGCCGGCGACCGGCCGATCGGCGTCGATCTCACCGCCGCGGCCGAGGTGCTGCCCCTGCTGGCGAGTTACAGCGGGCGCAGCTCGTCGGCGTAGCTGACCGCCTTGCGCCGCATGACGCCGCTCTCGCTGATCGAGTACTGCCCCATGCGCCAGAGCGGCGGCGAGTACGCGTGGATCGACACCGACCCGTCGACCGCGCCCGACATGCGGTGGATGTGGTCGGGACCGAAGGCGAACGCGCGTCCCGCCTCGACCACCCGGTTCACCGGCTCACCGCCCATCCGCGGATTGGCCTCGTTGACCGCACCCCGGGTGACCGCCACCGCGCCCGAGGAGATGTCGTGGTCGTGCCAGCCCGTGTCGTCCTCGGTGTTCCAGCAGAGCACCCACACGTCGATGTCGCTGTCGCGGTAGAGCGACGCGTAGTGCCGCTTGCCGGTGTCGTGCCGCACCAGCGGCTCCCACAGCTCGGCCCGCGCGGCCAGCTCGGCCACCCAGAGCTGGAGCTCCTTGGGGCTCAGGGCCCGGCCGGGCAGGGCGGGCAGGTGCGCCGGATCGGTGACCGCGACGGTGTCGGTCGTCATCTCGGTTCTCCTGTCAGCAGATGACGGGGGTTGGCGGTGAACAGCGCGTGGCGGAACGCGTCGCCCAGGCCAGGGTCGACCGGCTCCGCGTACGGGCGGTCGGAGCCGTGCACGAGCGGGTCGACGCCGACGACGCGGGTGAGGGCGTCGATCGCGCGCGTGCCGTACGAGCTGGTCTCGTAGTAGACGTACGGGTCGAGCGGGCCGAGGGCGCCACCGCGGGCCGCGAGCCGCTCGTGGTGCAGCGGGGCCAGGCCGGCCAGGGCGACGAAGGCGATCCGCAGGCGGGGGTGCTGCTTGCGGCCGGCAACGTGCCACGCGAGCCAGGCGCTGTGCATCTGGGCCACGTACGGCACCATGGCCGGCCACCACGAGGGCGCGCCCGGGTCGCAGGCGGGGGCCGGGCCGGGGTGCACGAGCACCGGCTTGTTCGCCCGCTCCGCCTCCTCGAGCAGGGGGCCGATCCGCTCGATGGCGGCCGGGTCGGCCAGCGCGGTCGCGGGCAACTGGACGCCGGCGACACGGTCCTCGGTGAGGATCTTGGCCAGCGCCGACGGGTCGGGCGCGGCCACGGAGGCGGCGGCCCAGATGCGGAACGGGTCGGGCAGCGCGAGGCCGCTCTCGTGCCAGACGTCGAGCAGCTCGGGCGAATCCAGATATTCCATACCTAGCGGAGAGGAGATGGAGAGGATCACCCACTCCTTACCCTCCGCGATCTCACGGGCGCGGCGTTTCTCCACGTCATGGGCATGCGGATCAACCTCGTAGGGCGCCTCGCCGGGCAGATACAAGGTCCACTCGCGCAGGTAAGGGTACGAATTCCGGCGCCTGAGAGCCTCGACCAGGCGCGCCGGCCAGAAGTGCTGATGACAGTCGATCAGCATGGCCGGTTCTCACTCTCCGTGGGAGGGAAGCGCTTCACAAGTTTCCAAAGTGAAGCGCTTCCCTGGTCGCGAATGCAACGCGATCCCACTCTCCGGAACGGGTGTTACCCTCAGTCGATGTCACGGCAGCAACCGCGACGGACCCTCCAGGATCTGGCGACCGCCGCCGGGCTGTCCCTGGCCGCTACCTCGTACGCGCTGCGCGGCGTGCGCGGCTCCCCCGAGACCATCCGCCGGGTGCGCGAGCTGGCCGACGAGCTCGGTTACACGGTCGACCCGATCGCCCGGGCGCTGGCCAGCGGGCGTACGGGATCGGTCGGCGTCTCGGGGTCGCTGCGCGACCTGTGGCAGCAGGACCTCTCGGTGCTGCTGACCCGGGCCCTGCGCAGCCGGGGCCGCTACGCGACGATCGCCGACGCCGACGCCGACCCCTCGCAGGAGCGCCTGATCGTCGAGCAGTTCGCGGCCCAGCGGGTCGACGGCGCGATCGTCTCCCCGGTCGACCCCTCGGCGTCGTACTGGCGGCTGCTCGACCCGGAGGTCGCGGTGGTCTCGCTCGGCGACGCCCTGACCGAACGGCCGGGGTCGGGGTGCGTGCTCTTCGACAACGAGTACGGCGTCACGGCCGCCCTCGGCCATCTCCAGGAGCTCGGACATCGCCGGGTCGGCATGCTGGCCCCGTCCCTGCCGTCCACGCCGGGCCGCCCGTCCGAGGTGCTGGCGCCGCGCATCGCCGCCTCGATCGGCCTCGACCTCGACATCGTCTCGGCCCCGGCCGCCACGACCGAGGCCGTCACGGTGGTGTCGGCGCTGCTGGCCTCCCGCGATCGGCCGACCGCGCTGTTCTGCCTGAGCGACTCGCTGGCCTTCGCCGCCTATCACGCGGCGCGGGCGGCCGGCCTGCGCGTCCCGTCCGACGTCTCCGTCATCGGGTACGACGACCACCAGCTGGCCGCCCTGGTCAGCCCGGGCCTGACCACGATGGCGTGGGACGAGGACGCCATCGTGGAATCGGCCGTGGGGCAGCTCATCGACCGCTCGGCGGCGCCGTCGCCGTTCCGCCCGGCGCTGGTCGAACGGGGATCGACCAGCCGCCCTCCAGCAGGGTGACGAACCGGTCGATCTCCGGCCCGAACGGCCGGTCATGGGTGCCGACCGCCCCGCCTGTCCGACCGGACTCGCCCTCTTTGTCGCGCAGGAGGCGGCCCTGGCCGACGGCGAGGATCTCGCAGGCGAGGACGTCGCGGAGACCGGTGGCGGCCTCGGTGAAGCACTCGTACGCCTCGAAGCCGAAGCTCTGCACATCCTCCTGGCCGGTCGACGTCTCCATCGGGCCGATAAGCGCGGGCACCGCGAAGCGCCGCAGCCGGTGGGCGGTGCCGACGGCCCGCTTGTGCACCGAGACCATGCCGGCGTGCCGCCCCGGCGCGTCCGAGAGCTGGCGGGGCAGCCCGGTCACCTGCGGGTCGAGCAGGCGGTGCAGGCGGGCCGCGCCCAGCTCGGCCAGGTGCACCAGCGCGGTGGTCACCGAGCTCAGCGCCGCGGTCAGGTCCGTACCGGCGAAGCCGGCCGTGCCGACGAACCGGCCGTCCAGGTGGGCCGGCGAGTCGGTCACGGCGCTCAGCGCGCGATCGACGGCCTCCTCCAGAGACCCGGCGGCCCGCAGAGCGACCGCGAGGGCGGCGGCGGTCACCCGGAACGAGACCGGCGCCTGGAGCGCTCGCGCCGGGGCGTCGCCGCGCCGATCACTCAGCGCCGCGAGGATCGCCGCCAGCTCGGCGTCGCCGCGCGCGGTCGCCGGGTGCAGCGGGTCGCGACTGGCCCCGATCAGGGCCATCTCGTCGCCCGCCACCGCCACGATCTGGTCGACGAGGACGCGGGTCGCCGCGGCCGCCAGCACCGACAGGCCGGTCAGCCCGGGCACGCCCTCCAGGAACGCGACGCCCTCCTTGGGACCGAACGAATAGCCGCCCTCCAGCACGGCCAGGCCGAGGTGGGCGAGCGGGATGATCTCGCCGGCGGCGCCGCCCCGCAACGGGACCGGGGGCTCGGCGCCGGCTTCGAGCATTCCGGCCAGGTGCCGGCAGAGCCCGGGTGAGACTCCGGCCGCGGGATCGAGGAAGTTCCGCAGCCGTACGGCCATGAGCGCTCGCGCCTCGGCCGGGCGCAACCACGGCGCCGAGCCGGCCGCGCGGCCCGCCATCAGTGTGTTCTGGTGCCGCTTCTGGGCCTCGGCGTCGAGGCGTACCCCCGAAAGCGCGCCCATCCCGGTGTTGACGCCGTAGACGGGTTCGTCGCCGGCCAGGTCGGCCAGCGCCGACGCGCGGGAGGCGGCCAGGCCTTCGAGGAGGTCGCCGGACAGCTCGGGCGCCGCTCCCCCGGCGATCGCGGCGACGGCGGAACGGTCGAGGTCGGCGGGCCGGGTGATCTTCATCGGTACCTGAGCATCGTGCCGGCGCCGGCCGCCTCGGCCCGGGTCAGGATCAGGTGGGCCAGGGCCACGTCGAGGATCGACAGGCCGCGATGCCACAACAGGATCCGCTCGTCCGGCGACTCGCGGCCCGGTTTCCGGCCGCTCACGATGTCGCCGAGCTGGGCGTAGAGGGTCTCCTCGCTCAGGCGGCCGGTGTCGACATGCGCGCGCAGCGCCCCGAAGCGGCCCGACTGCGACTCGCGCCAGTCGTCGACGACCACCTTGTCCATGACGTCGAGCAGATCAAGTTCAACGGCGCTGATGGTGCCGTACGGCACCACGAAGGCACCCGGCCTGACCAACGCCGTCCGCAGCAGCGGTCGCGGCTCGGTCAGGCGTGACGCCTCGACCAGGATGTCGGCCCCGTCGAACACCTCGTCGGCGGTCTCCACCACGCGGACCGGGGTGTCGGTGACCTCGCGCAGCCGCGCGCCGAAGGCGTCCCGCGACTCGGCCCGGCGGCTGGTGACCCTGATCTCGTCGAGCTCGAACAGCCGGTCCAGCAGCGTGATGTTGGCGAAGGCGGTGCCGCGGGCGCCGACGTGACCGAGCACGCGGGAGTCGGGCCGGGCCAGATGTTTGGCGCCGACGGCGGTCATCGCGCCGGTGCGCATCTCGGTGATCCAGGTGGCGTCCATGATGGACAGGGGGACGCCGGTGTGCGGGTCGAACAGCGTCACCATGGCCAGCTCGCTGGGCAGGCCGCGCTCGTAGTTGGGCACGAAGTCGCCGACCACCTTGACGCCGGCCACGCCGAGCGGCTTCACGTGCCCGCGCAGCACGTTGAAGTGGCCCACGCCGCCGTTGTCCGGCACCAGGTGGGTACGCGGCTCGAAGACGGTCTCGCCCCGCCCGTGCGCGGCGACGACCGACTCGACGGCGGCGATCGCGTCGTCCGGCCCGACGCCGAGCTCCTCGATGTCCGGGCCGGAGAGGAACCGCAGATGAATCATCGAATGCACCCTTGTCCGATCGTGTTTTAGGCTATTCAGGGTAGATCGGGGGCGGGATGGACATCGGACAGGCTGAGGATTGGCTGCTCGACCTCGCCCGGCGGCATCGGCTCTCGCCCTCGCAGCGGCAGATCGTGCAGCGCATGCTGGGCATGTTCCCGGACGTGGCGTTCCTGTCGACCATCGAGATCTCCAAGCGGGCCGGCGTGAGCCAGCCGACCGTGACCCGGCTGGCGACCGCCCTCGGCTTCGCCGGCTACCCGGACTTCCGCGCCGCCCTGCGCGCCGTGGTGCTGTCGTCGGTCACACCTCCCGCAACCGGCCTGTCCGCGGCGGCCCTTTCCCCAGCCGGCTCCTCCACCGACAACCCTTCGGCGACCGACCCTTCGGCGACCACCTCCGCAGCGACCGGCTCCTCGGCGACCGGCTCCGCCGACGGCACCTCCTCGAGCGGCCCCACTGCCGATGGCCCCTCCCCGAGCGGCGGCGCTGCCGACGGCACCTCCTT
Source organism: Actinoplanes sp. CA-131856 (assembly GCF_050956135.1). GTDB lineage: Bacteria > Actinomycetota > Actinomycetes > Mycobacteriales > Micromonosporaceae > Actinoplanes. The sequence continues at coordinate 4,579,785 of NZ_CP191849.1, read as the reverse complement.
TGCGGGCACTTTCACTGCGCCCTCGCCCGGCGCCCGCATTCCCTCGCCCGGCACCCGCATTCCCTCGCCCGGCGCCCCCGCGTCGTCTCCCGGCGCTCGCGTGCCGTCTCCCGGCGCCCGCGTGCCGTCTCCCCGGCACAGCGCGATCGATCAGGAGACCGCGAATGTCGCCGGGCTGGCGCGGGCCGCCCGGCACCTGCCCGCGGCCGTCGAAGCCCTCGCGGCGACCTCTCCCCTGGGTGTGGTCGGACTGCGCGCCTCGGCCGCCCTCGCCGACTATTTCGGATATTTCGCCCGACGGGCGCTTCCGGCGGTTCAGGTGTGCACCGATGCCGGGAGCGCCGGCGACTTCGTCCTGCAACTGCGGCAGGAGGGCGCCACGGCGGCGCTGTTCTTCGCCATGCCGCGCTATCCGGCCGCAACGGTCTCGGCCATGCGGCTCGCCCGCGGGCTCGGCCTGACCACCGTGGTGATCGCCGACACGGCGCTGGCGCCCTTCGCCGGGGACGCCGACGTGCTTCTGGTGGCCCCGGTCGGCACCGGGCTGGTCTTCGACTCCCACGCGGCGGTGGTGGTGCTGGCCGTCAGCCTGCTCGACGCGATCGCCGCCACCGACCCGGGAAGGACCCAGGAGCGCCTCGAAGCTCACGAGGCGCTCGTGGACCGCTGGGTCTACTGACCCCGTCCTATTGACCGGACGCCGACAGGATCTCGCGGGCCTCTGCCTCATCTCCGGGGGCGACGTACACGTGCACGCCGTTGAGCTGTAACTGCGGTTCCTGCTGGCCCGCGTCGTCCGCGGACACGCCCACCTTCAGCCCGTAGCTGCGCAGCAGACCTGCGATGATCTCCGCCTCCGACCGGCTGGAGACGACCGCGACCGACACCACATCCTCGCTAATCATGGGTCCAAGTGTGGCCTACGATCCGGTTGCCGGCGGAAGCAAGATGGCCCTCACCCGCTCAGCGTGACCGCCAGCACCGCGCCGCCCGCCGTCTCGGCGAACTCCAGCCGCGCGAGCGTCTCCCGATCGATCACCGGAACCACGACGATGTCCCCCGCACGACCAGGCCTCGCCTCGGCTTCTTCCCCGCCGACCGGCCGCCATCGCCCACTCGCGGCAGCGGCGGGGCCGATCGCGGCGACGCCCGGGCCGACGGCGCAGAGGGCGGCCAGCAGCACCAGGTGGGAGATGTCGGCGCCGGCCACGGGCGGGTGCCCGGGCCATCGCTCCACGTCCACGTGGGACGCGACCTCGACCGGATCGGGCACCAGGAGCTCCGGGTCGACCGGGGGCCGCCATCCGGGCGAGGCGGCCTCGACCGCGTGGGCCCGGACGGTTTCCACGACGACCTCCGGCGCACCCAGATCCCGGAGGGCGGCGATTTTGGCAGCGGCCCGGACGAGAGTCGTCCGGGCCACCTTCGGGAGCTCGACCGCATGCTCCGGCATCTTCAGGGCCGCGGCCACCTCGGTCAGGGCGTCACCGGTCAACCACACGCGCTCGGCCAGCAGGCCCACCTCGAACGCCGGGAGCCGCTCCCGCACGTAGGCCGTCAGCGCACCCGCGAACCCCGGCGTGGCCTGTCCCGCCGCGCGATGATCCGACAACGCGGCTCGCACCGCCGCGTCCAGCGCCCACACCTCGGCCCGGCCGACCGGAAACACGTGCTCTCCGCCGGGGAAGAGACCGGTCAGCGCTCCGCTCCCGTCGGCGGCGAGGGCGTCGGTGCTCCGCACAGCGGGGACGGTGGCCACACCCTGATCATGCACGACCGTCGCGCGGGACGTCAGCCCGCGGTGAACTCGAGGAGGGCACCCGGATTGCCCAGCCGGCTGGTCGGCCGGCCGGTCAGGTCGTTGGTGGACCCGGCGGCGTCGGTGGCCACGTAGAACGTGCGGCCGTCCTCGCCGGCGGCCACGTCGCGGTAGCGGTTGACCGTGCGCCACAGGGCTTCCGTCCGCCCGGAGCGGTCCACCCGGTAGACCGCTCCGTTCTTCAGCGACGGGATGAGCACCGACCCCTCCCAGCCGTCGATGGCCGCCGAGTCGACGACCTCGGCGCTGGACGGGGCGATCGTCGGCCAGCAGAGGTGCCCGCACTCCCCCTCGAAGTCGTGGTCGGCGGCCACGGTGAAGAACGTCCGCAGCGGCGGCACGAAGCTGAGTTCGGTGAAGGACGACTCGGTCTGCCGGGGAACGGACGGCGGGATCCGGTAGTCGCTGAAGGTGAGGCTCCGGCAGTCCGGCGCGGCCGACCAGTTCGCGTAGACGTACGCCTTGTCGTCGCGATATCCGGCCACGCGCGGCCACCCGTAGTTGCCGCCGGGCCGGATCAGGTTCAGCTCGTCGTCGGACTTCGGCCCCTGCTCGGTCGAGTACAGCCGGCCGGCCGAGTCGAACGCGATCCCCTGGGCGTTGCGATGTCCATAGGAGTACACGTGAGTGCGTACACCCGCAAGAAAGGGGTTGTCGGCCGGAACCGAGCCGTCCGGGCCGAACCGCAGGATCTTGCCCTGATAACGCGTGAAGTCACTGGCCGAGACCGGCAGCTCCTGGGCGAGGTTGGCGTCGCAGGCCCGCTCGAACTGGTTGGCGCCGCCGTCGCCGACCGTGAGATAGAGCTTGCCGTCGGGCCCCAGCACGAGCCGCCCCGACACGTGGTCGATGGTCGCCGGCAGCCCGACGATCACGTCCCGCGGATCGCCCATCGTCCCGCGTGCGGCGTCGTACGTGTACCGCCGCACGTTCAGCGGCCCGTTCGTGTAGGCGACGAAGACGTACGGCAGGTCGAGCGCCATCCCCAGCAGCCCGTCCTGCGTGCCGGCGGCCCGGCTCGGCACCGTGCCGACCACCGCGCGCGCCCCGGTCCGGGGGTCGACGCGGGTCACCCGCCCGGCCGTCCGCTCGGTCACCCACAGAAAGCCGTCCGGTCCTCTGAGGACCTCCCACGGATTCTCCAGGCCGTCGGCCACGACCCGCATGGTGAACGGCGGTTCCGGAAGCGCCGCCGGCACCAGCCCCAGCACCAGCCCGAGGACGGCGCCGAACACTTGCACGAACCTCGTCATGCCCTGTTTGTCGCACACGGGACCGGCCCCGGGGGCGTTTTGGCCGTCACGGCCATCACAAAGGTGAACCCACCGGTCCGTTTAGCGTCGTTCCGGGCATGCGTATCAGTGACGCCCTGCGCGACGTGGCCCTCGAACCACGGACCGATCTGGCCGCCGCCCTCGACCGCTACTACTCCCCCACGTACACCCACCGCAGCGACGGCAAGCTCATGGACCGGGAGGCCTTCGCCGCCATGGCGGCCGGGCTCCGCGATCGCATCAGGAGCGGCACCGTCACGGTCCTGGACGAGCTGACCGACGGCCGCCACTACGCCGAGCGGCACATTTACGAGGTCACCATGACCGACGGCAGCGAACTCAAGCGGGAGGTGTACGTCTTCGGGACGCTCGCCGCCGACGGGCGGTTCGAGCAGCTCTCCGAGACCGGGATCGAGGTGGCGCAGCCGTGATCCGCCTCCCCGACCCCGATCCGGCGTCGCTGCCGCCCGGCGTGCCGCCCGACCCGATGGTCAAGATGCTGAGCCACTCCCCCGCCACCGTCGAGCTGTTCATCCAGCTGGCCCGCGCCCAGTTCGCGTCGCTGGCCCTCCCGGCCCGCTCCCGCGAACTGGTCGTCCTGACCGTGGCGGTGACCCAGGAGTGCTCGTTCGAGCTGGCCCAGCACGAGCCGATCGCGCTGCGGGCCGGCCTGGAGCCCTCCGTCCTCGACCTGATCCGGCGCGGCCGTTTCGACGATCCGCTGCTTTCCGACCACGACCGCACGCTGCTCCGCTTCACCCGGGCCGTGCTGGCCGGACCGACCGTCGGCGACGAGCTGTTCGCCTCGGTGCGGGCCGTGCTCACGCCCCGCGAGATCGTCGAGGTGCTCCAGGTCATCGGCTACTACTGGACGTTCAGCCGGGTCAACACGGTGCTCCAGGTGCCACTGACCGAGGTCTACAACTAGTTGCCCACGCCGAGCGCGCTCATGAACGCCGCCGGGTAGCGGTCGCCCCGGGCCGAGCCCTTCGGCACGGCCCGCTCGATCGCGGCCAGCTCGTCCCCGGTCAGGCTGACGTCCAGGGCCGGCAGCGCCTCGGCCAGGCGGGACCGGGTGCGGGCGCCGACCAGCGGGACGATGTCCGGGCCCTGCGCGGCCACCCAGGCGATGACCAGCTGGGCCACCGTGCAGCCCTTGGCCTCGGCCACGCGGCGCAGCTGGTCGACCAGCGCCAGGTTGTGCTCGACGTTCCCGGGCGCGAAGCGCGGGCCGCGCACCCCCCGGCCGGGGCTCCAATGACCCGAGATCAGACCACGGCCGAGCACGCCGTACGCCGTCAGGCCGATCCCGAGCTCGCGGAGCGTGGGCAGGACCTCGGGCTCGACGGCCCGCGACAACACCGAATACTCCATCTGCACATCGGCGATCGGGTGGACGGCGTGGGCCCGGCGGATGGTTTCCGCACCGACCTCGGACAGGCCGATGTGCCGTACGTAGCCGGCCTCCACCATCTCCTTGACGGCGCCGACGGTCTCCTCGATCGGGACGGTGGGGTCGAGCCGGGCCGGCCGGTAGATGTCGATGTGGTCGACGCCGAGGCGGGTCAGCGAGTACGCCAGGAAGTTCCGCACCGCCTCCGGGCGGGCGTCCTGCGGCCCGGCCACCGGGCCCGGCCCGCGCATCTGCCCGAACTTGACGCTCAGCACGTAGCTGTCCCGGTCGCGGCCGCGCAGCGCCTCGTTGAGCAGCAGCTCGTTGTGGCCCATGCCGTAGAAGTCGCCGGTGTCGACGAGCGTCACCCCGGCGTCCAAGGCCGCGTGCACGGTGGCGATGCTCTCGCCGCGGTCGGCCTCGCCGTACGGGCCGCCCGACATTCCCATCGCGCCCAGGCCGATCGCCGACACCACGGGGCCCGTGCGCCCCAGCTGTTGATTCCTCATGGATCGAGCGTGGGCGCCCGTGACGTCGTACAAAAGCGGAGTCTTGATCGTGGGAGTGCCGCTCCCTGGATGTGCGCCGCCGTGGCGCGGCAGCATGGACGGCATGGAACGTGAGCAGCTGGCCGACTTCCTGCGCCGCCGCCGTGAGGCGATCCGCCCGGCCGAGGTCGGCATCGACGGTGGCCCCCGCCGCCGCACGGCCGGGCTGCGGCGCGAGGAGGTGGCCATGCTGGCCGGCATGTCCGTCGACTACGTGGTCCGCCTCGAACAGGGCCGCAGCAGCCAGCCGTCGGCCCAGCTGCTGACCGCGCTGTCCCGGGCCCTGCGGCTCTCCGACGACGAGCGCACCCACCTGTTCCACCTGGCCGGCCACCAGCCGCCGCCCGCCGACGGCGTGGCCCGCCTGGCCCGCGCCGGTCTGCTGCGCATGCTCGACCTGCTCGGCGACACCCCGGCCATGGTGCTGTCGGATCTGGGCGTGGTGCTCGCGCAGAACCGGATGAGCCGCCTGATGGCCGGTGATCTGACCCGTTTCACCGGCGACGACCGCTACATGATCTACCGCTGGTTCACCGATCCGGCGAGCCGCGGCGTACGCCCGGACGCCGAGGCCGGGCACCACTCCCGCCAGCTCGTGGCCGACCTGCGCGCGGTGGCGGGGCGCCGCGCCGGCGACCCGGTCGTCGAGCGCCTGGTGGCCCGGCTGACAGCGGCCAGCAACGAGTTCCGGGCCCTGTGGTCCGAGCACGAGGTGGCGGTGCGCCGGATGGACCGCAAGACGCTGACCCACCCGCGGGTCGGCGACCTGGTGATGGACTGCGAGACCCTGGTCACCCCCGACCTGGGCCAGGAGCTGCTGGTGCTGACCCCGGCCGACGCCGAGACCCGCGAGCGCCTGGCCCTGCTGGGCGTCCTGGGCGTCGAGGAGTTCGCCTAATCGTTCAGCGCCTCCGCGCAGGCGGCGAGATCGGCCACCAGACGGCCGACCGCCGCCCGGTCGAAGGCCGCCGTCATCCGGCGCTCCACCCCGGCCACGATGGCGCTGGCCTCGGTCAGAATCGCCCGGCCGGCGCCGGTCAGCTGGGTCGGCAGCGCGCGGCCCTGCGGCGCCGTGGCGGCCCGCTCCAGCAGGCCGCGCTCCTCCAGCCCGAGCAGCAGCGCGTGCATCGACTGCCGGGTGACGAAGACCGCGCGGGCCAACTCGGCCGCGGACAGGCCCGGGCGCTGGCCCAGCACCTCCAGGCACGAGTACTGCGACACCGTGAGCCCCAGCGGCCGCAGCGCCGCCTCCATCGCCGCCCGCAGCGCCGACGCGGCCAGCTTCAGCGCATAGCCGACCGACCGGTCCAGGTCCCCTACACCTTGCGTCATGTCAGCATCCTGACATACTCTCGTACATGTCAGTCTCCTGACACCCACGTTCGAGAGGAATCCTCATGCCGATCACCGGACCAGACTTCATCTCCCTGCAGGTGCGCGACCTCGACGCCGCCGCCGACTTCTACGAGACCCGCCTCGGCCTGCGCCGCGCCGCCGGCCCGCCGCATGCGGTCGTCTTCGGCACCAGCCCCGTCCCGTTCGCCCTGCGCACCCCGCTGCCCGGCACCGACCTCACCCACCCCGGCGCCGGCGTGGCCCTCTGGCTGCTCGCCGACGACGCCCAGTCGCTGCACGACGACCTGGCCGCGACCGGCGTCCCGATCGTCACCGATCCCGTGGACGGCCCGTTCGGGCGCACCTTCACGTTCCGCGACCTCGACGGCTACGCCATCACCGTCCACGACAAGGCCTGAGATGGCGCGGCTCACCTCCGTACACAATGTCGAAGGCCCTTGGTCCTTGGCCGTCGGCCGAGCCTTCTGGGAAGGCTTCGCTCCGGCCGCCCTGCGCGACCAGCCGTCGTCGTCCTCCACCCTGCGGACCGTCTTTCGCGCCGAGCACGACTGGACCGTGGCCACCGCGACCGTCCGCCAGGACGGCCCGGCCGCCCACATCACCGTCGAGGGCCCCGGCGACCTGGACGCCGCCACCGACCAGGTCGTCCGCTTCCTGTCCCTCGACATCGACGCCCGCGGCTGGCCGGCGGTCGGCGACCGCGACCCGGTCATGGCCGAGGCGCAGAAAGCCATGTCCGGCCTTCGGCCGTGCGGCTTCCTCTCCCCCTACGAGGCCGCGGCGTGGGCGGTCCTGACCCAGCGCGTACGCCGGACGCAGGCGGCCCGGCAACGCGCCGAACTGCTCGAGGACGGCGCTTTCCCCGCGCCCCAGAAACTGCGCACCCTCGACCTCGACCTGTTCGGCCGCAAAACCGAATATCTGCACGCGGTCGCCGAGGCCGCCCTGGACGGCCGCCTCGACGGGAGGCACCTGCGGGCGCTGGACGCCCCGTCCGCCATCGCCGCCGTCCGCGAGATCACCGGCCTGGGCCCGTTCGGCGCCGAGCTGGTCGTCCTGCGCGGCGCCAACCACCCCGACGCCGTCCCCCACCACGAGCCCCGGTTCGCCGCCGAGCTCACCCGGCTCTACGGCGCCGCCGCCACCCGGGACCAGGTGTCCGAGGCCTGGCGCCCCTTCCGCACCTGGGGCGCCTTCCACCTGCGGGCCCAGTCCGCCCCCGTATTCGAGCGACAAGCCGGCGTGATCGACCCTACGATCCCGGCGTGACGTCATCGACCAACCGCCCGCCCGGCAGCGTGCTGGCCGCGTTCGGGATCACCGAGGAGCCGGTCCTGCTGACCGGCGGGAAAGGCGGAACGTGGTCGGCCGGCCCGCTGGTCGTCAAGCCGGTGGAGTTTCTGCCGGAAACGCTGTGGCGCGCCGAAGTCTTCGACGAGCTGCCGGATTCGGCGGGCTTCAGAGTCGCCCGGCCGGTTCGGACCGAGGACGGCGCCTGGGTGGCCGACGGATGGGAGGCCACCCGTCTCGTCAAGGGCGAGCCCGACGTCCGCCGCCCGGACGATGTCCTCCGGGCCGGAATCGCCTTCCACGAGGCCATCAGCGGCCTGCGGCGGCCGGCCTTCTTGGATCTCCGCGACGACGCCTGGTCCCACGGGGATCGCGTCGCGTGGGAGGAGACGCCCGTCGAAGGATCCCCGGCGGCGATGAAACTGCTGCAACCCCTGCTGGATGCGCGTCACCCGGTCGACCTCGTCTCACAGGCGGTGCACGGCGACCTGCTCGGCAACGTCCTGTTCGCCGCCGGTCTCCCACCGGCCATCATCGACTGGGCCGTGTATTGGCGGCCCCGCTCGTGGGCGTCAGCCGTCGCCGTCGCCGACGCGTTGTGCCGGCACGACGCGCCGCCCGCCTTGCTCACCGGCCGGTCCGACCTTCCGCAGTGGGGCCAGATGCTCATCCGCGCCCTGATCTACCGGATCGTGACGCACGACGAGAACTTCGGGTCCGCCGGATGGACGCCGTATCAGGTCGAGGCGTACCAGCCGGTCATCGAGCTCGCCACCGCGGTCGCCGTCTGATCTCATCCGGTGCGTACCACCGGCCCCAGCCCCCGTCCTGCGGCTGCGGCGCCGAGATGGAGCATCTGCTCACGGTGGCGAGCTGGGAGTTCTCCCGCGGCGACGAGCACCCGGGGCGCCGCGTGCAGAACCCAGCCGGCCTCATGCTCGGTGATGTCGGCGGCATCTACCTGTTCACCTGCCCGGTGTGCCCCGGCCGCCCGTTCGCCTACCGCTTCGACTGCTCCTGAGATTCAGTCCTCGACGCCGTACGCCTCGAACGCGTAGACGCCCGGCGCGGCCTTCTCGACCTCGGCGGCGACCCGTTCCCCCTCGGCCACCCAGATGTCGTCCTGATCCCGCTGGATCGGCGCCGGCATCTGGCCGTAGACATAGCCCGAGTAGAGCAGAACTCCCAGCGGCTCGCCATGCAGTCGCGGCCGCGCCGGCTGCCCGTTCTCGTCCTTGAGCCGCAGCCGCGCCACCGCCTCCGTCACCAGCCCGAGCACCCGCTCCCACTCCTCATCGGTCACATCAGCGCCGTCACGGCGGGACACAAAGATCGCTGGACCGTACGCGGACACGCGGTACTCCTTCAGTAGACGACGTACGGCGACCGACCGCGGAATGAATGTAGACCACTCCAGGCGTTCCGGCTGGGCGACGTTCTCGGTCGCGTGCGCTACCGCCGTAAGGTCCTGTGGCATGGTCAGCCTCGCGGAACCGGAGCCCATCGACGGCGTCATCTTCGACTTTCACGGCACTCTGGTCGACGGGGGTGACGCCGGGCGCTGGGTCGGCGACGCGCTCCGCCATCTGGCGGAGAGTGGGAGCGGTGAGCCGGTGCCGGAGGCGGGTGAGGTCGCCGCGCTGACCGCTCATCTCGACGAGATCTGGCGGCACGCTCACACGATCGACCCCGGCAGCGAGCGTGATCTCGATCCGGAGCTTCACCGGGAGGTCTTCGGACGGGCCGTTGCGCTGTGCCCTGGGGTGGGCCCGGAGCTGATCGGCGCGCTCTACGCGGTGATGGCGGATCAGTGGACCGTCTTCGAGGACACGGCCCCCGTTCTTCGAGGGCTCAAGGCCCGTGGTGTCCGGACCGTCGTGGTGTCCAACATCGCCGTGGACATTCGTCCCTGTCTCAAGCGGGGCGGCGTCGACGATCTGCTCGACGGCTTGGTGCTGTCCTTTGAAGTGGGTCTCGTCAAGCCCGATCCGGCCATCTATGAACGCGCGCTGGAGGTGCTCGGGGTTCCCGGCCGGCGGGCGCTGATGGTGGGTGACAGCGTCCGGGATGATGTCGGTGGCGTACCCCTGAAGATCCGAACCTTGATCCTGCCCCGGACCGAAGGGGCGGTGCACGGGCTCGGGACGGTCCTGCGGATGGCCTGGAGAGCGTAGATTGTGGTCCATGTCTCGAGACTTTGTGGTGGTGCTGCGGGGCTACAACCGGACCGAGGTCGATCAGGTCGTCTCGCTCGCGGAGGAGGCGCTCGCCTCCGGGAACTCGGTGTCGCAGGCGGCGGCGCGGACGGCGATCAGTGAGGCCCGCTTCTCCGTGGCGCTTCGGGGATACGACCGCGGCGCCGTCGACCAGGAGCTGGGGCGGCTGCTCCAGGTCCTCGGGTAAAGCCATGCGTGTCGTGGAGGTCACCGCGCTCGGCGGTCCCGAGGTTCTGCAGCTGGTCGAGCGGCCCGATCCGGTGCCGGGCGAGGGGCAGATTCTCGTACGGGTCCTCGCCGCCACCGTCAACCCGGCCGACGTCGCCGCCCGGGTCGGGCAGATTCCGGGCGGGCCGGTGCCGCCGCCGTTCCGGCTGGGGTGGGACATCGCGGGCGAGGTGGTGACCGGCGACGGCGATCTGCCGGCCGGCACCCGGGTCGCCGGGATGATCCCGTGGCATCTGACCCGCGGCGAGACCGGTGGTTACGCCGAGCTGGTCGCGGTGGACGCCGATTCGATGGTGCCGCTGCCGGACGGGCTCGACCCGGTCGTGGCGGCCACCGTTCCGCTGAACGGGCTCACCGCGCACCGGGCGCTCGACGTCATGGAGCTGACCGGGCCGACCACGATCCTGGTCACCGGGGCCAGCGGCGGCGTGGGTGGCTTCGCCGCTCAGCTGGCGCTGAAGCGGGGCCACATGGTGCTCGCGTGCGCCACCCACGACGACGAGGAATGGGTGCGCGGGCTGGGCGTGCACAGTGTGATCCCGCGCGGGGCCGAGCTCGACCGGCCGGTGCCGGCCGTGGTCGACGCGATTCCGCTGGGCGGCCTCAAGGGCGAAGTGGTAGTGGCGACCCGCCCGATCGAGGACGACGGCCACACCCTCGTCCTCGTCGAGCCCGACCGCGATGCTCTGCGTGAGCTGATCGCGGCCGTGGCCGACGGGACGCTCAAGACCCGGGTCGCCGACACCTTCCCCTTGGCGGCGGCGGCCGATGCTCACCGCCGCCTCGAGAGTGGCGGGGTCAGGGGAAAGCTGGTGCTGACTATGACCGCGGACGCAACCTGAGGCCCTGCATGCCGCCGTCGACGGCCAGCGCCACGCCGGTGGTGGCCGAGGCGAACGGGCTCGCCAGATAGGCGATGGCCGCGGCGACCTCCTCGACCGTCACCAGGCGGCCGCTCGGCTGCCGGGCGGCGAGGGCGGCGCGCTCGGCCGACGGGTCGTCCGCCTTCTCCAGCAGGCGCCCGATCCACGGCGTGTCGGCGGTTCCCGGGTTCACGCAGTTGACCCGGATGCCCTCGGGCAGGTGGTCGGCGGCCATGGCCAGGGTCAGCGACTGCACCGCGCCCTTGGTCGCCGAATAGAGGGCGCGCTGCGGCAGCCCGGCGGTGGCGGCGATCGAGCAGACGTTGACGATGGCGCCGTGCTCGGAGCGCCTCAGGAACGGCAGAGCGGCCCGGCTCGTACGGACCATGCCCTGCACATTGACGTCGAAGACGCGCCGCCACTCGGCGTCGTCGTTGTCCTCGACCGTGCCCTGGGCGCCGATGCCGGCGTTGTTGACGACGATGTCGATGCCGCCGAGCTCGGCCGCCGCCTGCTCCACGGCCGCGCGCACCGAGGCGTCGTCGGTGACGTCGGCCTTCAGCCCCAGCAGCGGCTTGTCGACCGACGGGTTGAGGTCGAGGCAGGCCACCTGTGCGCCCCGGCCGGCCAGCAGCTGCGCGGTGGCCAGGCCGATGCCGGACGCGCCGCCGGTGACGATGGCGGTCAGTCCCTGGAATTCAGACATTACGAGGGGCCTTTCACAGTCGTGGATCCACGAGAACCTTCGGCCCGCCGTCGTAGCGGCGGCCTTCGAACACTTCGACGATCTCCTCCAGGCCCACCGTGGCCGCGACCAGCGGCCGCGGGTCGACGGCGCCCGAGGCGTACGCCTCAATCGCTCCGGAGAGCCCGGCCGACGCACCCAGAATGCCCACCGCGGTGACGTCCTTGAGCACCAGTGAACGGGTGTCGATCGTGCTGGGGGTGGAGGAGAGTCCGATGTAGACGACGCGCCCGCCCGGCTCGACCTGGTGCAGGGCCAGGGAAGGCGACGTCGTGGCGTTGGTGGCGTCGACGACGCCGTCCCAGGGGCCGTCCGGCAGCGTCTCCCGGGTCCAGACGTCGGTGAAGCCGAGCTCGCGCGCCTTGGCCAGACCCGCGGGCAACCCCATCAGGTGGACGGTGGCTCCCCGGGCCCGGGCGAACAGGGCCGCCAGCAGCCCGATCGTCCCGGTGCCCAGCACCAGCAGCCGATCGCCGGCCGCGACGTCGGCGGCCAGGACACTGCGCAGCGCGTTGCCGCCCGGCTCGACCATCGCGCCCGCCTCGACGCCCACTGTGGACGGCAACGCGTGCAGGAACCGCGCCGGATAGGCCAACTGCTGGGCCAGCGCGCCGGGCAGGCCGCGGATTCCCAGCTCCCGCAACGATTCGCAGACCCAGTGGCGCCCGCGCCGGCAGCGCCGGCACTGCCCACAGCCGATCATCGTGTCGCCGGTGACCCGCCGGCCCAGCCACGAGGGGTCGACGCCGTCGCCGAGCGCGGTGACCACGCCGCACCACTCGTGGCCGGGCCGGATCGGATAGGAGGACTCGCCCGTCTCCAGATAGCTCATCGCCCCGGTGAACAGCTCGACGTCGGTGCCGCAGACGCCGACCCGGTCGACGTCGATGACCACCTGGCCAGGCTGGGCGACCGGCGGCGGCACCTCCTCGACAGTGGCCTTGCCGGGGCCGGTGAAGACGAGCGCTCGCATCAGCGGGGGCCGACCACGTTCTGCCGGGCGGTGCCGAGGCGGGCGATGCCGAGCTCCATCACGTCGCCGGGCTTGAGGTAGACCGGCGGCTTCATGCCGAGGCCGACGCCGGGCGGGGTGCCGGTGTTGATGAGGTCGCCCGGCTCCAGCACCAGGAACTGCGACAGGTAGTGCACGATGAAGTACGGGTCGAAGATCATCGTCTTGGTGTTGCCGGTCTGCCGGCGCACGCCGCTGACGTCCAGGAACATGTCCAGGTCGCGGACGTCGGCGATCTCGTCCGTCGTGGCCAGCCACGGACCGGCCGGGTTGAACGTCTCGGCCGACTTGCCCTTGGACCACTGGCCGCCGCGTTCCTGCTGGAACTCACGCTCGGAGACGTCGTTGACGAGCACGTAGCCGGCGATGGCGTCGCGGGCCTGCTCGACCGAGTCCAGATAGGACGTCCGGGAGCCGATGACGATGCCGAGCTCGACCTCCCAGTCCGTCTTGACGGAGTTACGCGGGATGCGGACGTCGTCGTTCGGCCCGATGAGCGTGTTCGGCGACTTGGTGAACAGGATCGGCTCGTCCGGCACGGCGGCGCCGGTCTCGGCCGCGTGGTCGCTGTAGTTCAGGCCGATGCACAGGATCTGGTGCGGGCGGGCGATCGGCGCGCCGATCCGGACGTCACCGAAGGGCAGCACGTCTCCCGTCGCGATCCGCTCCGCGACCGGCTCGGCCAGGCGGGCCAGACCGCCCGAACCGAAGAAGCGCTCGTCGAAGTCGGCGGTCAGGTCGGACACGTCGACGTAGTGACCCTCGTCGGCGCGGACGACCGGCTTCTCGGCGCCGGGGGCGCCGATACGCATGAGCAACACGTGTTTCTCCCTAGTGGTGCCAGTACGGCGTGTGCAGGCCGGCTGCGCCGACCCGCGCGGTGAACAGCGGGCCCTCGGCGGCCGTGATCACGAGGACGTCGAGATCGGGCCCGGCGAAGGCGGCGCTGGTCGTCTTCGGCGCTGGAACGGTGACGGTGGCGAGAAGCTCACCGCGGGGCGTGAAGCAGCGCACCTCGCCCCGCTCGTGGACGGCGATCCAGAGGTTGCCGGCGCTGTCGACGCACAGCCCGTCGGGCAGCCCGTCGGTGATCCGGAACAGCTCGTGGCGCGCCCCGCCCGGATAGTCGCGCTCGTAGACGACACCCGGGATGGAGTCGATGCTGTAGAGGCGGTCGCCGGCCGGGCTCCAGGCGAGCCCGTTCGACAGGGTCAGGTCGTCGTCGAGCACGGCGATGCCGCTGCCGTCCCAGCGCAGCAGGCGCTCCTGCCCCTGACGGCCGTCGAGGGCCATGCCGCCGACCACGAAACGGCCCTGCGGGTCGACCGCGCCGTCGTTGAGGCGGCTGCCCTCGCCGTCGATCACGCGGACCAGGCGCTCGCGGCTGCCGTCGGGGCGTACCCAGGTCAAGTGGTGTCTTTCCGCGACGAGCAGGTCGCCGTCACGGGCCACGGCGACCGCGCAGGCGAGATCGTTGAACTGCCAGGTCTCGGTCACGCGGACGGCGTCGGTGCGGCGGTCGAGCTTGCCCGCGCAGACCAGGCCGGCCTCGATGTCGACCCAGAGGAGCCGGTTCCGGTCGCGGTCCCAGAGGGGTCCTTCTCCCAGGGTGTACGTCTGTGAGCAGGCTTCCCGGGCTTCAAAGATCATCGAAAGCCCCCCAACGCCGACCCCGCCCTTCCCAAGGGGGAGCCCCCGCTGGTCATTCTCCCGGAAAAATGGCCGTCCGCGCTGAGCGCCTGTGGACAACGCGGAACTGTGGACAACGCCGGCCCCAAGCCGCTCATGCCGTACCCTCCACGATCGCCCGGATCACCGGCACGTCCTCGACGAGCCGGTCGAGCGGCGTCCGATAAGCCAGCGCGCTCACGCTCACAGCCCCGCTCGGCGCCGACGGTGAGTTCAGGAACACCGGCACCGCCAGGCAGTTCACGCCCGCCTCGTTCTCCTGGTTGTCGACCCCGAAGCCGCGCTCCCGGGTGCGCTCCAACTCGGCGTACAGCGCGGTGGCCGTTCCGATCGACGTCGGCGTGGGTGTCGTCAGCGCAATGTCGCCGATCCACTCCCGCACCGCCTCTTCACTGCGGAGAATGCCAGACAGGAGAAGCTTGCCGACCGCCGTCGTGTGGGCCGCGTTGCGGCCGCCGACGACCGAGGAGAGGCGCACGGCCCCGGTCGGCGGGTCGAGTTTCGAGCGGTAGACGACCCAGCGGCCGTCGAGCGTCGCGTAGTGGGCGGTCTCGCCGTAACGCTCGCTGAGCGCCTGGAGCACGGGCAGGACCCGCACGTGGTCGGGCCGGGCCTCGTGGTGGGCGAAGGCGAGGCGCAGGAACTCGTCGCCGAGCACGTAGCGCCCGTGACCGTCCTGGGCCGCGAAACCGGCCCGGCGCAGGGAGGCGAGGGCGCGGTGCACGGTGGGTTTGGGGCTGGCCATGGCGCGGGCCATCTCGTCGAGACCGACGCCGTCGGCGTGCCGGGCGAGCTCGGCCAGGACGGCCAGCACGCGGTCGGCGCCGACCAGTCGTGCCTCGTCCTGCGTCTCGGTCATGTTCCGAATATTAGACCGATGTTCCGTCATCGTGAAAGAGGGCTTCTCCATCGGTACCGAAGGGGGTTAGAGTCCGGCCATGCGGAGCGCTGAGTGGTACGGCGGCAACGATCGCAACAGCTACATCCACCGGGCCTGGATGCGGCGAGGGCTGCCGGCCGACGCCTTCGACGGCCGGCCGCACATCGCGATCGCCAACACGGCGAGCGACCTGACCCCGTGCAACGCCCACCTCAACGAGGTCGCCGAGTCGGTGAAGAGCGGCATCTACCAGGCCGGCGGGATCGCACTGAACCTGCCGGTGGTGTCGCTCGGCGAGACGCAGGTGCGGCCCACGGCGATGCTGTGGCGCAACATGGCCGCGATGGCCATCGAGGAGATGCTGCGGGCCAATCCGATCGACGGCGTCGTGCTGCTCGGCGGCTGCGACAAGACGATCCCGTCGCTGCTCATGGCCGCGTCCTCGGTCGATCTGCCGGCCGTCGTCGTGCCGGGCGGCCCGATGCTCACCGGCACCTTCCGAGGCGTACCCCTGGGCTGTGGCACCGATGTCTGGAAACTCTCGGAGGAGGTGCGCGCCGGAACGCTGAGCGCGGCCGAGTTCACCCGGTCCGAGTCTTCGATGATCCGCAGCCGCGGGCACTGCAACACCATGGGCACGGCCTCGACCATGGGGCTGCTGGCCGAGGTGCTCGGCATGACGCTGCCGGGCATCGCGGGCACCCCGGCGCCGGACAGCCGCCTGCTGGAGATGTCGCACGAGACCGGCCTGCTCATCGTGGAGATGGTGCAGAAGGAGCGGCGGCCGTCGACCGTTCTGAGCCGGGGCTCGTTCCTGAACGCGATCGTGGCGCTGGCTGCCCTCGGCGGATCGACGAACGCGGTGGTGCACCTGCTCGCCATCGCCGGGCGGCTCGGCATCGAGCTGACCCAGGACGATTTCGACGCGGTCGGGTCGGAGGTGCCGCTGCTGGTCGACCTGCTGCCGGCCGGCCGGTTCCTGATGGACGACTTCTACCGGGCGGGCGGGTTGCACGCGGTGCTCACCGAGATCCGCGACCTGCTCGATCCGGCCGCGCTGACGGTCACCGGGCGGCCGCTGACGGACTATCTGGAAACCGCTTTGGTGTACGACCGTGAGGTGATCCGGGCCCGGGAGGAGCCGCTGATCCCGGCCGCCGGCATCGCGGTGCTCTACGGAAACCTGGCCCCGGACGGGGCCGTCATCAAACCGGCCGCGGCGTCGCCGTCGCTCCTGCAACATCGGGGGCCGGCGGTCGTCTTCGACTCGGTGGAGGACCTGCACGCCCGGCTCGACGATCCGGATCTGGAGGTGACCGCCGATTCCGTCCTCGTACTGCGCGGTTGTGGCCCGAAGGGCTATCCGGGCATGCCCGAGGTGGCCAACATGCCGCTGCCGGCCAAGCTGCTCGAGCTCGGCGTCCGCGACATGGTGCGCATCTGCGACGGGCGGATGAGCGGGACGGCGTACGGCACGGTGGTCCTGCACGTCGCGCCGGAGGCGGCCGCGGGCGGGCCGCTGTCGCTGGTGCGGACCGGCGACATGATCGTGCTCGACGTGCCGGCCCGGCAGCTTTATGTCGACGTCCCGGACGCCGAGCTGCTGGCGCGCGCGCCTTCGGCGGCCACCGTCGAGGCCTTCGCCGCCCCGAAGCGCGGGTGGGAGAAGCTCTACGTGGACACGGTCGGCCAGGCCAACACCGGGGCCGACCTCGACTTCCTCATCGGCTCGAGCGGGGATCGGGTGTCACGCGAGTCGCACTGAGCGCCTGCTGGCGTGGCACCGACCGGCGCCGGGCGGTGACGCCGGCCAGGATCAGGTCGACGCCGGCCAGGAACTGATCGCGGTCGTCGTGGGCCGGTAGCTGGCCCGCGACGGACCGGATGAACGGGAACTCGGCGGCGTCCAGGCCCGCCCACTCGGCCGCGATCGCGCCCAGGAACTCCGGCCGGTTCGTGCCCGGCGCCACCGCGCGGGCCAGCGCCGCGTTCTGCCCGGCCACGCCCAGGATGTAGTTGAGCAGCGCCGAGGCCCAGGTGAACTGGTCGGCCGCGGGCACGCCGAGCGCCTGAATCTGCCGCCCGACGCGCTCGAAGACACGCAGCATGGCCGGCTGGACCGGCACGCGGGACAGCTGGGCGCCGGCCCACGGGTGCTCGTCGACGGCGTCGAAGACCCCGGCCGCGAGCGCCCGGATGGCGTCCTCGGGCGTGCGCTCGGCCACCTCGGCCGCGATCGCGCCGGCCAGCACCTCGCCGGTGGCCGCCGAGAGCAGCTCGTCCTTGTTCGCCACATGCCAGTAGATGGCACCGGCGCCGGTCCGCAGCCGTGCCGCGAGCGCCCGGAACGTCAGCCCGCCCTCGCCGGCCTCGTCGAGCATCTCGATCGCCGCGGCCACGATGCGCTCGGCGGAGAGCGCGTCCTCGCGCCGCTCTGTGTTCCGCGTCCTACCTGCCATGCACCCATCTTGACATGTCCGGAACGCCGTTCCAAGCTTGTCTGGAACAACGTTCCACGGAGAGGGGTCCTCATCATGATCACGATCATCGGCGCCGGGCTCGGCGGTCTCACGCTCGCCCGCGTCCTGCACGTCAACGGCATCGCCGCCACCGTCTACGAGGCCGACGAGTCGGCCGCCGCCCGCACCCAGGGCGGCCAGCTCGACATCCACGAGCACAACGGCCAGAAGGCCCTGCACGACGCCGGCCTGTACGACCGGTTCCGCACCCTGATCCACGCCGGCGCCGAGGCCACGCGCGTCCTCGCCCACGACGGGACGGTGCTGCTCGACCAGCCAGACGACGGCACCGGCCACCGGCCCGAGATCCTCCGCGGCGATCTGCGGCGCATGCTGCTCGACTCCCTGCCCGAGGGCACCGTGCGGTGGGGCCACAAGGTGACCGCCGTCCGCGCGCTCGGCGACGGCCGCCACGAGGTCACCTTCGCCGACGGCACGACCGTCACGGCCGAGGTGCTGGTCGGTGCCGATGGGGCCTGGTCACGCGTACGCCCACTGCTCTCCCCGGCCAAGCCGGAGTACTACGGGACGTCGTTCGTCGAGACCTACCTGTACGACGCCGACGAGCGCCACCCGGCCGCCGCGAAGGCGGTCGGCGAGGGCGCGCTGCTGGCCCCCGAGCCCGGCCGGGGCATCCAGGCCCACCGCGAGGCGAACGGCGTGCTGCACACCTACGTGTCGCTGGCCCGCCCCCAGGAGTGGTTCGCCGCCATCGACTTCACCGACGCCACCGAGGCGGCCACCCGGGTGGCCGCCGAGTTCGACGGTTGGGCGCCGGAGCTGACCGCCCTGATCACCGACGGCGAGACCGCGCCGGTGCTGCGCCCCATCTTCGCCCTGCCGATCGGCCACCGCTGGCCCCGCACTCCCGGCGTGACCTTGCTGGGCGACGCCGCCCACCTTTCCCCGCCGAACGGCGAGGGAGCGAACTTGGCCATGTACGACGGCGCCCAGCTGGCCAAGGCCATCGCCACCCACCCCGGCGACGTCGAGGCCTCCCTCGCGGAGTACGAGAGTGCCCTCTTCCCCCGCTCGGAGGAGGAGGCCGTCGAGGCTGCCCGCGACTTCGAGATGGTCACCGGCGCCGGAACCCCGGGAAGCCTGGTCACGCTGTTCACCGCGCCCCAGCCCTCCTGAGCTCAGGGGGTGGCGCGGGAGGCCGCCGGCGGGCAGCATGGCGGGGTGTTCGAGATCAACGCGCTCCCCCAGGCACGGAAGAAGGCTCAGGACCTGGCCGAGGCGGGCGATGCCGAGGGCGCGCGCGACCTGCTCGAACAAGTGGTGGAGAGCAACCGCGCGGCCCTGGCCGAGGGCGATCCCGCGCTGCTGGCGGCCATGCGCGACCTGGCCACCCTGCACGCCCGCGCCGGCGACCCGATGGCCGCCCGGCGGTTCCTAGAGGAGGCCCGGGCCGCGGGCCATCGGCTGCCACCGGCCGATCCTCTCGCGGTCATGCTGGCCTACGACCTGGCCACCGTGGCCGAGGAACTGGGCAATCGCCACGTGGCCCGGACCAGCTTCGCCGAGGTGGCCACCCACGGCCCAGCGGCCCTGGGCCAGGACCATTTGGCGGTCGAGCGGGCCCGCGCCTATCTGAACGACGAGCCGGCCGCGAGCCGGCCCGCCGCCGCGCTGCCCACATCGGGCTCGCCGGCTTCCGCCCTCACATTCACCGGGCCGACGAATCTGGGCCGGTCGCCGGGGACCTCGAGCAGGAAGTCGTGGATCATCGCGGCGGCGGGAATCCTGGTCGGCTCGGTGATCGCGGCGACGGCGATACTCGCTCGCCCCGGAGATCCGATGCAGACGGCCGCCCCTGTCGCAACGGGGGCCGCGGCGCGGGTCGAGGCCCAGAACCCACCAGGCGCCGTCCCCGGCGCCGTCCCACCCGCCGTCCCCTCGGCTCCGCCGGCGACGAGCACCGCCCCGGCCACAGCGGCCTCGGCCACGCCGACGACAAATCACCCGCAAACGGCCTCGACCGCCACGAAACCACCCGCAAAGCCACCCGCGGCAACCACAGCCCCGGCAAAGCCGGGGGCTCCCGCCAAAACGCGCATCGTGGCACCGGCGAACGGCAGCAAAGTGCCCTATCCGTTCGACGCCCGGTTCGCGGTTTCTCCGGCCGATGTCAAGGCGACCGGCACCGTTCTCGCCGTGCTCGTCTGCGTGAACGGGCGCTGCTATCTCGACGGGAAGGTGGACATCGTCGAGGGCGTCGCCGCGCCGTACACGATCTATCTCGGATCCACCAAGCCCGAAGGCACCGGCATCGCCTGGAGTCTGCGGCTAGATCGGCTGCCGGCCGCCACCTACTCCGCCCTGATCGCCGAGCGCGAAGCCCGCTGGACCGACGGCTCGTGGGGTGACAAGGGCACCACCCTCAGCCGGCTCAACCACACGCCGGTCAGCGCCGTCTCCGTGATCAAGACAGGAGCTTGAGGAGCTCGTCGCGATCGGTCAGCACCTCGCGCAGGATGCGCCGGCCGGCGGCCAGCAGGTCGGCCACCGCGGTGGTGCTCAAGGCGTACATCACCTGGCCTTTGTCTCTGAACGAGACCACCACGCCGGCCCGCCGGAGGACCGCCAGCTGCTGCGACAGGCCCGAGGCCTCGACGTCGATCTCGGACAGCAGGTCGCGCACCGGCAGCGGGCCGTCCTGGAGGAGCTCGAGGACGCGGATGCGGACCGGATGGCCGAGCACCCGGAACATCTCCGCTTTCGCCTGATACAGCGGCACCGACACGCGCACTCCATAAAGACCCGAATTGCAAACAACTGCAACTTCTTCGGTGTACGACCTGAGCTTCGTCTCACACCGCGGCACCGACCGGACAGCGAGTGCGACGAGACATCGAAAAGGTCGGACACCATCGGGTCAGGCGACGACACTGTGGAGGGTCGACATGGCGGAGATGGACGTGGCGCTCAAGGACGCGCTGCAGGTCGGCGGGGCGATCGGGGCGGCCGTCGTCGATCACGGCAGCGGCATGGCGCTCGGCACGGCGGGCGGCACCAACGATCTCGACGTGGCGGTGGCGGCCGCGGTCAACACCGAGGTGCTGCGAGCCAAGCTGCGCACGATGGACATGCTCGGCATCCAGGAGCGGATCGAGGACATCCTGGTCACGCTGGACTCGCAATATCACCTGATGCGGCCGGTGACCGGGCGCAACGGGCAGGGGCTGTTCATCTATCTGGTGCTGCGGCGGGACAACGCCAACCTGGCGATGGCCCGCCACAAGCTCCGGATCATCGAGCAGACGCTCGAGGTCTAAGCGGCCGGCACGACGTCCTCCGGGTAGGCGGTGCCGAGCTCGGAGAACACGGCCGCGTTGAGGCGGAACGCCAGCTGGGCCTCGTCGATCGTGGCGGCGGCCTCGTCGTCGGTGAAGGGCAGCGCGTCCAGCCGCGCCCGGTACGCGATCTTGTACGTGCGGGCGTCCTCGATGCCGTCGAACGAGTAGAACCGCGTGCCGGCGCGGCCCAGGGCGTACGTCTGGGCCACCGACTTGCCGACGAGCTGTCCGCCGCTGAGATCGCCCAGATAACGCACGTAGTGGTGCGCGATGAAATGGGGCGCGCTGTCGTGCGCGTACGACCGTAACCGCGCGACGTACTGCTTGGTGGCCTCGGCCGGCACGATCGCCGACTCCCAGCCCGGTCCGTACAGGTGGGCCAGGTCGGCTTCGAGCGTCTTCACGCGGAACAGCGCCGGGTCGGCGAACGCGCGGCCGTTCTCGTTCGCGCGCATGGCGACGGCGGCCGCTTCCAGCTCGCGGTAGATGTAGAGGTACTGCGCGGTGAGGGCGGCGAAACCCTCGCGGGACACCGATCCGGCCATCAGGCGCGAGATGAAGCTGCGGTTCTCGGCCTCACGGTGCTCGACCATGGTGGCGCGGCGGAGACGGGCGGCGAAATCGCTCATGGGGTCACGTCCTTGGCGAGTGTGCGACGACGGGCGAACCGGACTAGGAGATAGAGCAGGCCGGCACCGAGCAGGGCGATCAGCGCCCACGGCCAGGCCCACACGGTGGTGCCGCGGGCGACCGCCGGGAGCTTCTCGGCGAAATACACCGGCTGTACGTCGACACTGGCGGCCAGGCGCACGGTGGGCTGGACGCCGGTGATCTTCTCGGTGATCGTGATGGAGCCGCCGGGCAGCAGCTCCGGAATGTCCATGGCGCCGGTCTGCGCGAGCTTCCAGCCGAACGGCCCGGTCACCTTGACCGTGCCGGTGCCGCTCAGCCGCAGGTTGCCGGCGTTGCGCACGAGATAGCGCACGGTCATCGAGCCACCGTCGGCCGGGTTGGCCGACTGGCTGTACTCCATGCGGACGTTGTCGATGGTCAGCTTCGGCGCGACCGCCCCGGCCACGGTCAGGTAGACGCGGGCGGCGACCCGCTGGTCGACCAGCACCTTCTGGCCGTCGGCGCCGGTCTGCTCCTGGGCGATGGAGGTGACCACCCCGCCGGCGTGGTCGCCGGGCGTCGCGTTGGCCGGCACGCTGACCGAGAACGGCACGTCGAGGCGGGTGTTCGCGGGCACTGTGTACTTCGCGGCGGCCAGGCCGATCCACGAGCCGACATCGGTGGGCTTCTGCGCGGCGGCCAGCAGCGAGAACGACCCGTCCTCGGTGGTGAAGGCGTCCGTTCCGTACACACTGAAGGTCAGGGGTTTCGCGGTCAGGTTGGTGATGCCGACGTAGTCGGTGAGCCGCTCGCCGGGCGCGGCCCGCCGGATGACGTAGTCGCGGCCGTCCGGGCCCTTCGCGGTGGAGGGCTGCACGGACCAGCGCACGCCGTCCGCCTTGACGGCCGCCCGCGCCGGGGCCGGGGCCAGCACCAACAGAAGAACGGCGGCTAGGGCGCCTCGGACGATCATGTTGCTCCTTACGATGTACCAAGCCGGCCGGGGATAATTTCGGTATCCCCGGCCGGTCCGCCCTTTTAAGCGAGCGTCAGGGTGAGAACCGCGCTGTACTCACCGGCCGCGCTGGACTCGGGCACGCCGAGTTCGAGCGCGGCACCGCAGGTGGAGCTGCCGAGGCTGCTCCCCGTCGCGGCCTTGCAGAGGGTGTGGCTGGTGCCCAGGCCGGAGCCGGGGGCAGCCGGGCTACCCGGGGTGACCGCGTTCTGCACACCGGCGGCCGCCTGGAGGCTGCTGCCGGCGACCGCGGCGGTCGGCGTCCAACCGAGGTTGTTCGCCGGGATGGCGCCGCCGGCCGCCGACCTGAAGTCGGTGACCTGGCCGACCAGGTCCCAGCCGGAGTTGGTGCCCCGCAGGTCGCTGACCGTGACCGCGTTCAGGTTTCCGGTCGCCGACTGGCCCGGCGTCGCCGCCGAGAGGGCCACCTGCGAACCGGAGGAGGTCAGCGTCAGCGCGCCACCGGTGACCGCCGCCTTGATCGTCTGCGACGCCGAGTTGCCGCCCTGACCAGGGTCGGTCGGGTCGGTCGGGTCGGTCGGATCGGTCGGGTCGGTCGCCGAGGCGGAGGCCGACGCCGTCACCGGGTCGAGCGCCGTGCCGGCCGTGTAGAAACCGGCGAAGGCGCTGGCCCCGGCTGCGGTGAGGGTGGCGCCCAGGTTCGAGAACTTGACGGCACCGCCCTCGACCGACGGGGCCGTGGTCACCAGGGTGGCGACCTCGGCCTGGTCGAGGTGCTGGTCGGTGGTGCCGTTGTTGGCCTCGAGGTCCACATCGGCCTTGAGCGAGCCCTTGCCGTCGCCGTCCACCACGAGGGTGGGGTTGGAGACGGTGATCTCGAACAGGTGGGCCGGGTAGGAGAAGACGACGGTGCCGCCGTACTTCACCTCGGCCGTGCCCGCGGCGGCGTCGTACGTGCCGCTCTTCGCCGCGAAGGCGAACGTGCCGTCGGCGTTGCGGACGGCGCCGTTGCTCACCGCGATCGGCGGGTTGCCGTTGCCGGTGGAGACGTACGCCCGGAACGAGGCCTTGAAGCCCCAGTCCAGGGTGCCACCGCCGACGCTGACCGGAGCGGCCAGGGCGGGAGCGGTGGCGGTCAGCGCGGCGGCGGCGCCGACGGTGATCGCACCGACCCAGAGCGCGACCCGCTTCGGGCCGTGGGTTGTGCCCATGAGAGTTCCTTCCATGAAGGTTGGTTGCGCCCGCAGCAGCGAGCGTGGTTAGGGTAGCCTCACCTAAACTCATGATCAAAAGCAAGATCAAATTTCGCTGGGAGGCACAGTGCGCATCGGCCGCGCCGCGGTGACGATCACCGCCCCGGTCTTGCTCGCAACCCTCGGAATCGGCGCCCCCGCGCAGGCCGCGAAGCATCTTTCGGTCTCCAAGACCAAGGGCTTGACGCGCGCTGGCGAGACCGTGACGGTCTCAGGCAGTGGCTACGACGTGACCAAGGGCATATACGTGGCGTTCTGTGTGGACAACGGCGCGGGCGTGGTGCCCTCGCCGTGCGGCGGCGGGGCGGACATGTCCGGCTCCTCCGGCTCGTCCGCGTGGATCTCCTCCAACCCACCCTCGTACGGCGAAGGCCTGGCCAAGCCGTACGGCAAGGGCGGCTCGTTCACGGTGAGCATCGCCGTCAGCCAGATGATCGGCGACGTCGACTGCGCGGTGAAGGCGTGCGCGATCGTCACGCGCAACGACCACACCCGGACAAGCGACAGATCTCAGGATGTACGCATCCGGGTGCGCTTCGCGGCGGCCTCCGCCACCACGCCCACGGCGAACGCGCCGGCCGCCACGGTGGCCCCCGCCCGCACGTCCGGCGGTTCCACTTCGTCCGGCTCCGGCTCTTCCGGCTCTGGCTCTTCCGGTTCCGGCTCGACCGGCTCCGGCTCCTCCGGCTCTGACTCGACCGCGCCGGCCGCCGGTGGCCAGAAGACGCCGGCCGGGCCGCCGAGCGTCCAGCTCGCGACCGCCCCGCCGGTCGCCACGACGGCCGTGGCCATGGACACCGTGGACTCGACCGCGCTCAACCGCACCAGCTCGGCCACCCCGCTCGGCCACTGGTGGGCCATCGGCGGGGCGTTCGCCGCCGGCATGCTCGGCGCCGCGGTGATCGGCCGGCTCCGTCGCCGGCGGTCGCCCGCCGCCGGCACCTCCGCCGGCGGTGCCGGCGGCGTCAAGGAGGAACTGTGATCCGCCGTACCACCGCCGCTGTTGTCCTGGCGGCTCTCCTGCTCACCGGCTGCACCTCGGTGAGCGAGGTCGGCGCCGAGCCGGCCGCCGCCTCGAACGGCTGCGGCATCTCGACCGCCAAGCTGACCAGCGAGGATGTCACCCCGCTCGACCCCAAGCCCGTACCCAAGCTGCCGGTGACGGTCGCCTCGGCCGACGGCCGCAAGGTCACCGTCAAGAGCGCCGACCGGATCCTCGCGGTCAACCTCTACGGTTCGCTCGGCGAGCTCGTCTTCAGCCTCGGCCTGGGCTCCCACGTGGTCGGTCGCGACACCTCGACCACGTTCCCCTCCGCGGCCAAGCTGCCGTTGGTCACCCCGCAGGGCCACGACCTGTCGGCCGAGGCGATCCTCAAGCTCAACCCGACCGTGATCCTCGCCGACGACAGCATCGGACCCGCGACCGCGCTCGAGCAGATCCGCCAGGCCGGCATCCCCGTCGTCATGATCGACGACCAGCAGACCATGGCCGGCGTCCCCGAGCACATCCGCGCCGTGGCCGCCGCCCTCGGCGTCCCCGAGGCCGGCGAACGCCTCGTCACCCGGGTCCAGTCCGAGATCGAAGCGGCCAAGAGGACGGCGCCCACCACTGGCACAAAGCTGAAGATCGCTTTCCTGTACGTCCGCGGCACCGCCGGCGTCTTCCTCATCGGCGGCAAGGACGCCGGTTCCGACGCCATGATCGAGGCGATCGGCGCCCAGGACGCGGGCTCGGCCGCCGGCCTGAAGAAGTTCCGCCCGTTGACGAGCGAGGGCCTGATCAACGCCGCCCCCGACGTCATCCTGGTCATGACCGAGGGCCTCAACTCGGTGGGCGGCGTCGAGGGCCTCCTCAAGCTGCCCGGCGTCGCGCAGACCCCGGCCGGCGTCAACCGCCGCATCGTCGACATGGACGACGGCATCCTGCTGAACTTCGGCGGCCGCACCGGCAAGGCCGTGGAGGCCCTGGCAAAGGCGGTCTACGGCCCATGCAGCTGACCACGCCCCCGCAGCCGCCGTCCGTGCCGCCGAAATCGGCACGGGTGATGCGACTCCGGGTTCCGGCCCACCTGCGCGGGCCGGCCCGCATCGGCCTGATCGGCGGCCTGGCCGTCGCCCTCGTCGCGGTCTGCCTGCTGGCGGCCGGCCGCGGCCAGGTGCCCATCTCCCCGGCCGAGGTGGCCGGCTCGCTGCTGCACCGCCTCGGCATCGACCTCGGCCCGGCCCCGTCCGCGGTGCAGGGCGAGAACGCCCTCTGGCTGGTCCGTTTCCCCCGGGTCACACTGGCCGTCGTCGTCGGCGCCTCCCTCGGCTGCGCCGGCGCCCTCATGCAGGGCGTCTTCGGCAACCCGTTGGCCGAGCCCGGCGTCATCGGCGTCTCCTCGGGCGCCGCGGTCGGCGCCGCCGCCGCGATCGTCAGCGGAGTCACCGTGTTCGGCATCTGGACCACGGCGGCCGCCGCTTTCCTGGGCGGCATTCTGACGACCTTCATGGTGTACGCCATGAGCCGCGCCAACGGCCGCACGGAAGTCGTCACCCTGGTCCTCACCGGCGTGGCCGTCAACGCGACGGCCGGCGCCCTGCTGGGCCTGCTGATGTTCCTGACCGACGACGACGGCGTACGGGCCATCGCCTTCTGGCAGTTGGGCAGCCTGGCCCAGGCCACGTGGGGCGCCGTCTCGGTGGCCGCACCCTGCGCGCTCATCGGCCTGGGCGTCTCGGTCGTGATCGCCCGGCGCCTCGACCTGCTGGCCCTCGGCGAGGCCCCCGCCCGCCACCTGGGCGTGGACACCGAACGCCTGCGCCTGATCGCCATCACCGCCACGGCCCTGCTGACCGCGTCGGCCGTGGCGTTCACCGGCATCATCAGCTTCGTCGGCCTGGTCGTCCCGCACCTGATCCGCATGGTCGCCGGCCCCGGGCACCGGGTCCTGATCCCGGCCAGCGCCCTGGGCGGCGCGGTGGTCGTGGTGCTGGGCGACCTCATCGCCCGCACCGCCATCGACTATCAGGAGCTTCCGTTGGGCGTCCTCACCGCGGTGGTCGGTGGCCCCGCCTTCTTCTGGTTGCTGCGCCGCACCCGGGCCAAGTCGGGAGGCTGGGGATGAGGGCGACCGGCATCGAGGTCGTCCTGGGCGGCCGCAAGGTCGTCGACGGTGTCGACCTGCACGCCGAACCGGGCGAGGTGGTGGCCCTGGTCGGCCCGAACGGCGCCGGCAAGTCCACGCTGCTGGCGGCCCTGTCCGGCGATCTGCCCACCACCGGGCGCATCGAGATCGCCGGGCGCGACCTGAAGTCGTACAAACGAATCGATCTGGCCCGTCAGCGCGCCGTGCTGCCGCAGAAGTCGGCGCTGTCGTTCCCCTTCACCGTGGGCGAGGTGGTCCAGATGGGCCGTGCCCCGTGGTCGGGCCGCCCCGAGGCGTCCGAGGACGACGAGGCCGTGGCCGAGGCCATGCGGCGCACCGAGGTCACCGGTTTCGCCGCCCGGCCGTTCCAGTCCCTGTCCGGCGGCGAGCAGGCGCGGGTCGCCCTGGCCCGCGTGCTGGCCCAGCGCACCCCGCTGCTCCTGCTGGACGAGCCGACCGCCGCCCTGGACCTGCGTCATCAGGAGCTGGTGCTCCAGGTCGCCCAGGAACGTTCCCGGGCCGGCGCCGCCGTGATCGTGGTCCTGCACGACCTGGGCCTGGCCGCCGCCTACGCCGACCGCGTCTACGTCCTGGCCGCCGGCAAGGTCAGGGCGGAGGGCCCACCCGCCGGCATCTTCACCGAGGACCTCCTGACCGACGTCTACCAGCACGACGTGGAGGTCCTCCCCCACCCCCGGACCGGCACCCCTCTGGTGATCCCCCGCCGGGCCGCCCCCTCGATGTAGGGTCGGGCCGGTTCCGAGGTCGGAGGTTTGGTGGTGCGGTCGGCTCTGGTGGTCGGGGGTACCGGGCTGATCGGGCGCGCGGTGGCGCGCCGCCTGGTCGCGGCCGGGTGGCGGGTCACCGTCACGGGCCGGGACCCGGGGCACATGCCCGCCGACCTGGAGGCGGCCGGGGTGCGGTTCCTGGCGGCCGACCGTGACGACGCCGAGGCGATGGCGGCCGCGGTCGGAGGCGGGCTCGACTTCCTGCTCGACGGCGTGTGCTTCACGGGCGCCCAGGCTCGGCTGCTGCTTCCCCTGCTCGGCGACGTCGGCTCCACGGCCATGATCTCCAGTAAGGCGGTCTACGTGGACGCCGACGGCAACCACGTCAACTCGGAGGCGCCTCCCCGGTTCGAGGGCCCGGTGACCGAACGGCAGCCCACCATGAAGCCGGGCGACATGCCGTACAACTCCGCCGAGGGCTACGGCGCCAACAAGGTCGCCGCCGAGCACGTCCTCCTCGACAGCGGCCACCCCGTGACGGTGCTGCGCCCGTCAAAGGTCCACGGCGAGGGCGCCGCACCACCCCGCGAGTGGTATTTCGTGAAGCGCGCCGTGGACCGCCGCCCCGCAATCCTGCTGGCCGCCCAGGGCCGGGGCGCCGACCACCCGTCCGCCGCCGTCAACATCGCCGCCCTGGCCGAAACCGTGGCCGAGAACCCCGGCCGCCGCATCCTCAACGCGGCCGACCCCGACATCCCCGACGGCTTGGCGATCTCCCGCACGATCGCAGAGCTGACCGGCCACCAGTGGCGCGAAGTCCTCCTGGACGACGACGCCCCACCGCAGCTGGGCCGCCACCCGTGGCACAGCAGCCCACCGATCGTCCTGGACACGAGCGCCGCCGAGGCCCTGGGCTACCGCCCGGCCGGCGACTACGCCACCACGGTCACCCACGCCGTCGGCCCTCTGCTCGACCATCTCGCCCGTGACCCCGCCTGGACACCACCGGGCGTCGACACCGAACTGACCGCGACCTGGTTCGACTACACAGCCGAGGACGACTGGCTCGCCGCGCTCTGAGCGGAGATTTTCGTCAGCGTCGTGCCGCGAGTCGGCCGGCGAAGGGCGCGGTCGTAGCCATGCCCGTCGGGCTACGCGACGGAACAGACGACGAGCACCGGCGGCCAGGCGCCGGTTCCGATGGCACGGCTCGTTGCACAGCCGTGCGCCCGAGGCGGATCGGATTCAGCGGCGTGCGGACTTCGTGGGCCGGCGGGCGCCCTTGGCCGGCTTGTGTTTGGTGATGGGGCTTCGGGGGCCCGGGCTGGAACGGCGGGAGGCGGGCCGGGGGCGGGCCTCCGCGTGGGGGAACACGAACTTCTTGAACGCCCACAGGCGGAAAGCCATGGCCAGCAGCGTGCCGAGGATGATGCCGCTGACGAAGTCGGCGATCTCCTGGACGGGGCGGCTGACGTCGGGGACGCGCAGCAGCAGGACGTAGCGGGACACCCAGAGCGGGATCAACGTGAGCACGATGCCGACGCCGCTGACGGCGAAGAAAAGCAGAGCCTCGTGATGCTGTTCGCGCCCACCACGGGTGCGGAAGGACCATTCGCGGTTCAGCACGTACGACAGGATCGTCGTGAGCACGGTGGCGATGGCCAGAGCGGTGACCGGCTTCTCGTGCAGGACGGTCAGCTTCAAGGCGTAGTTGATGAAGGTCGTAGCCAGGAAGCACACGCCGCCGACCATCAGGAACTTGGCCGCTTCGTGGTGCTTGCTCCACAACCGGTTGAGCCACATTCCCGCGATCTTAGGCCAATGACCCAAATCGCCTCCCTTCCCCCAATAGTGATCCGCACCGCGCCGACCGAGCCATCAGCAAGCTGAGCTGCGAAAACGATCGAACCCAGCGCAGCAGATCAACGGCACACACCAAGCGGCGCACCCGGCGGTCGCGGGGAAGGTCGGCGGGCCATCCGGGTCGAGGAAGGTCGGCGGGCCATCCGGGTCGAGGAAGGTCGGCGGGCCATCCGGGTCGAGGACGGTCGGCGGGCCATCCGGGTCGAGGAAGGGCGGCGAGCGGCGGACGGCGGGCGGCTGGCCCGAGGAAGGGCGGCGGGAGGCGGGCGGCGAGCGGCCGGCGCGACGGAGGGCGGCGAGCGGCCGGCGCGACGGAGGGCGGCGAGCGGCCGGCGCGACGGCGAGCGCGAGGAAGGACGGCGGGCGGCGAGCGGCGCGAGGAAGGGCGGCGAACGGCCGGCGCGACGGCGAGCGGCGGGCAGCCGGCGCGAGGAAGACGGCGAGCGGCGCGAGGAAGGGCGGCGGGAGGCGGGCGGCGGGCGCCAGGAAGGGCGGCGGGAGGCGAGCGGTGGGCGGCCGGCGCGACGGCGGGCGGCGGGCGGCGGGCGCCAGGAAGGGCGGCGAGCGGCCAGCACGACGAAGGGCGAATAGCGGCGAGCGCGAGAAAGGTGGCGGGCGGCAGGCACGACGAAGGGAGGCGAGCGGCGAGCGGCGGGCGTGAGGAAAGGAGGCGGGCGGAGGGCGTGAGGAAAGGAGACGGGCGGCCGGCACGACCAAGGGCGGCGGGCGGCGGGCGTGAGGAAAGGAGGCGGGCGGAGGGCGTGAGGAAAGGAGACGGGCGGCCGGCACGACCAAGGGCGGCGGGCGGCGGGCGGCGGGCGTGAGGGAAGGAGGCGGGCCGGCCGGCGGGGGCCGGCCGGCGCCTGTGGAGACGCCGCGCTGCTGTGGTGGGAACGGCCTGCGTGGTGGCGGCGACGGGTTGGGGAGGACGGGGCTATTTGCGGTTGTAGAGGCGCATTGTTATGGCTCCGAAGATGACTACCAAGGCGGCGCTTGCCAGCAAAGTCCACATGATCTCGGGCATGTCGGGGTTGCCTGCCATGATCGAGCGGATGGCCGTGACCAGGTGGGTGATGGGGTTGACCTTCACGAAGGCTTGTAGCCAACCTGGCATCGTCGAGGGCTCGACGAAGACGTTGCTCAGGAACGTCAACGGGAACAGGACCAGCATGCTGACGCCCATCACCGATTTCTCGGAGCGCAGCAGCAAGCCGAACATGGTCCAGATCCAGGAGAAGGCGAACGAGAAGACCACCAGCAGGCCGATGCCGCCCAGCACGCCCATCACGCCGCCGCCGGGGCGGAAGCCCAGGATCAGGCCGACCACCATGATGGTGGTGGCGGCCAGGATGTAGCGCAGGACGTCGCCGAAGATCATGCCGACCAGGGCGGCCGGGCGCCACACCGGCAGGGTGCGGAAGCGGTCGAAGACGCCCTTCTCGATGTCGGTGTTGAGGCCGAGGCCGGTGTACATCGTGATCATGACGACGCTCGTGACCATGATGCCGGGGAGGAAGAACTGCAGGTATTCGCTGGTGGAGCCGGCCAGCGCGCCGCCGAACAGGTACGTGAACATCAGCGTCATGATGATCGGGAACGCGGTCACGTCGAAGAGCTGCTCGGGAACGTGCTTGATCTTCAGGACGGCCCGCCAACCGAAGATCAGCGACGCCGCCAGGGCGCTGGGACGTGACGGCGCGGCGCTGCGGGACAGCACCGCGCTGAAGGTGTCGGTGGACGGCGTGTAGGTGGACGACGTGGTGGTCATGCCGACACCGCCTGGGACGTGGTGGAGGTCAGGGCCAGGAAGACCTCGTCGAGGCTCGGCTGCCCCAACGAGAAGTCGTCGACGACGATGCCGGCGTCGGCCAGGCGGGCCAGCGCCCGTGACGCCTGCGCGGCCGCGCCCTGTGACGAGCCGTCGGCCCGGGCCGTCAGGGCCACCGGGTCGGCCTCGAGCTGGACGACCGTGCCCAGCTCCTCGGCCAGCACCCGCTCGGCCTCGGGGCGCTGGGCGGCGTCGCGCAGTCGCACGTGGACCGTGCCGGCGCCGATCGACGACTTCAGCTCGCCGGTCGTGCCCTCGGCGATCACCTTGCCGTGGTCGATCACCGCGATGCGGCCGGCCAGCTGGTCCGCCTCGTCGAGGTATTGCGTGGTCAGCAGCACCGTCGTGCCGTTGGCGACCACGATGCGGATGATGTCCCACACCTGGTTGCGGCTGCGCGGGTCGAGCCCGGTCGTCGGCTCGTCGAGGAAAAGGAGATCGGGCGTGTTCAGGATGCTGGCCGCGATGTCGATGCGCCGCCGCATGCCGCCCGAGTATTTCTTGATCTGACGGTCGGCCGCGTCGGTCAGCCCGAACGCCGCCAGCAACTGGGCCGCCCGGTCGCGGGCCGCGCTCTTGCCGTGCCCGAGCAGGCGGGCCAGCAGGACGAGGTTTTCGGTGCCGGTGAGATCTTCGTCGACCGACGCGTATTGCCCGGTGAGGCTGACCCGGCTGCGCACCGCGTCGGCGTCGCGGACCACGTCGTGGCCGAAGACCCGGGCGGTGCCGCCGTCGGGGCGCAGGAGCGTCGCCAGCATCCGCACCACCGTGGTCTTGCCTGCTCCGTTGGGCCCGAGAAGGCCGTAGACCGTGCCCGAGGGGACGGTCAGGTCGACGCCGTCGACCGCGCGGTTGTCGCCGAAGGTCTTCACCAGACCTGTGGTTTCGATCGCCGGTGGGTTCATGCCCGCCATGGTGCCAAAGGGGTGTGACATTTTTCTCTCCCGGGCGCGACCGGAGGCGTACGGTAACTCCAAGGAGTGGCGATGGAGCTGCGAACCCGGCTGTTGATTCTGCGATGCGACTTCCTGCTGCGCCGCGCGAACCACAAGCGCCGCCGGCGGCTGGCCGCCGAGCTCGCCATGTACCGCGGACATGACGAGCTGAACGACCTGCACGCGCTGCTGGACACCTATCCGGACGGGCAGACCCACGAGATCCGGGAGATCCTGTTCAGCCAGGCTCTCAGGCGCGCGCGATGAGCACCGGGCACTCGGCCCGCTGCAGCAGCCGGGTGCCGACCGGTCCGAGCAGCGCGCCCTGCTGGCGGGCGCCGGCCACCACGAGCTGAGCCTCGCGGCACTGTTGCAGCAGCACCTTGTCGGGCTTGCCGCCGATCACCTCGCGGGTGGCCCGCACCTGCGGATATTTCTCGCGCCAGGGGTCGAGCTGGAGGTCGATCTCGGCCCCCAGCGCCTCCTCGGCGACAGAAGAAGGCGACGTCCCGCCCTCCCGCACGGTGACCGCGATCAGCGGCGCCCCGCGCATGGCCGCCTCCTCGAAGGCCCGGCCGATGATCGTGGACGCGTCGGGGTCGCTGTTGACACCGACCACCACCGGGCGGTCGGCCGGCGGCTCGCCGCCGCGCACCACGACCACGCAGCAGTGGGCCTGGGTGGCGACCTGACTGCACACCGATCCGTGCGCCTGCCCGAAGAAGCCGCGGTCACCGTGGCTGCCGAGAACGATCAGCGCCGCCTCCTCGGACGCGTGGACCAGCACCGGAACGGCGTATCCGGGCAGCGCGACCCCTCGCACCGAGACTCCCGGGGCGACGGCCCGGGCCTGCATCACCGCCGTGTGCACCACGGAAGCGTCGGCGTCGGCCGGCTGCGCGTCGAACGAGAAGGAGTCCTTGCGGTGGCGGGCGATCAGCACCCGCAGCTCCGCCTGGCGCATCCGTGCCTCGCCGGCGGCCCACCGCACCGCCGCCATGGAACCGGCCGACCCGTCGACGCCGACCACTACCCTCGTTTTGATCATGGCGTGTCCCTCCTCTTTCAAGGAAAGACCCATCGGGAGGGGGTTATCAAGACGCTGTTCAGGTGGCGATAGCCTGACTCTCATGATCATCGTTGCGAACGTTCTGGTCGCGCTCGTCGCGCTGATCCACATCTACATCCTGGTGCTGGAGATGTTCCTCTGGACCAGCCCGCGCGGCCGCGCCGCGTTCGGGACCACGCCCGAGTTCGCCCAGCAGACCAAGACGCTCGGCGCCAACCAGGGTCTCTACAACGGCTTCCTCGCGGCCGGCCTGATCTGGGGCCTGATCGACGGCGCCGACGCCATCAAGATCTTCTTCCTGGTCTGCGTGGCCGTCGCGGGCGTGTTCGGCGCGGCCACGGCCAGCCGGCGGATCATCTACGTGCAGACGCTTCCCGCCGCGCTGGCCCTGGCCGCAGTACTGATCAGATAATCAGTCCTCCACCCGGAAGCCGATCTTCAGCCGAACCTGATAGTGAGCGACCTCCCCGTCGACCACCTGCCCGCGGATCTCCTGCGTCTCGAACCACTCGATGTTGCGGACGGTCTGGTTGGCCTTGGAGATGGCCGTGCGGATCGCGTCGTCGACGCTGGTCGGGCTGCTGCCCACGACCTCACTGAGGCGGTACACGTGGTTGGTCATGCGCCTCAGCTTCCGCTCACCGTTCCGGTCAGCACAAGGTCGGGCGTCACGTGCAGCTCGACCGACTCGTCGGGCTCGGCCAGCGTGTCGGTGATCGTCGGGACGACGAGCGATCCCGTGTCGGAGCCCGGCTCGAAGACCGCCCAGGGCAGCGCCGGCGTCGAGGAGAGCGGCCGCGACGGCTCCGGGTCCTCCCACGCCACGTCCATGAACCAGACCGGGTCGACGTCGGTGCTGGAGAGCTCGGCCCCGGCCGGCGGTTCCGGCGCCGCGCCCACGAAATAGGCCGACTCGACCGGCGCCGACAATCGCAACTCCCAGCTCAGCGTTTCGCCCTCGGCCTTGCGGACCGATGTCACGGCCGCGCTGACCACCGGTTCCGGATCGTCGTTCTCGACGGTTATCCCGCCGATGTAGTCGCGGATCTGGAAGCCCCGCTCGGCTTTCGCGAACAGATATTGGCCCTCCCCTTCCCCGTACATCTCGTCGCCCTCGACCCGCAGCGGCACGGTCAGCGAACGGTCGACGGTGACCAGCCAGGTCTTCGTCACCTCATAGGTGACCGCGTCGACCAGGAAGAACCGCACCTGTCCCTTTCCGCGGCCGGCCACCTTCACCGGCACCTGATAGGTCTTCACCCCCGAGTCGCCTTCGTCGACGGTCAGATTTCCGATGTCGAGTTGCGGCAGGTTCGGGGTTCCGGTGGGCGGGGTCCCCTTGCCGTACGCCCACGCGTCGAGCACGAAGGCCGGCCCGGATCCGGAGAATTCGAGCGCTTTCACGGTCAGGCGCGGAATCGGCAACCGGACCTCCTGGCCCCAATACGAGGTCGTCAATTCAGTGCCGGGCAGACCATTCAGCCGTACGTCTCCCAGCCGCACCCGGCGACCGTCAGCCGCGACCGCCGTCACGCCGAACGACGTGCCACTGGTGTTCGGCGGAACGATCACCCGAAGGGCCAGCGTGCCGCTGTCCACCCGCACCGGCCGGGGCAGCTGGGCCCGTTGCGCCGTTCCGGAGAGCGACACCGCGTAGCGGCCCGGCTCGGGCACGATCGGCCCGAACGTCGTGAAGTGCCCGATCCGCGAGTCGATGTCCTCCGGATCGAGGCAGGAGCGGGCGGCCACGTCCGTGACCTGCTCACAGATGCGCACACCCTTGACCGCGGGACTCGGGATCAGCACCGGGCTGCGGTTCCCGCCCAGGGCGTGTGTCAGCACCCGGGCCGGGTCGGCCGACGGCGCCCGGACCCCGCTGCCGTCGAGCAGCGGCAGCACCCGGTCGTCGTCCTGAACGAACAGCCGCGCCGCGGCCGCGATGTAGGTGGCGCCGGCCGTCTGCTGCTGCGCCGCCGTCAACCGGGTGGGCGTTCCCGGCGAGCACACCGCGTCCGGCTCGTCACCGCTGTAGAAGTCGTCCCACGCGGGCGCCGCCGCCTGTCCCGGCGTCCATTCCGTATTGAAGAAATTGTGGTTCGCCCCGACCATGTAGATCGCGCTGTGCACCGCCTTGCCCCGGCTCACGCCCCGGGTCTCGTCGACGTACATCTGACCCTGAAGGTCGAAGACGTCACCGTCACAACCGGGCAGGATCGTCGCCGACGGCACGTCCGGCACCGGGTTGTGCCCGAACAGCGTCGGCCCGATCAGCAGCAGCCCGCGAATGGTCCACCGTTTGTCGACCGCCATGGCGGCCCGGCTCACGCCCTCACCGCCGCGCGAATGCCCCACGAGATAGACCTTCGACAGATCGACCCGGCGGTCGGAAGCGAGCAGCGCGAGGTGGTGACGGACCAGTTCGGCGCGGGCCTGCGCGCCGCCGTCCTCGCTCGCCCAGTCCTGCCCGTTGATGCCGTTGGCCGAGATGGAGACGGTCACGTATCCCTGCGAGGCGAGCAGTTCCTGCGCCTGGAGATAGCCGCGGTAGCTGGGAATCGGCAGCGTCCCTTCCGGGCACGGCCATTCCTGCGGAACCTCCTCGCTGTTTCCCTGATAGCAGACCGAGTGCCGGCCGTGCAGGAACAGCGCGAGGGGCCGTTTCCCGGTCGCGCCGACCGGCGCCACGACGACGGCCTTCGTCTCGACCGGCGCGGGATATTCGAGCTTGACCGGAGCCACGTCGTATTCCGAGGTGGCCGTCCGATAGGGCCCTGGCACACCGGGGTCGACACCACCGGAGGGGGACTGCGGAGGGACGACAGTTTTCTGAGAGCGGCGTGGGGCAGGCTGAGCGTCGAGTCTCTTACCGGCGGCCCGCACCGAGAGTTCGCCGACCGGAGCACCGGTGGCCAGGGAGAAGGTCCGCCCGTCGGAATGCGGTTTCGCCTTTCCGAGCAGCCGGTCGCCCGACCAGAATTCGACCGCCGCGTCGCCCATCGGCACCCGTTTCGCGGCCGTCCAGGTGAGCTTTCCGTCCACCACGGACCAGCCACCGCCCGGGTCCGGGGCCGTCGGTGGCGCGGCGACCGCGCTCCCGGCGATACCTACGACCAGTGTCACGGCGACCGCCGCCGCCGTCAGTAGTCTTCGCATGGAAGCGTGTCTATCTCACACCCGCAACCAGCTCGAAGATCGTCGAATCATGGCACCATGACACGATGGCTGAGGCGACGACGCGTACGGCATATCGGACCTGCCCGCTCTGCGAGGCCGCCTGCGGCCTGGAGCTCACCATCGCGGCCGATCGGGTCGTGGCGGCCCGCGGCGACCGCGACCACGTCTTCAGCCACGGCTTCGTCTGTCCCAAGGGCGCGACGTTCGGCCAGCTCAACGACGATCCCGACCGGTTGCGCCGCCCGCTCGTGCGCCGCGACGGCCGGCACGTCGAGGTGAGCTGGGAGGAGGCGTTCGAGGTGGTCCGAGACGGCCTCGGGCCCCTCCTTCAGACGTACGGACGAGACGCCGTCGCTCTTTATCTCGGCAACCCGAACGTGCACACCATGGCCGGCGGGCTCTACGTGACCCCGCTGGTCAAGGCGCTGGCCAGCAGGAACGTCTTCTCGGCGAGCACCGTCGACCAGATGCCCAAGCACGTGTCCTGCGGCTATCTGTACGGCAATCCCCTGGCCATCCCGGTGCCCGACATCGACCGCACCGACCTGCTGCTCATCCTGGGCGCCAACCCGTGGGAGTCCAACGGCAGCCTGGCCACGGCGGCCGACTTCCCGGGCCGGCTGCGGGCGATCCAGCAGCGCGGCGGCCGTTTCATCGTGGTCGACCCGCGGCGCACCCGCACGGCCGAGAACGCCGACGAGCACCTGTTCATCCGGCCCGGCACCGACGCGTTCCTGCTCTTCGGCATCGTGCACACCCTGTTCGCCGAGAATCTCACCGACGTGGGTCCCCACATCACAGGCGTTGAGGAGGTACGTCTCCTCGCGCGAGATTTCCCGCCCGAGGCCGTCGCCGCGGCGTGCGGCGTGCCGGCCGACCGGATCGCCGGGCTGGCCCGGGAGCTGGCCGCCGCGCCGAGCGCCGCCGTCTACGGACGGATCGGCACCTGCACCGTCGAGTTCGGCACCCTGACCAGCTGGCTCATCGACGTGGTGAACGTGCTCACCGGCAACCTCGACAAGCCCGGCGGCGTGATGTTCCCGCTGGCCGCGCACACCCGCAAGCAGAGCCGCCCCGGCGGCAAGGGCTTCCGGGTCGGCCGCTGGCACAGCCGCGTGCGCGGGCTGC
Source organism: Actinoplanes sp. CA-131856 (assembly GCF_050956135.1). Lineage (GTDB taxonomy): Bacteria > Actinomycetota > Actinomycetes > Mycobacteriales > Micromonosporaceae > Actinoplanes. The sequence goes on along the minus strand of NZ_CP191849.1, from coordinate 4,541,960 downwards.
CCGAGGTGAAAGGCGAGCTGCCGGTGGCGGCGCTGGCCGACGAGATCGAGACGCCGGGCGACGGACAGGTCCGCGCCTTCGTCACGGTCGCCGGCAACCCGGTGCTGTCCACGCCGAACAGCGGGCGACTCGACCGGGCCCTGTCCGGGCTCGACTTCATGGTCAGCGTCGATCCCTATCTGAACGAGACGACCCGGCACGCCGACGTGATCCTGCCGCCGACCGATCCGGCCCGCAAGGGCCACTACGACTTCTCGTTCCTGGCCCTGGCCGTGCGCAACTTCGCCGCGTACTCCCCCGCGGTGCTGCCGGCCGATCCGGGCAGCCTGGACGAGTGCGACATCCTGGCCCGGCTCACCTCGATCATCGCGGGCCGCGACACCGATCCGGCCGTCGTGCACGAGCAGATGCTGACCGCCCTGCTGGAGAAGGCGGCCGGCCCGCTCGGGCGGGAGGCGGCCGGCCTGCGGGCCCAGGTCACCGGTGACCATCCGGCCGAGCGCCTGCTCGACGTGGCGCTGCGCACCGGCGCGTACGGGGACCTGTTCGGCGTACGGCCGAAGGGGTTGACCCTGGAAAAGCTCCTCGAAAGCCCGCACGGGGTCGATCTCGGACCGTTGGAGCCGCGGATCCCGGAGGTCCTGCGGACGACCAGCGGGACGGTCGAGCTGTGCCCGGAGCCGCTCGTGGCCGACACCGCGCGCCTGCGGGCGGCGCTGGAGCGGCGGCCCGACGATCTCGTGCTGATCGGGCGGCGGCATCTGCGGTCGAACAACAGCTGGATGCACAACGTTCCGGCGCTGGTGAAGGGCCGCGACCGGTGCACGTTGCAGGTCCATCCGGCCGACGCCGCCCGGCTGTCGATCAAGGAGGGCGACGAGGCTCAGGTGACGTCGCGGGCCGGTCTGCTGCACGCGACGGTCGAGGTCACCGACCGGGTCATGCCGGGGGTGGTGAGCCTGCCGCACGGCTGGGGCCACGGGGTGCCGGGCACCCGGATGCGGGTGGCGGCCGACCATCCGGGCGTGAACTCCAACCTGCTCACCGACGAGCTGACCATCGACCCGCTCTCGGGCAACAGCGTGCTCAACGGGATTCCGGTACAGGTCTGCGCCAGCGGATCTCGGTGATGGCGCGGCCGGCGACCCGGGTGACCTCGGCCGTGGCGCCGTCGATGTCGACCGTCTCGCCGGGCGCTGTCGGAATGTGCCCGAGCTTGGCCAGCACGAGGCCGGCCACGGTGGTGTAGTCGGCGTCCTCGAGGCGCTCGATGTCGATGCCGACGTCGGGCAGGTCGTGGATGGGGAACGTGCCGGGCATGAGCAGCGCGCCGTCGTCCTCGCGCACCACCGACTGCACGTCCCGGTCGGTCTCGTCGTAGATCTCCCCCACGACCTCCTCGACCAGGTCCTCCATGGTGACGATGCCGTCGATGGCACCGCGCTCGTCGACGACGAGGGCCAGTTGCTGGCGCTGGCCGCGCAGCTGCATCATCGCGTCGGAGACCTTGAGGCTCTCGGGCAGGAAGAGCGCGTCGAACATGTGGTCCCGCACGGGCCCGCGGGCGTCGATCAGGTCGCGCAGGTGGGTCACACCCAGCACGTCGTCCAGGCCCATGGGCCCGGTCACCGGGGCCCGGGAGTGCCCGCCGGCCACGAGCCGGGCCAGGGCCTCGGGGGCGGGCAGGTCGGCCGGGATCACCAGCACGTCACGGCGCGGCACCAGGATCTCGCGCAGCACCCGGTCGGCGATCTCGAAGGCGCCGCTGATGATCGTGCGCTGCTCCGGAGTGAACTCCTGCTGCTGGGTCACGAGATCGCGGATCTCCTCGGTGCTGACCTCCTCGCGGGTGGCGTTGGGGTCGACACCGGTGAGCCGTACGAGAAGGTCGGTCGACTTGCCGAGAAGCCAGTTGATCGGGCGGGCCAGCGTCGAGAGGAGATCGAGCGGCCGGGCCACCATGAGCGCCCAGCCCTCGGCCCGCTGCATCGCGATCCGCTTCGGGGCCAGCTCACCCACGACCAGCGTGAAGAAGGTCAGCACGATGGTGACCAGCACGATCGACACCGGCTCGGCGGCGCTCCCGAGGAAGCTCAGCGGACCGGTCAGCGGCTTGGCCAGCGACACCGCGGCCGACGCCGAGGCCAGGAAGCCGGCCAGGGTGATGCCGATCTGAATGGTGGCCAGGAACCGGTTCGGGTCACGCGCCAGCTTGGCCAGCGTCGCCCCGGTACGCGACTTGCGCTCCAGGCGCTGCAACTGGCTGTCGCGCAGCGAGATCAGCGCCATCTCACTGCCGGAGAACGCGGCGTTGAGCAGCACCAAGACCACGACCAGGACGATCTGCCATCCGTAGCTGCCCATGCCCGACTCCTCAGGACGCCGGCCGGTAGATGTCCGGCTCCAGATAGATCACCTTTGCCGAGGGTACGGCAGCGCGGACCCGCGCCTCGGCATCGTCGATGGTCGCGGCGATGTCGCGCCCCTCGTCCCGCGCCCCCACCCCGATCTTGGCGGCCAGCAGGAGCTCGTCCGGGCCGAGATGCATGGTGCGCAGGTGGATCACCTGGTCGACGCCGGGCGAGGACAGCAGCGCCCTCTCGATCGCGGTGATCTGCTCGGGCACGGCCGACTCGCCGATGATCAGACTTTTGGTCTCGGTGGCCAGCAGCACGGCCACGGTCACCAGCAGCAGGCCGATGCACAGGGTGGCGATGCCGTCGAACACGCCGTTGCCGGTGGCCACGCTCAGCCCCACGCCGAGCAGCGCGAAGAGCAGGCCGATGAGGGCGCCGCTGTCCTCGAGGAGGATCACCGGCAGCTCCGGGTTGCGGGTGCGCTTGATGAAGGCGAGCCAGTCCCGTTTGCCGCGGGTGCGGTTGGCCTCGCCGACGGCCGTACGCAGCGCGTAGCCCTCCAGGGCGGCCGCGATCACCAGCAGCAGCACCTCGTCAGTCTTTCAGGAGTTCCTTTTCCGCACTCCTCGGAACGGGCAGGCTCTCCTGTGGCAAGCGTCGCTCCAGCTCGTTGATGAGCAGGTGCAGGCGGGCGAGTTGCTCCTGCAGCGGCGGCTCGGCGGCCTTGGCCCCCCGGTTCTCGTCGTGGGCCTCCTGCAACGCGGTCAGCACCACGCCGACCAGCAGATTCGTCAGGAGATAACAGGCGGCGACCATGTACGACACGTAGTAGAGCACCGCCCACTCGGTCACCTCACGCCCGGCCTGCAACGTATCGGTGATGCCGTCGAGCGACAGCAGCAGGAACAGCGTGAGCATGGCCTGGCCGACCGTGCCGTACCGCTCGGGGTAGGCCTCGCCGAACATCATCCAGCCCAGGATGGCGTACCCGTAGAGCAGGATCACCGTGACCAGCAGGAAGCTGCCGAGCCCGGGCAGGCTGCGCCGGATGCCGATCAGGATGATGCGCAGGCTCGGGAAGAACCGGAACGTGCGCACGATCCGCGCCAGCCGCAACAGCCTCAGCAGTGTCACGTTCTCGCGCACGCCCGGCAGCAGCGGCGCGGCCACGATGACCAGATCGAACAGGTTCCACCGGTCGCGGAAGAACGCCGTGCCGGCGGCGCCGAACCGGATGAGCAACTCCACGACGAAGTACGCCACACAGGCGTACTCGATCGCGTGCAGAACCGGCCCGGCCGCCGCGACCACCGGATCGTACGTCTCGAGGCCGAGCGTGATCGCGTTGATCACGATGGCCGCGAACCCGGCGAGATTGAACCACGACGCCGCCACCAGACGGCTGCAGAAAAGGGCGGTGCGCGTCATCGCGGGAGAGCGTATCGCTTCCCTCAGCAGCGCCAGACGATCGGGCGGGTGGTCGTTTCGCTGGGCTGGTCGCCGGCTATGACGGTGCCGTCGGCGCTGATCGCGGTGGCCACGTCGTAGTCGCGGTCGGCGCTCAGGTGTGGCAGGCGGCGGGTCGAGAGGGTCGCTTCGCGGTACGGCGGAGCGGGTTCCGTCTTCGTCGTGACTCCCGCCACGACACCCGTGCGGGTGATGCCGGCGGCGGCCATGCCGGGCACCGGCTGGGCCGGTTTGCCGTCCATCTGCCAGCGGACGGTGGGGCCGGCCGCGTTCGGGCCCATGCGCGGCGAGGCGATGACACCCTCGCGGGTGGACGGACCGGAGGTGCCGACGATCCAGTCGCCCGTGATCGCGGTCGCGCTGCCCTCGCCCGTGCTGGGCAGGAATCCACCCTCGACCGTGGACTTCCACACGTACGGCTTACGGTCCGCGTAGCCGACGATCAGTTCCTCGTCCCCGATGCCGAGGGCGCCCGACTCCCCCGGCGCCTCCAGCAGGTGCACCTTCAGCGGGTCGGCGGCGGGCCAGAACGCCGCCCGCCCCGAGACCACCCCGACGATGTCACCTCGCGCGTTCACCGCGGTGGCGGTGGCGTTGCCGCCGGCCGGGACGGGCAGGTCGCGGACCTTGCCGTTCGTCCAGGCCCACGCGACCTGCCGCTCGCCCCGGGTGACGCCGCCGACGACCGTGCCGCCGGCGTTGACGCCGAGCGGGGTGGGCCCGAAGCCGGTGATGCCCAGGTCCAGAAGCCGGCCGTCGGCCCACAGCAGGGCCCGCCCCGCGGTCCCGGTCTCCTCCGAGGCCGGGACCGCGCCGGCGATGAAGCGGCCCTCAGGGTCGATCGCGGTGGTCGTCACCTGCTTCTCCCCCGACGGCATCGTCAGCGCGGCCACCTGGCACTCCGGCGGGGCCGGGGTGATCATCTTCTGGTCGGGCGGCCGGTTCACGGCGGCCACCACACCACCGACGGCCAGCACGCTGAACGCCGCCGCGCCCACCCGCCTGATCAGAAGGCGGCGGCGGCCGGTCCTCATCGCCCGGTCGATGCTCACGTCGAGCGGCGGCACATCCAGGTCACGCAGCGCCGCCAAGCGGTCAGTTCCCATGGTGCCTCCACTGTGCGGCGGCCACCGGCTCCTCGAGCAGGTGGCGCATCTTGGCCAGGCCCTTGGCGCTCTGGCTCTTGACCGTGCCGTCGCTGATGTCGAGCAGTTCGGCCACCTCGCCGACCGGCAGGTCGTAGACGAAGCGCAGCACCAGCACCGCCCGCTGCCTCGGCGGCAGCTTCTTCAGCGCCGCCACCAGCGCCGGACGGTCCTCGCTGTCGTGCACCGGCCGTTCGGGGATCTCGCCGGAGAGCCGGATGCGCGCCCACGGGCTCCGCTGCTCGATCAGGAACTGCCGCAGCAACATCTTGCGGACGTACGCGTCCACGTGCTCCACCGTGCGTATCCGCTGCCATCGCGTGTACAGCTTGACCAGCGTGTTCTGCACCAGGTCGGAGGCACGGTGAGCGTCTCCGCACAGCGTGTACGCCAGGCGCTGCAACCGGGGCGTCCCGGCCCTCGCGTATTCGACGTACTCACGCTCCACGTCCGCGCGCATCTTTCCCCCTTCGTCATGTTCTCAATGCGCGCCGCCGCCGCAACGGTTGCCCGTCGTTCACATCGGGCTCATAGGAAGGGCTGATGATTCGACGTCTGTCCATCGTCGCCGCCGCCGCGGCCGCCGGTGTGCTCGCCGCTTCGCCCGCGATCGCCCATCCGGGCCATGGCGGGCCGTCCCTGAAGCTGGTGGACTCCCTCGTCTTCGCGCCGGGCCAGCCGTTCGGCGGCATCTCCGGCATCGACTACGACCCTCGCACCGGCCGCTACGTGGCGATCAGCGACGACCGGTCGGCCATCGCGCCGGCCCGTTATTACACCCTGCGGCTGCCGGTCTCGCGCAAGGGCCTGGGCACGCCGGTGGTCACGGGCGTGACCACGCTGCGCGACACGAACGGTCAGCCGTTCGCCAACGGCACGGTCGACCCCGAGGCCGTACGGGATCTGCCCGGCACCGGCCGTCTCGCGTGGACCAGCGAGGGCGCCGCCTCGACCGGCATCGCCCCGTTCGTGCGGGAGACGTCGCGCGACGGTTCTTTCCGCCGCGACTACCGGCTGCCGGCCGCCTACCTTCCGACCGCGACTTCAGGCGTACGCAATAACCTCGCCCTTGAGTCTTTGACCGTCTCGGCCGACGGCCGTTCCCTGATCACCGCGACCGAGAACGCCCTCGTGCAGGACGGCCCGGCCGCCACCCTCACCAACGGCAGCAAGTCCCGCGTGCTCGTGCTCGACCGGGCCTCCGGCAGGGCGCGGGCCGAGTACGTCTATCCGGTCAGCCCGATCGCGCACGCCGCGACCGACCCGGCCAACCCTTATCAGGACCGTGGCCTGACCGACCTGCTCGCCATCAACCGGACCGACTTCCTGGCCGTCGAGCGCAGCTACGCGGGCGGCGTCGGCTTCACGATCCAGATCTTCTGGACGACCACGCGGGGCGCCACCGACGCGTCCGGCCGCCCGGCCCTGACCGGAACCGAGAAGGCGATGGGCAAGAAGCTGCTCTTCGAGTTCCCCTCGGCCGACAACGTCGAGGGCATCACCTGGGGCCCGCGCCTGGCCGGCGGCCAGCGCTCGCTCATCGCGGTCACCGACGACAACTTCGGCACGGCCGGCACCCAATTCCACCTGCTCCGCTATCACCAGTGACCGACGCCTTCTTCGTCGCGCTGCTGGGCGTCGCCGGTCAGCTCGTGCAGGGGCTCACCACCGAGCTCGTGCTCGAGCTGCGGCGGCGCCGGCAGCCCGCCGCCCAGCTCGGTTCCCGCGAGCTCGACCGGGCCGTCGACACCACCCGCCGCCGCCTGGGCGACCTGCGGGACCTGTCCCCCGACGAGTGGGAGGCGGCCTCCGACGCCGCCGCCGCGGCGCTGGCCGGCGCCGGCGTCACCCTCGACCTGGTCTTCGAGCTCGACCTCGACCCGGGGCGGCTGGCCAAGGCGGTCGAGGCGCGCGGCACGGCCGTGCTCGCCCGGTCCGGCCTGTCCTCGGCGGGCGAGGCCGTCTACCGCCGGATCATCGGCGTGACCTGTGACCACCTCCTGGCCGCGCTGCAGGCCCAGCCCGGGTTCGAGCGGCTGTTGCAGCTGCGCACCTACCGCGAGATCCACCGGACTCCCACCGACCTCGACGGCGTCTTCACCACCCGCTACGTGCAGGTCGTCACCAAGCGGCTCGGCCAGTTCGAGCTGTTCGGCGTCACCCGCGGCCGGCGTCCCCGGCGGCACGCCTTCGACAAGTACGTCTCGCTGGCCGTGGCCCGCGGCGCCCCCGACGATGACGAGGAGGGCCTGACCGGCGTCGGCATCGACGTGGCGAACGCGCTGGCCGACCATCCCCGCGCGGTGATCCGCGCCGGGGCCGGTGCCGGCAAGACGACACTGTTGCAGTGGATCGCCGCCGCGCAGACCGGCCTGGTGCCGTTCTTCGTGCCGTTGCGCCAGTTCGCGCACGACGGCGCCGGCTTCCCGGCGCCGGAGCAGCTGCCCGGCATCATCGCGGGAACGATCGCGGGCGAGATGCCGCCCGGGTGGGCCAGCCGCCGCCTGGCCGCCGGCGGGGCCATCCTGCTCATCGACGGGGTGGACGAGCTGCCGCCGGAGAAGCGCGAGGCGGTCCGCGACTGGGTGGCGTCGCTGGTCGAGGCGTACCCCGACGCCCGCTACGTGGTGACCAGCCGCCCGCCCGCGATCGAGGAGGAGTGGCTCGACTTCGTCCCGTTCGACCTGTTGTCGCTCAGCGCCCAGGGCATCCAGGACTTCCTGTCCCGCTGGCACGAGGCCGCGCAGGAGGAGTACGGCGACGAGCCCGGCATGAACGAATGGCTGGCCACCTGCCGCCGCGAGCTGGGCGAGCTGATCGCGACCCGCCCCGAGCTGCGCCGCCTGGCCGCCAACCCGCTGCTGGCCGGCCTGATCTGCGCGCTCTATCAGGACCGGCACATGCACATGCCGCGCGACCGCAAGAGCCTGTACGACGCCGCCCTGGAGCTGCTGCTGCTCCGCTGGGACGAGCGGCGCGGCGTGCGGCTCGACCAGGCGCCGGCGCTGAGCATGGAGGAGCAGGTCGTCATCCTTCAGCGCCTGGCCTATTCGCTGGTGAAGAACCAGGACATCCTGCTCCCCCGCGACCAGGCGGTGCACCGCATCCGGCACGCGATGCGGGGGATCCGCCCCGAGCACGCGGAGCCGGCGGCGGTCCTTCAGCGCACGCTGGAGCGCACGGGCCTGCTCCGCGAGGTGTACGACGGCCAGATCCAGTTCGTGCACCGGACGTTCCGCGACTACCTGGCCGCGAAGGAGGTGGTGGACGCGGGCGACCTGGGCCTGCTGATCGAGAACGCCCACCTGGACCCGTGGCACGACGTGGTCATCATGGCGGTGGCGCACGCCCGCCCGATCGAACGCGAGCGCATCCTGGGCGACCTGCTGAGCGGAAACGCGGCGGCCCGCGAACGCCCGGCGGTGCACGACCGCCTGCGGCTGCTGGCGGCGGCCTGCCTGGCCCAGGCCGACGTGACGGAGAGCGACGAGATCCGCGAGCAGGTCCACCAGGCCGCCCGGCGCCTGATCCCCCCGGCCAGCCTCGACGACGCCGAGTTGCTGGCCCGGGCCGGCCCGTTCGTCCTGGAGCTGCTCCCCGGCCCCGAGGGCCTGGACGACGAGCAGGCGGCCGGCGTGGTCCGCACCGCCGCGATGATCGGCGGCGAGGCGGCCCGCGACACGATAGCCCGCTTCACGGCGATAGATCAGGCCTTGGTCATCGACGAGCTGCTGCGGGCCTGGCGCGTCTCGGACGACCCGGAGCGCTACGCCACGGAGGTCCTGGCCGACGTCGACTTCGGCGACCGCCGCCTGGACATCCAGCGCTGGTCCCGGGTGCAGTACCTGCGCCACCTGCGCCGGCTGTCCACGGTCTCGTGCCGGGGCGACCTGACCCCGCTGGACCCGCTGGCCGCCATCCCGAACCTGCGCCGCCTGGAGCTCCTGCAGAACACGGTCCTGCGCAACCTGTCGCCGTTGACCGCGGCCCGCGAACTGCGGGTGCTGCACCTGGCCAGCTGCCCCATGCTGCGCGACCTGTCCCCGCTGCGCCACACGAGGCTGACCGAGCTGCGCCTCTACTTGATGAACGCCTCCCTGCCCACCTTGAGCGGCGCCCCCATCACCCGCCTGGTGATCCGCGACCGGGCCCTGACGGCGGGCCTGCACGACCTGCCCGCGTCCCTCCCGCTGACCGAGCTGGTGCTGGAGAACCGCCCACCCGACCGGAACCTGCGCGGCATAGAGCGCCTGACCCAGCTCCGCCACGTCGAGTTCGTCGGCACCCCCACTGAGGCCGAGCTGGAGTCCCTGGCCGCCCTCCCGCATCTGACCAGCGTGGAGGTGCACGCCCCCGACGCGATTGACGGCCTCCTGGAGCTGCCGTCACTGACCCATCTGACCCTCCATTCCGTACGCCCTGACGTGCGCACCCAGGCACAATCCCGGACCACCCCACACATCGAACTCCGCTGATCGAGCACCCCTCCCGCGCCGGCCGTGGGACGAACGCCAGCCGATTCCGGACGGTCGGCCGAGATGCGGACGGCCGTCGATCGCTGCACACTGCCCGGGATGAACGGACAGCTACTCGGCGGCCGCTACCGGTTGCTGGCACCGGTCGGCAGCGGCGGCATGGCCGTGGTCTGGCGCGCCCACGACGACGTGCTGGCGCGGACGGTCGCCGTCAAGGTGCTGGCCCCCAGCCAGGTGGGAGATCCCGCCTCGAGGGACCGCATCCGCCAGGAGGCCCGGGCCGCCGCCGGACTGTCCCACCCCAACGTCGCCCAGGTCCACGACTACGGCGAGATGACAAACGGCCCGCAGGTCTTCCCGTACGTGGTCATGGAGCTGATCCCCGGCGGCACCCTCCTGCGCCGCCTCTGCGAGGGCCCGGTCCCTCCTCGTTTCGCCATGCGGGTGGGCGCCGAGATCGCCGCCGCCCTGGCCGCCGCCCACGCCGAGAACCTGGTCCACCGCGACATCAAGCCGGCGAACGTCATGCTCGCCCCCACCGGCGCCAAGGTCGTCGACTTCGGCATAGCCGCCGCCACGTCGCCCGGCACCCCCGGCGCCGTCTCCGACGAGGTGCTGGGCACCCCCGCCTATCTGGCCCCCGAACGCCTGCTGGCCGACGTGGTGGAGCCCGCCTCCGACATGTACGCCCTGGGTGTGGTCCTCTACCGCCTCCTCTCGGGCCGTTCCCCGTGGACCACGAACGAGCCCACCCAGCTCCTCGAACAGCACATCCACCGGGACCCGCAACCGCTGTCACTGCTCCCCGGCGTCCCCGACTACGTGGCCGACCTGACCAACCGCTGCCTGGCCAAGCTCCCCACCTCCCGCCCCACGGCCCGCGAGGCCGCCACCCTGCTGGCCCGGGGCGCCGGCCTGCGCGTGGTGACCGACGAACACCTCCCCTTCCCGGCCACCTCCGAGCCCCCACCCGAGCCGTCGGTCCTCATCCCCACCGCCCGCCACCTCCCCAAACTCACACCTCCCGCCGAACCGCCACTTCCCTCACCGCCCGCACCCCCGGCCCCGCGTCATCGCCCGGTCCGCCGGTGGGCGGCCGTGGCCGCGCTGACGGCCTCCGCCGCAGCCGGCGTCTGGCTGGCACTCCCCGACGACGACAAAGCCGCCGAGTCCGCCCTGCCGGCGGCGAGCCCACCCCCGACGGCTTCGCCCACGCCGGACGCCCGCACTTCCGCGCGCGCCCGCCCGGCCGCGACCTCCAACCCCGTCGCCACCGCGCCGAGCCAGACCGCCCCCGCCGCCGGCCCGACCGGCTCGTCCGGCCCGTCCGGTCAGCCCGCTCCCACCAGCCCGGCTTCTTCCACCAGCCCGGCGACTCCGACCAGCCCGGCCAATCCGCCGGGCCCGGCCGGCACCCCCGCGCCGGGCACCTCCGCCACCCCGGACGCTCCCCGTCCGCGGACCTTCTCCTCCGCGGCCGGCACTCTCCAGGCCACCTGCCCCGCGCCCGCCACCGCCCAGATCACCTCCTGGCAGGCGACCAAGCCCTACCGGGTGCTGACCGCCTCCGGCGGGCCGTCCGCGGCGCCTTCGGTGACCGTCAAGCAGGGCAAGTCCCTGGTCACCATGACCGTCACCTGCGCCGCCGGCACGCCCTCCGTGGCCCTGTCCGAAACCGCCGCCGGCACCCCGTAGGCCCCGTCAGCCGGTGACCTCTATGCCGGTGGCGAAGTGGATGGCGTCGTCGTGGGTGAGCGGGATCGCGTCGGGGTCCCAGGTGATCTCGAGGGCCTTGCCGTCGGGCAGATGGATCCGCATGAGGGCGGCCTCGGCGTACAACTCGGCGGTGTTGCCGTTGATCACGATCTTCTCGGCCGGGTCGGACTCCGGCTCGGCGTCCTCGGTCAATGACACGCAGAGGCCCGTCGGCTGGCGTTCGCTGGCGGCCACGGCCTCAGGGGCCAGGCAGGTCGTGCCCGCGCTCTGATGCTGCAGGGTGAGCCGCGGCGGATAGGCGCCCAGCTGAAACTCGCCGGGGGCGCCGTCGACGCTGCCGGCGCTCAGGCCGGAGGCGAAGCGCAGCACGTCGGCCTCGGTGGGCGGTCCGAGGCTGATGACCTGCACCCAGCGTTTGTCGGGCAGCTGCCAGCGGACGCCCACGAAGCGGTCGCCGGGGCCGGCCCCGTCGTACGTCGTCGAGGTGTGGACCGTGGCGGCGCGGCCGTTGACAGTGGACTGGTGCTCCTGCTCGGCCTCGACCTCCCAGCCGGGTTGCAGGGGGCCGATCTCGGCGCTGAGCGTCTGGCTCTCCCGGGTGTAGTCGATGAGCCTGTTCGGGCCCATGCGGGTGACGGTGGGCTCACCCAGGCCGGGCGGCACCCAGCTCGGCGCCAGGGGGAAGACGGCCACGCGCCAGGCCGGCCGGCTCCACTCCCATTTCTGGGCGGGCGGGGACGGCTCGGCCTCCTCGTGGCGCAGGGCCGGGAGGGCGACCGCCGCGGCGACGACGGCGGCGGCGACCCCGCCGGCGGCCAGGGCCTGACGGCGGCGGCGGTCGCGCCGGATGCCGGCGTCGACGGTGGTGAGCAGGCCGGGCCGCGGCACCTGCCGGGCCGCGCGCTCGTGCAGGATGGTGCGCAGGTCGTCTTCCAGGCTCACGGCGTGACTCCCGACTTGTCGGTGGCGGACGGTGTCAGCTCGGCCCGTAATCGGGCCAGCCCGCGGGCGGCGTGCACCCGCACCGTGCTGGGCGCGCAGCGCAGCGTCTCGCCGATCTCACGGTCGTCGAGATCTTCGTAGAAGCGCAGGACCAGCACGGCCCGCTGGGCGCGGGTGAGCCGCCCGAGCCGCGGCCAGAGGTCGTCGCGGTCGGCGACCTGTTGCGCGAAGTCGATCGGATCCTCGCGGTCGTCCTCGATCGGCTCGGGTTTCTCCCGCGTGCGGCGCAGCCGCAGCCAGGAGACGTGACGGCGCACGAGGGCGGTGCGCATATATCGATCGGGGTCGTCGGTGTCTATCCGATGCCATCGGCGGTACGCCCGGACCAGCACCTCCTGGACCAGGTCCTCGCCGAGCTGATGATCGCCGCAGATCAGGTAAGCGAATTTCCGCAGGGCGTCCCCGCGGGCCTTGACGTACTCCTCGAAACCGCTGTGCAACTCGCTCACCCCGTTCGGTTTTGCCCCTCTACTTAGAAGGACGCCTCGAGCGGGCGAGGTTGCTTACCTCCTCAGGGGACAATCGTGACGGGCCATCGTCCGCTGCGCTCGAGCTGCCGCGCCACCGATCCCACAATGCGGTGTGCCAGACATTCCGGCCGGCCGACGACGACCGTTCCAGCCTGCACCTCATGGGCAACTTCGGAGATCACCGTGTACGGGTTCCCGGCGCGCACGACGAAGTCGACGTCCAGGTCCGACGCGCTGAGAGCGGACCGCAGCGTGGCCTCCACCCGGTCCTGCGCGTCGACGACCTGGGCCACACCGGTGCCCGAGGTGTCCATGGTGGTGAGCAGCCCGTTCGGCTGGCTGCGGGCGTAGACCACGACCAGCCGGGCCTGTTGACGGCGCGCGAGCCCGGCGGCGTACGCGGCCGCGCGCAACGACGAGCGTGACTCGTCGACGCCGACCACGATCGCCGCCGGGCCCCAACCCTGCGATCCCATGATCTCCGCTATCCGGCGCGCAGCTCGGCGATCGCCTCGGGGGTCAGCGGCCGGGGTTCGGCCTCGGCGCTGACCAGCACCACCGACATGGTGGCGGCGTGGTTGAGGGCGCTGGTGAAGCTGCCGTCGGTGAACTGGGCCAGGGCGCCGCGCGGCGAGCGCCCGATCGCGATGAGCGGGGCCCGCACCTCGGCCGCGTGCCGGGCCACGGCCCGCCCGGCCGCGGCGTGGTCGCCGACGCTCTCGATGACCCGCCCGGTGGCGGCCACGCCCGATCCGGCCAGCCGGTCCAGGTGCCGGGCGACGGCCGCCCGGGCCTCGGACTCGGCCTCCGGCTCGATCGCCAGCTCCTCGATCACCATGGTCTCGCGAACGTGCACGACTTCCAGGGGCCGCCCTTCGCGCCGGGCGACCAGGGCGGCGGCGTCCACGGTGGCCGCCGCGTCCGGGGTGCTGCCGACGGCGACGACCACGGGACGTGTGGCAACCGGCTCGGGCGAGGCCTTCTCGGCCGCCGACACGAGCTTGTGCCCGCTGGCCAGCACCACGATGGCCAGCAGGAACGCCACCCCGCCGACGTAGAACGGCACGCTCAGGTCGAAATGATCGGCGAGCTTTCCGGCCACGTACGGCGCCAGCCCACCCCCGATGAACCGCACGAACCCGTACGCCGAGGAGGCGATCGGCCGCTCGACCGGCGACACCAGCATGACGGCCTGGGTGGTCAGCGTGTTGTTGATGCCGATGAACGCCCCACTGACGATCACCGCGGCGATGACCGCGGACGGCGTGTCCACACCGGCCGCGATGACCACCATGACGACGGCCAGGCCGGCCATGTTGACGTACAGGACCGGCGCTGTCCCGAATCTCGCCTGAAGCCGCGGCGCGAAGAAGACGCTGAAGGCGGCGACCAGAAGACCCCAGGCGGTGAAGACCAGGCCGAGCTTGTGGGCGTCGAGCTCCATCGGATAGGGCGCGTAGCCGAGCATGGTGAAGAAGCCCCAGTTGTACAGCAGGGCCATGATGCCCATGGTCAGCAGCCCGCGGTGGCGCAGCGCCTTGAGCGGCGCGGTCAGCGACACCTTCCTCTCCGGCGTGGGCAGCGGCTTGACCATGACGAGGGTGGCGACCAGGGCGATGGCCATCAGGATCGCGACCCCGAAGAACGGCCACCGCCAGCTGATCGAGCCGAGCTCCCCGCCGAGCAGCGGCCCGACGGCGATGCCGAGGCCGAGCGCCGTCTCGTACAGGATGATCGCCCCGCCGAACCCGCCACTGGCCGAGGCCACGATGACGGCGAGGCTGGTGGCGATGAACAGGGCGTTGCCGAGCCCCCAGCCGGCCCGGAACCCGACGATCCCGCCGATCGAGCCGGACGCGCCGGCCAGCGCCGCGAAGACCACGATGATGGCGAGCCCGGCGATCAGCGTCTTCTTGGCCCCGATCCGGCTCGAGACCCACCCGACGCCGAGCATGGCGACCGCGGTGACCACGAGATAGCTGGTGAACAGCAGCGACACCTGGCTGGGCGTGGCGTGCAGGTCGTCGGCGAGCGCCGGCAGGATCGGATCGACGAGCCCGATCCCCATGAACGAGATGACACAGGCGAACGCGACCGCCCACACGGCTTTCGGCTGCCGGAACGGGCTGACGGCTTTTTCATGAGAGGCGCTCATGCGCACGCTCCATCGAAGCAACGGGTGGTTGATAACTACGTTATACATCATCGCGCGACCGGGTGAACTCCGCACACCGGCACGGGTATGCAAGACGCCACACCCCTAGCCTGAATGCGCGCGCCGACTCCGCCTGGTCCTGGTCCTCGCCGCCCTCGCGCTCACCGTGACGGCGGCCAGCGTCGTGTCCGTGGCCGTCAACATCGCCACCGACGTGGGGGTCGACCGCATCGCCTTCGTCCAGCGGAATCCCTGGTGGTGGGCGCTGGGCAGCACGATGCTGGCGGTTCTGGCCGGCATCGCCGCCTTCGTGACCCAGCAGAGGTACGCCGGCGCGGCCTCCGCCGTGAAGCGTCCCCGCCCCGGGCGGCCGTCCTGGGTGGTCGACCGCCCGGACGAGGTGAACCGGGTCGTGCAGGCCCTGCGGAGCTCTCACGGCACGGTGTCGATCACCACCGGGGTGTACGGGGCGGGCGGCTTCGGCAAGACGACGATCGCCCAGCTCGTGCGGGCCGACCGCCGCCTGCGCCGCCTCTTCGGCGACGAGATCTACTGGGTCACGGTCGGCCGCGACGTACGGCACGGGGCGCTGGCCGAGAAGGTCACCAAGCTGATCGAGGAGATCGCCCCGGGCCGTGCCGTCGCCCGCCCCGAGGTCTGGCACGCCGCCGAGAGTCTGGCCGAGGTGCTGAGCGAGGGACCACGGCGCCTCGTGATCGTCGACGACGTCTGGTTCCCCGACCAGCTCGAGGCGTTCCGCCCCGGCGACCGGTCGGCGCGGCTGATCACCACCCGCAGTGAGCGCCTGGCCGAGGGCCTCGGCGTGGCGGTACGCGTCGACCAGATGACCGAGGCGCAGGCCCGCCGGGTGCTGACCGCCGGGCTGCCCCGGATGGATCCGGCGTCCATGGCCGGGCTGATCGCGGCGACCGGGCGCTGGCCGCTGCTGTTGCGGCTGGTCAACGCCGTTCTGCGGGAGCAGTTGCGGATCGAGCCGGACGTGGACCGGCGGGCCGGCGAGGTGCTGCTGCGGCTGCGCGAGAGCCCGGCGAGGATCGACGACCTCACCGGGACGGCCGTCGGCGGCCTCGATCTGTCCGACCCCGGTCAGCGGTCGCAGGCGGTCACCGCCACCGTCGAGGCGAGCATCGGGCTGCTGGGCCCCGGCGAGCGCGACCGGCTGGCCGAGCTGGCCGTCTTCGCCGAGGACGAGCTGGTGCCGGTCGATCTGGTCCTGGCGCTGTGGCGGGAGACCGGCGACGTCGAGGCGCTGCGGGGCCGCGCCCTGTGCGCCCGGCTCGCCGACCTCGCCCTGATCACGCTACGGCCGGACGGGATCGAGCTGCACGACGTCATCCGTGACTATCTGCGCCACGAGCTGGGCCCGCGGCGGCTCGAGCAGGCACATCGCGCCCTGCTCGGCGCGGCAGCCGGCGAATGCGGCGCCGGCTGGTGGCATCTGCCCGAGTCGCAGCGCTATCTCCGGGACCACCTGGTCGAGCATCTGGCCGCCACTGACCGATGTGCGGCGGAGGCGCTCGCGACCGACCCGCGATGGATCGCGGCCGGCCTTCGGGCCTCCGGCCCGCTCGCGCCCCTGCGCGACCTCGCGGCTGTGGGCACGTCGCGCGGCGAGACGATCGCGGCCAAGCTGGGCCAGGTGGCGCATCTGCTCGCGCCGACCGTGCCGCCCCATTCCCTCGATGATGTCCTGCACGACCGTCTCGGCTCCTGGCTCGCGCCGTCGGCGCCCGGCCCGGAGCGGCCCCGCCTGGTCAGCGCGTGGCCGCTGCCGGATCTGCCGAGCCCGCTGATGCGCCGCGTGCTGACCGGTCATCGCCGCACGATCATCCAGTTGGTGATCACGGGCGACGGCGAACGGGTCGTCTCCTTCGACAGCGGCGGGACCGCCCGGGTCTGGGACGCCACGACCGGCCGGCCGAGGCACACGTACGCGCTGGGCCACGCCCGGCCGTCGGCGGCGATCGCACCGGACGGCCGCACGCTGGCCTCCGTCGACCGCTCGGCGGCGGGGGCGCCCGTGATCATCGATCTCGTCACCGGTGCTCAGCGGCGGCTTCCGTCGAGGGACAAGTCCGTCGCGAGGATGGCCTTCACACCGGACAGCGCCCGGCTGGCCGTCCACTCGGGCGCGGTCCACATCTGGAGTCTCGGCGCGGCCAAAGCACAGACGCGGCTCGACGTGGGTGAGTCGCACGTGTGGGCGATGACCCCGTCGCCGGACGGCCGCCTCCTGGCGGTGGCCACGAGCGACTACGCGGTGCGGTTGTGGGACACCGTGACAGGCCGCATGCACGCCGAGTTCAGCGGTTTCGGCAACCTGGTCTCGGAGATCGTCTTCGCGCCGGACGGGGCCCGCATGGTGACCGTCACCGCCGGGCGGCCCGCGATCTGCGACCTCAGAACCGGCGAGCGGACCGCGCTGCCCCATCGGTCGATCGGCGACGTGACGGCGGTCGCGGTCTCCCCGGACGGCAGCGCGGTGGCCACGGCCCGGGTGGACCGGACGGTCTCGATCTGGAGTCTGCGCGGCCGCGGGCTCGTCGCCCGGCTGGCCGGCCACACCGACCTGGTGCGGGCGATCGCCTTCGCCCCGGACGGAACGTGGCTCGCGACCGCCGGCGAGGACCGGTCGGTGCGGATCTGGGATGTCGCCGCCGGCAAGCGTTATCGCAGTCTCCCGGCCGGTGGTCACACCGCGCTGAACGCGGTCGCGTGCGGCGCGAACGGCACCCCGCTGATCGCCGCTGGACACGCGGCCGGCATCAAGGTCTGGCGGGACGACGGAACTCCCGGAGCCACGATCGACACGAAGGGAGCGGACGCCGTCCTGGTCGCTCCGGACGGCACGTGGGTGGCGGGCCTGGCCCGCACCACGGTCACGATCTGGGTTCGCGGCGACGGCGGCTCCTGGCGTCAGCGCAAGGTGTTCGGCCCCGCCGTCGAGGCGATGGCGACGACCCGCGACGGGCGATATCTGGTGACAGGAGGCGAGTACCCTCCACTTCGTATCTGGGACACCTCGACCTTCACGACCAGCACGGAACTCACCGGCAGCCGGGGCCGGGTCACCGCGGTCGCCGTCTCCCCCGACGGCACGTGGGTGGCCGCCTGTCAGGGCGCGCATCTCCGGCTGCTCGACGTGCCGGGCGGCCGGCTCCGGGCGGAGTGGAGCTTCCGTTCGGGGCCGTCCCCGGCTCTCGCCGTCGCGCCGGACGGGCGCTGGATCGCGGCCGGCGACACCGGACCGGTGATGCTCTGGACTTCCGGAGGGGAACCCGCCGGCACGCTGGCCCCCGACGCCGAGAAGGTCCTCGCGCTGGCCTTCTCGCCCGGCGGCGAGCGGCTCGCGGTGGTGGGCGACAACGGAGCTATCCAGATCTTCGGCGTGCCGGACGGCCGGCCGCTGGCCATGACCCGCGTGGAGCACCGGGCCAACTCGTGTGTCTGGGCGCCGTTCGAGCCGTTGCTCTACGTGGCCGGTGAGGGCGGGCTCTACTGCTTCCGTTACACCCACCTACCATGAGTTCCGTGGCCAAGCGGGACGAGATCCGGAACGCGGCCGGGCGGCTCTTTCGGGAGCGGGGGTTCGCTCGTACGGCCGTACGGGACATCGCCGCCCTCGCTCAGACCAGCCCCGCCCTGGTCATTCGGCACTTCGGGACCAAAGAGCTCCTGTTCCTCGACACCATGCGGCTGACCATCGATGACGAGCCGCTGCTCGATGTGCCGCTCGACGAGCTCGGTGAACGGTTCATCGAGGTCATGGTCACGTCCGGTGACGACGTACGGCAGGTCTATCTCGCTCTTGTCCGTGGGTCTCATGAGCCGCAGATCCGGGAGCGGCTCCGCGACATCCACGAGACGACGCTGATCGCGCCGCTGCGGGCGCGGCTCAAGGGTGAGGACGCCGACCAGCGCGCCCGGATGGCCGGAGCGCTGGTCGGCGGGCTGCTCTACGCCCTGTGGGTCGTCGGTGACGAGCGCCTCGGGGACGAGGAGCTGGTCGGCCGGTACGGGGCGTTGTTGCAGCAGGTTCTCACTGGACCGACCAGCCACCGTCCGACGGGAGGATCGCGCCGTTGATGTTGGCGCCGTCGTCGCTGAGCAGGAACGTGATGGAGGCGGCCAGCTGCTCGGCGGTGGCGATCGGGGGGATCTGGCGCAGGAACGGACCCGTGCGGGTGGCGCCGAACTCCGATCCCGGGTTGTGCTGCATGCCGGTCGCCACACCGCCCGGCGCCACCGCGTTGACCCGGATGCCCTCCAGGGCGTACATGAAAGCGCAGCTCCTGGTGATGCCCACGACCGCGTGTTTCGAGGCTGTGTAGGCGATCCCGGCCGCGTTGCCGCGCAGCGCGGCCTCCGAGGCGACGTTGACGATCGAGCCCCGCTTGTGGGCCAGCATGGACGGGAGCACGGCCCGGGTCAGGTTGAGCACGCCGTCGACGTTGACCGCGAACACCTTGCGCCACAACGCGTCCGAGACCTCGTGGGCGGGCGTGAAGTCGTCCACCACGCCGGCGATGTTGGCCAGGCCGTCGATGCGGTCACCGGCCGCCTCGATCACCCGCCGTACGTCGTCGGCCGAGGTGATGTCCGCCCTGACGCCCCTATCGGAAATGTCAGAAATGTCGACGCCGACTACCCGGCCGCCCTCACGGGCGATGCGCGAGGCCACGGCCCGCCCGATCCCCGAGGCAGCGCCGGTGACGATGATCGTCTTACCGTCGAAGCGCCCCGGAACAATGCGCTCGCCGATGTCCTCGACGGAAGGCACGACGCCGTCGTTGACCCGCAGAACCAAAGCGTCGATCACCTCTTGCGGCAACTTGCCCTGGCTGAGCGCGACCATCTGCTGAAGAGGCAGCTGCCGTACGGGCGTGAGCACCGACTCGTCGAAGCCACCCTGCCCGAGCAGTTCCCGCAGCGCGGGGCCGCCTTCCGCATGCGCAAGCCAGTCACCGACCGTGCTGCCCGCCGTCAACGCCATCTCGCGATCCCTTCGTCGAAAACCCGGAGTGAACTTAGTTCACTCCGGGTTCCGGCGACAACGGGGATCAGTAGATGAAGCGCGACACCGCCGCCTGCAACTCGTTCGACATGCGCGACAGCTCGGCCGCCGAGCGCTGCGCGTCACCGACCGACTCGGCGGTCGTGCGGGCGTTCTCGGCCACGCTGGTGATGCCCTGGTTGATCTGGCCGGTGGCGTTGGCCGCCTCGTTGACGTTGCGGTTCATCTCGGCCGTGGTCGCGCTCTGCTCCTCGACGGCCGACGCGATCGTGGTCGTGTAGTCGCTGATGTGCCCGATGATCTCGCTGATCTCGCCGATCGCGTTGACCGCGAGCCCGCTGTCGTTCTGGATCGCCTCGACCCGCTTGGCGATGTCCTCGGTGGCCCGCGCCGTCTCCTGGGCCAGATCCTTGACCTCGCCGGCCACGACCGCGAAGCCCTTGCCCGTCTCGCCGGCCCGCGCCGCCTCGATCGTCGCGTTCAGCGCCAGCAGGTTCGTCTGCTCGGCGATCGCGGTGATCACCCGGATGACGTCGCCGATCTCCCGGCTCGACTCGCCCAGCGTGCCGATCGTCTGGTTGGCCGACGCGGCCGCGTTGACCGCCTGCCCCACGACCTCGGCCGCCGAGTTGGCGCTGTGCGCGATCTCGGCGATGGCCGAGCCCATCTCCTCCGAGCCCGCGGCCACCGTGTTGACGCTCAGCGACACCTCCTCGGAGGCGGCCGAGACCCGCCGGGCCTGATCCGAGGCGGTGGCCGCGCCCTCGCTGATCTGGTTGGCGATGACCGAGGTCTGCTCGGCCGCCGCGGCCAGGCTCTGCGAGGCGGAGCCGACCGAGGCGACCACGTCGCGGGTCTGCTGCTGGGCCACCAGCAGCATCGCGGCCATCTCGCCGACCTCGTCGCGGCCCTTCACGTCGACCGTGGCGGTCAGGTCGCCGTTGGCCATGGCGGTCAGCGACGCTTTGACCTTCCCGAGGCGTTTGACGATGGCGGAGGCCACGTACGCCCCCAGGCCGATCGCGGCGATGAGACCCACCACCAGGAAGATGATCTGGAGCCGGCGGGCGTCCGAGGCCGCGGTGGCCGCCTCCTCCGAGCGGGCCTTGGCCTGCTCGAGCTGGGCGTTGTTCTCGGCCTCGACCGCGTCGGAGGCGTCCGACATCAGCGGCAGCGCGGTGTCGCGGTAGGCGTTCTCGAACGCCTCGTACCGGTTGGCCTTGGCCAGCGGGATCATCGTGTTCTCGCCGACGTCGACGAAGCCGTTGAACGCCTTCTCGAACGCGTCCACGTTCTCGCTGTTCACCGCGCCCGAGCGATAGGCCGTCAGCGCCTCGTCGAGCAGCTTCTGCCGGTCGCTGATCTCGCCGGCCAGCTTGGCCTGGACCTCGTCGGTGGCGATGCCGTACTCGAGGTAACGGGCCCGGATCGCCTGCGAGTTGCGCTGGATGGCCGACAACTGGGTCAGCGGAGCCACATTGTCCGTGTACAGAAGCTTGGTCTTGTCGTCGAGCGTGGAGATCGCGACCAGACCGGCGATGCCGATCGCCAGCGCGGCCAGCGCCGCGACCCCGATCGCGGCCTGGATCTTCATCCCGACCTTCAAGTTGTCGAACCAGCCGCCGCCAGCACCGTCAGACATGCCGCACCCCTTTCACCCCAACTACTGTGGGTCCTGGGAGCGCCTCAACTGGCCCAAATTGAGAATTCTGCGCATTGAAGTCCCGTGTTGACGATCGCTCAACATCCCGGCGCCCTATCGTCCTGGCATGCCTCAAGAGCATCTCGGAGCACTCGCTGCTCATCTGGCCCATTGGGTACGCCGCCTGATGCCACCCGGCCCACGCCAGGACACCCTGACCACCGGCCTGGAGCAGGTGTTCGGTGACCGCCGTGACCCGGTGACGGCCGGGACGTGCCGCGAGCTGGAGCTGCACTGTCAGAAGACGGCCCGCCACCTCGAACTGCACTTCGACCCGGACGGCACCGCGCCCCCGGACGAGCACGCCCCGGGCTGGCCGCCGCCCGACCCGGCCGCCGTCCGGCGGCGCGCCGGCGGCATCGCGGCCGTCCTCCGCCGGGACGACGGCAGCTGCGAGATCCGGATCGATGGCCTCGAACCCGTGGGCTACGCGTTGCCGTACCTCCAAGCCGCCTTCGATCTGGCCCGGGAAGCGAGCAGCCTCGTGCTCGACCTGCGGAACAACGGGGGCGGCGACCCGGGCACCGTGGCCGTCATCGCCGGCCGGCTGCTGGGCGAGAGAACGCCGGGCGCCGCCGACCACGTCACGCCGGTCCGCCTCAGCCCGCGGGTGCTGGGGCTGCTCCCCGAGGCCACCGTCGTCGACGCGGTGACCGGGACGAACTGGGAGCAGACCGGGGTGCGGGCAGGGCCTTAGGACAGGGCTACCCCGCTGCCGCCCGATCCTGCCCGGGGTGGAAGACGTTGCCCTCGTGCGGCTCGATCTTGCGGCGGGACAGGCCGAACGTGCGCATCATCGTGGTCACCAGCGCGTCGTAGACCGGTGGCAGCGCCACGAAACCGAACTCGATGACCCGGTTGGCCAGGCCCACCGACACCTCCGGCCGCGGCTTGCCGGCCTGCCGCAGAATCGCCGCGGCCACCTTCTCCGGCGACGCCACCGGCGGGGGCGGGCTGCCCACCCGCCCGGCGTAGTTGGCCGCCCGCTGGTAGATCGGCGTGTCCACGCTGCCCGGCGCCACCGTGCACACCGTGATCCCCGGCGCGTCCCGGGTCTCCTGCCGAAGCGTACGGATCAGACCCCGCAATCCCCACTTGGCCGTCACATACGCCGACATGTAAGGCACGGTCACGTGGGCCAGCAGGGAACTGCACAACACCAGCGTGCCCTGGCCGTCCTGCTGCCGGAACACCCGCAGCGCCGCCCGCGCCACGTTGGCCGCGCCCAGCAGATCGGTCGTGACGACCTTGTCGAAGACCGCGGGCGGAAGATCTTCGAATTTCCCGTACGCCATGACGGCCGCCGTGTCGACCCAGACATCGATGCGGCCGTACGCCTTCACCGCCACCGAGGCCAGCGTGTCCACCGAGGCCGCGTCCGCGATGTCGGTGGGAACCGCCAGTCCCCCGGTCGCTTCGGCCACCGACGACAGTGCGGACGACCCCCGGGCCGCCAGCACCACGCGATCGCCCCGGCGGGCGAAGGCGAGCGCGGCGGCCCGGCCGATGCCGCTGGAGGCACCGGTCAGGACAACCACCTTGCTCACGGCTTCAGAACGACCTTGATGCAGCCGTCCTCCTTGTTCTTGAAGATCTCGTACGCGTGCGGGGCCTCCTCCAAGGGCAGCCGGTGCGTCACGAGATCGTCCACCCCGAGCGGGTCGCCGTCGCCGGTCAGGATCGGCAGGATCTCGTCCGACCAGCGCCGCACGTGGGCCTGGCCCATCCGCATCGTGACGCCCTTGTCGAACAGGTCCATCATGGGCATCGGGTCGGCCTGACCGCCGTACACCCCGATGATGGAGACCGTCCCGGCCCGCCGCACCGTCGCGAAAGCCGTTGTCAGCGCGGCCATCCGGTCGAGACCGAAGGTGTCGACCGCCTTGCGGGCGACCGCGTCCGGCAGCTTGCCGGCCGCCTTGATCGCCGCCGACTGGAACGGCGAGCCGTGCGCCTCCATGCCGACCGACTCGATCACGCTGTCCGCGCCCCGGCCTTCCGTCAGCTCCAGAACCGCCGCCGGCACGTCGTCCTTGGACGCGTCGACGACCTCGATCCCGTGCCGCCGGGCCATCTCCAGCCGCTCCCGCACCAGGTCGGAGGCGATGACCCGCCCCGCACCCAGATGACGGGCGACCCGGGCGCTCATCTGCCCGATCGGGCCGAGCCCGGTCACGAACACCGTGTCGCCGGGCTGGATGTCGGCGTATTTCGCGGCCTGCCACGACGTGGTCAGCACGTCGGAGAGGAACAGGTAGTGCTCGTCCGGCCGGCCGTCGTCCGGCACCTTGATCGGCCCGAAGTGGGCCTGCGGGACGCGGAGGTACTGCGCCTGTCCGCCGGGCACCTGCCCGTACAGCTTGGTATATCCGAACAGCGACGCGCCCTTTCCCTGATCCTTGTTCTGGGTCGTCTCGCACTGGGCGTAGAAGCCGCGCGAGCACATCCAGCAGGACCCGCACGAGATGTTGAACGGGATCACCACCCGGTCGCCCGGCTTGATGTGGGTGACCTCGGCGCCGACCTCCTCGACGACGCCCATCGGCTCGTGACCGAGGATGTCACCCTGGTCGATGTACATGCCGAGCACGTCGTAGAGGTGAAGGTCGGAACCGCAGATCGCGGTGGACGTCATCCGCACGATGGCATCGGTCGGCTGCTCGATCCTGGGGTCGGGGACCGTCTCCACCGAGACCTTGCCGGTGCCCTGCCATGTCAAAGCTCTCATGCCATTTTGGGTGCCCCGATGGTGAGCAGATAATCCTCCGCCTCCGGACTCCAGCGCAGGCCGACCGCGCCCGAGGTGTCGGCCGCCCGCACGAACTGCAGGAAGCTGCGGTAGCCGAGCTTCTTCTCGGTGAAGCCGGGCTCGGCCTTGCGCACCTGGTTCTTCAGCCCCGACAGCGCCACCGAGCCGTCCGGCCCGGCCAGACCCTCCACCACCCCGCGCAACAGGGCGAACGCGGCCTCCCGGTCGCCGTGCTCGGGCAGCGACACCTCGGGGTCGGAGCCGCCGCTGAGCTCGACCACACCGTCGCCGGCCAGGTGGCGCAGCAGCTCACCGAACGAGCGGAAGCCGTAGTCGGCCTCGTTGAAGGTGGGGTCCTTGCGCAGCAGGGTCCGCTTGAGGCGGGACGCGGTGATGGTGCCGCTGACGCTCTGCGCGACCAGCGCCGGCAGCGCCTCGACCTCGCGGGCCGGCGTCTCCACCTCGGGCGCGGGCTGGGCCACGCCCTCGAGCCGGTCGTAGTAGAGGAACTCGTCGCAGGCCGGCGGCAGCAGGGCCGAGGTGGTCTTCTCGATGCCCACGCCGATCACCCGTTTGTTGAGCTCGCGCAGCTTGGCCACGAGCGGGGTGAAATCGCTGTCGCCGGTGCCGAGCACGAAGGTGGAGATGTAGTCGCGCTCGAAGGCCAGCTCCAGCGCGTCGACGACCATTTTGATGTCGGCCGCGTTCTTGCGGGAAGCGCCCATGCGCTGCGGAATCTCGATGAGCTCGACGTGGGCGCGGGTCAGCATGCGCCTGTCCTCACCGAAGAACGACCAGTCGGCGTACGCCCGCCGCACCACCACGCGCCCGCGCTCGGCCAGGGCGTCGGTCACCGGCCGCAGGTCGAACGGGTGGCCGGCGAGGGTCTCACGCGCGCTGATCGCGAGGTTCTCGTAGTCGAGGAACATGGCGATCCGCTCTTCTTGATCCACGCCGATCAGCCTAGTCGGTTTATAGTTGCACCCTCCGTGCAATATTCATCAACGTCAATGGGGTGTGACCGTGCGCCGACTTGTGCTCCTGCTCGCCCTTCTGATCTCCTCACTTCTCCCAGGCCTTCCCGCGTACGCCTCCACGCCGCTCCGCCCGGTCGTCTTCGTACACGGCAGTGCGGGCTCGGCCGCCCAGTTCGCGACCCAGGCCAAACGCCTCGCCGCCAACGGCTACCCCATCGCGATCATCGAGGCCCACGAGTACGACTCCCCGAACATCGCCACGATCCTCCCGTCCGTCTACACCGGCCTCGACGCCCGCATCACCCGCCTGCTGGCCGACACCGGCGCCACCCAGGTCGACCTCGTCGCCCACTCCCTCGGCACCTTCGTCTCCCAGGGCTACCTGAACTCGTCGCCCGACCGTGCCGGGCGCGTCGCGCATTACGTCAACCTCGACGGCCGTACGGCCACCGCCCCACCCGGCGGCGTCGACACCCTCGCCATCTGGGGCGAGGGCGACCAGTCCCGGGCCGTCACCGGCGCCCGCAACGTCTACCTACCGGACCAGTCACACACGCAGACCGTCTCCTCGGTGGAATCCTTCCGGGCGGTCTTCTCATTTCTGCGCGGCGCTCGACCCCGTACCACCGCTGTCGTCCCGACACCCGTCGCGCACGTCTCCGGCCGGGCCGTCATCTTCCCCAGCAACGCCGGCGCCGGCGGCGACGTACAGGTCTTCGACGTCACCCTCGGCCGCCGCCTGAAGCACACGGTCCCTGTCGCTTCGGATGGCTCGTTCGGGCCCGTGCCGCTGTCGCCGCTCGCCCGCTACGAATTCGTGCTGGTCCGCCCCGGCACGGCCGACCACCACTTCTACTTCCAGCCGTTCCTGCGATCCGATTCCTTCGTACGCCTCCTGGCCGGCCGCCCCGGCGAAGGTGTCGGCGCCCTCATCGAGACCTCACCCGCGCACACCGCGCTGACCCTCAACCGCCAGAAGGAATGGTGGGGCTCGGCCGACAAGCTCTACGTCAACGGCCGCCAGATCCTGAACGAAGCGAACGCCCCACGCGCCAAGCGGGTCATCGGCGTCTTCGCCTTCGACCAGAACAGCGACCGCGTCACCGACCTGACCGCCCCGCTGCCCGCCATCTACGCGCAGACCTTCCTGACCGGCATGGACGTCTACATCCCGGCCCACCGCCTGGTCTCGGTCGTGGTGGCCCACCGCGGTGGCGGCTGGGAGTCCACGATCCTGCCGGCCTGGCCCTCCGACCGGCACCGCGTGACCATCAACGTCAACGACTACTGATCAGCACTCGATCACGTTGACGGCCAGCCCACCCCGCGCCGTCTCCTTGTACTTGATCTTCATGTCGGCCCCCGTCTCCTTCATGGTCTTGATGACCTTGTCGAGGGAGACGTGGTGCCGCCCATCACCACGCAGAGCCATCCGCGCCGCGGTGACGGCCTTGACCGCCGCCATGCCGTTGCGCTCGATGCACGGAATCTGCACCAGCCCACCGACCGGATCACAGGTCAGCCCCAGGTTGTGCTCCATGCCGATCTCGGCCGCGTTCTCCACCTGCTCCGGCGTGCCACCGAGCACCTCGGTGAGCCCCGCCGCCGCCATGGCGCACGCCGACCCGACCTCACCCTGGCAGCCCACCTCGGCCCCCGAGATGGACGCGTTCTCCTTGAACAGCATCCCCACAGCACCGGCGGCCAGCAGGAACCGCACGACCCCGTCCTCGTCGGCCCCCGGAACAAAGTCGATGTAGTACCGCAGCACGGCCGGAATGATCCCGGCCGCCCCGTTGGTCGGCGCGGTCACCACCCGCCCACCGGCCGCGTTCTCCTCGTTGACCGCCATGGCGTACGCCGTCAACCACTCCATCGCATGCTCAGCCGGCCGCCCCGCCGCCCGAAGCTGCCGGGCGGTGGCCGCCGCCCGCCGCCGAACCTTCAGCCCACCCGGCAGAATCCCCTCGGCGCCGAGCCCGGCATCGACACACTCACGCATCACAGCCCAGATCCCGAGCAGGCCCGCCTTCACGTCGGCCTCCGACCGCCACACGGTCTCGTTGGCCATCATCAGCCGCGAGATCGACCACCCGGTCTCCCCCACCAGCCCGAGAAGCTCGCCCCCACTGCCGAAGGCATAGGGCAGCACAGTGTCATCGGCCCGCACTCCGCCACTGGCCTCATCGATGACAAACCCACCACCGACCGAGAAGTACGTCTTGGCGAACAGCTCGGCCCCATCAGCGTCAAGCGCCACGAACGTCATCCCGTTCGGATGCCCCGCCAGAGCCCGCCGCCGATGAAGCACAACGTCGACCCCGACTTCGGTGCTCCCCAGAAGGCGCAGCCGGCCGGTGGCGTGAATGTGCGCGGCCCGCGCGTCGGCACTCGCCACGTCGACACCCTCAGGCGTCTCCCCTTCAAGCCCGAGCAGCACCGCCTTGGGCGTACCGTGCCCGTGCCCGGTGGCCCCGAGCGACCCGAACAGCTCCGCGCGCACCAGAGCGGTCCGCGCACTCAACCCACTGTCGGCGAGCCGCAGAGCGAACATGCGGGCGGCGCGCATCGGGCCCACGGTGTGCGAGCTGGACGGCCCGATGCCCACGGAGAAGAGGTCGAACACAGAGACGGCCATGACGGCGTGAGGCTCCTCATCGAGGTCGGCCTCCCCCGCTCTGTCATGGGTGCCTGAGAGCTTCACCGCCCGCGAACGGACGGCTTGCACCGTGGGCGCAGAACGCCGGCCGCGTCCTGACTTTCCAGAGTCGCCTGACCGCCGCGGTACCGGGGCCTGAGAGATTCTGAGGGAGAAGTTGCTCCTTCGGCGCCCCGCAACAGCGGGAACTCTCCCGCAGCGGTTCGAACAGCGATGTTCGGTTGTGTCACTCCAACGCTAGCCGCCGCGCCGACCGAGGGTCAAGAACGCCCAGCTGAACGCCACGAGACCCCACCGGTTCCGCCCGGTGAAGCGCCCGCCGACCGCCCCGTCCGTTCGCCTTCGCTGCCCCACGGCCGTTGTACACAAGCGCACACACCCTCAGGCATCCTAGGAACCTGGGTCGGTTTCCTCAGACACGGCAGGGAGGGTGCGCGGAAGCTCGGCGAGCGGCGCGAAAAGACGCGAGAGGGCACGGCGCGAGGGAGCGCAGGGCTAGGGAGCGCAGGGCTAGGGAGCGCGGGGCGAAGGAGCGCCGGACGAACAAGCACGGGACGAACAAGCACGGGACGAACAAGCGCGGGGCCCTGGGGCGCGGGGCCCTCAGGCGCGAGGCACAAGAAAGCGCGGGGCCCTCGGGGCGCGAGGAAGGACGCGGAGGCGGGACGCCGGACGCTGAGGCCGGACGCGAGAAGACGGGGCGCATGGTGCGAAGCGCGAGGCCGACAGCGCGGGGCGTGAGGCGCGTGGAAATAGGGCGTGCGGCAAACGGGGCGCGAGGAGACAGGGGCGCGAGGAGACGGGGGCGGGCAGTGAGGGGTGGGCGCCGGGCGGCCGGCCCGAACGGATATCCGGGCCGGCCGCGAGCGGGAAGGGTCAGGCAGCGGAGCAATAAGTGGACTGCTTGCCGATCACCTTGTACGGGCAGTCGGCGACCTCGGCCAGCAGGAGGGCCGCCTCCTTGTTGCGGGTCGTCTCTCGCGTGATCACGCTGGCCGGTGGGTAGAAGCCGCCGGCTGAGGCGCTCGTCGGGTACATCTCGAACGTGTAGGCGAAGATCTTGTGTGTTCCCCACAGCCAGTCGAGCAGGTCGCCGTCCGTCACGTACAGGTCGCTCGACTGCTCCGGGGTGTAACGGTTCGTCGCGGCCATCTGGCGGCCGAACGTCGAGAACGTGTTGTAGTCGTCCGCCGTCATGCCCGTCGTCGTGTTGGCCGTCGTGTGGCCGAACGGCCACAGGACCAGCTCCGAATACGTGTGGAAGTCCATCGCGGCACCGATCTGCTGGCGCCCTCCGACGACCCGGCTGTTCACGAAGTCGCGGATGGCCCTCGTCTCCGGTGTCGAGAAGGCCGACGGGCCCCGGTACGTCAGCGACGACGGCGTGCCCGACGATCCTCCGCAGCATCCCCACTTGTAGCCGTAGTTGCGGTTCGGGTCGGTGCCGACCGCCGACGAGCCGCTGTTCGGCTGGCGATTCTTGCGCCACGAGCGGTAGCTGCCGGTCGCGATGTCGTACTCGGCTCCGTCCGGGTTCACCGACGGTACGATCCAGATCTCGCGGGAGTTCACGATGTTCCGGATTCGGGTGTCCGAGGCGTACGACGACGTGTACAGCTTCAGCAGGTAGATCGCCATCTCCACGGTCAGGTGCTCACGCGCGTGGTGGTTGGCGTCGTACAGGACCTCCGGCTCCGCCTCGTCGGTGCCCACGTTGTCGGAGATCTTCACGGCGACGATGTCGCGGTTCTCGTACGACTTGCCGATGACCCTCTTGCTGGCGATCGCCGGATAGGCGGCCACCACCTGGTTCACGTCGGCGATCATCTCGCTGTAGTTGTGGTAGGGCGCGTCGGAGGGCGGGAAGTCCAGCGTCGTCAGCACCGGCTGCACGGTGAAGCCCTGCCGCTGGAGCTCGCGCACCTCCCGGCCGGTGGCCGTGATCTCGGCCACGCCGTGCTGGATGGCGTCGATGGCCGCGCCCGCGCGGGCGATCGCGTTGCGCTGGGCGGCGGTCCTCACGTCGTACACCTCGAACTGCCCGGGAATCTCGGAGCCGGACGGGGCGGCCGAGACCGGCCCGGCGACGAGGAAGGCCGAGCCGAGCAGCAGGAGCGCTGTCAGGAAGCCAAAGCGTCGTCTCATGCCCGTAGCCCACCACCAGACATCGATCAACAGCAATGTCTGCGGCCATGCCAATCGATACCTCCCCACCGCGTGATGGTTAGGGTGATCAGGTGACGACGCTGCGCGGACGGGCGCATGAGCAGGCCGTCCTGACCGGCCTGATCGAGGCGGCGCGGTCGGGGCGCAGCGGCGTGCTCGTGCTGCTGGGCGAGGCCGGCGTCGGAAAGACCGCGCTGCTCGACGAAACTGTCAAAGAAGCCGGCACGATTCGGGTCGACGGCGTGGAGGCCGAGCGCGAGCTGCCGTTCGCCGCGCTCCATCAGCTCTGCGCCCCGCTGTTCGACCACCTCGAGAAGCTGCCCGAGCCGCAGCGCGACGCCCTGCGCACCACGTTCGGCCTGCGGGACGGCGTCGCCCCCGAGCCGTTCTTCGTCGGCCTGGCCGTGCTGTCGCTGCTGTCGGAGGCGGCCACCAGCAAGCCGTTGATCTGCGTGATCGACGACGCGCAGTGGCTCGACCACGCGTCGGCACAGACGCTGGCCTTCGTGGCCCGGCGGCTGCTGGCCGAGTCGGTCGTGATGATCTTCGCGGTGCGGACCCCGGCCCCGGAGACCGTGCACAACCTGCGCAGCCTCCCCGAGCTGCGGATCGAGGGCCTGCGCGATCCGGACGCCCGTGAGCTGCTGGCGTCGGTCGTGCGCTGGCCGCTGGACGAGCGCGTGCGCGAGGCGATCCTGGCCGAGGCCCGCGGCAATCCCCTGGCCCTGCTGGAACTGCCGGGCGGCCGGGCCGGTGGCTTCGCCGTGCCGGACCTCCGGAGCCGGGTCGAGGAGAGCTTCGCCCACCGCGTCGACGACCTGCCCACCGCCAGCCGGTTGTTGCTGCTGCTGGCCGCGGCCGACCCGGTCGGCGACTCGGCGCTGCTGTGGCGGGCCGCCGCCGAGATGGGCATCGGCCGGGCCGCGGCCGATCAGATCGAGGTGGCGGGCCTTCTCCAGATCGGCGTCCGGGTCGTCTTCCGCCATCCGCTCGTACGCTCGGCGGTCTACCGCTCGGCCCCAGCCGCCGACCTTCGCCGCGTCCACGCCGCCCTCGCCGCCGCCACCGATCCCCGGGCCGACCCGGACCGGCGGGCCTGGCATCACGCGCTGGCCACCGACGGCACCGACGAGGAGGTGGCGGCCGAACTGGAGGCGTCGGCCGGCCGCGCACAGGCCCGGGGCGGGCTGGCCGCGGCCGCGGCGTTCCTGCAAAGGGCGGCGGAGCTGACAGATGATTCCGTACGCCGGGCCGACCGTGACCTCGCGGCGGCGCGGGCGACCTATCTCGCCGGGTCCCTCGACGAGGCGTCCGCCCTGCTGAACCGCGCCCAGGCCGGACCGCACGACGAGTTGCGGGCGGCCCGCGCCGACCTGCTCCGGGCTCAGATGGCGTTCGCCTCCCCCAGCCGCAGCCAGGAGGCGCCGGCCCTGCTTCTTCAGGCGGCCCGCCGCTTCGCCCCGCTCGACGTGACCCGCTCCCGCGACACCTATCTCGAGGCGTTCTCGGGCGCCGTCCTGGTCGGCCGCTTCGCCGGCTCGGCCGGCCTGGCCGAGGTGGCTACCGCGGCCCGTTCGGCCCCTCGCCCGCACGCCGGGCCGCGCGCCGCCGATCTGCTGCTCGACGGTCTGGCGCTGCTGTTCACCGACGGCTTCGGGGCGGGCGCGCCCCCCGTCCGGCGCGCCCTGGCCGATCTGCGCCGCGGCGACGTCGCGGCCGAGGAGGCCATCCACCTCATCTACGTGGTGTCGCACGCCGCCCACGCCGTCTGGGACGACGAGGTGTGGCAGGCCCTCACCCACCGTCACCTGCGGCTGGCCCGGGGCGCGGGTGCCCTGGCCGGCATGTCGTACCTGCTCTACCAGCGCCTCGCCCTGCATCTGCACCAGGGCGAGCTGGCCCAGGCCGCCGCGCTGGTCGAGGAGGTGCAGGTGGTCGGTGCCGCCACCGGGAACGTCCAGCCCGACGTGGCCGCCCTGGCCGTCGCCGGCTGGCGGGGCCGCGAGGCCGAGGTGGCCCGGCTGACCCCGGCCGTCACCGCCGCCGTCACCGCCCGGCACGAGGGCGCCGTGCTGACCGTCGTCCATCTGTCGAACGCCGTGCTGCTCAACGGTCTCGGCCGTTTCCCGGAGGCTCTGGCGGCGGCGGAGCGCGCCACGGCGTACCCGCTGGAAACGGGTTTTGCGAATTGGGCCCTGGTCGAGCTGGCCGAGGCCGCCGTCCGCGCCGGCGACCGCGAGGCGGCCGGGCGGGCGCTGGAGCGGATCGCCGCGCGGGCCGAGCCGAGCGGCACCGACTGGGGTCTCGGCGCCGAGGCCCGCGCGCGTGCCCTGATCACCGGCTCCGAGGATCTTTACCGCGAGGCGATCGACCGCCTGGCCCGCTGCCGCGGCGCCTTCTCGCTGGCCCGGGCCCATCTGGTGTACGGCGAGTGGCTGCGCCGGGAGGACCGCGCCGCCGACGCCCGTGTGCAACTGCGCACCGCTCACGACATGTTCGTCTCGTTCGGTGCCGACGCGTTCGCCGCGCGGGCCCGCCGGGAACTGAGCGCGACCGGCGAGACGGTCCGCGGCCGCACCCCGAAGGCCGCGACCCGGCTCACCCCGCAGGAGGGCCAGATCGCCCGCCGCGCTCGCGACGGCCAGACCAACGCCGAGATCGGCGCCGAGCTGTTCCTGAGCTCCCGCACGGTCGAATGGCACCTGCGCAAGATCTTCGGCAAGCTCGGCGTGGCCAACCGCCGCGAGCTACGCGACGCGCTCTAGCTCGGCCAGCGCGTCCTCCGGCAGTTCGAGGGACGCGGCCGCCATGTTCTCGCGCAGGTGCGCGACCGACGACGTGCCCGGGATGAGCAGGATGTTCGGGGCCTGGTGGAGCAGCCAGGCCAGGGCGACCGCCTTCGGCGTCCGGCCGAGGCGGGCCGCGACCGTGTCGAGCACGCCCGACTGCAGCGGGTTGAAGCCGCCCAGCGGCCAGAACGGAACGTACGCGATGCCCTGCTCGCCGAGCGTGGCGATCAGCTTCTCGTCGCCCCGGTGGGCGACGTTGTACCAGTTCTGCACGGTGACGATCGGCGCGATGCCCTGTGCCTCCACCACCTGGGCCTCGTCGACGACGGACAGCCCCAGATGCTTGATCAGGCCCTCGCGGCGCATGTCGGCCAGCGCGCCGAACTCCTCGGCGATCGAGCCCGGCACCGGCGAGTGGCCGTCGGCGCCGCCGCCGACGCGCAGGTTCACCACGTCGAGGGCCTCGACGCCGAGGGTGCGCAGGTTGGAGTGCACCTGCTCGCGCAGCTGCGACGGCCGCCGGGCGTGCAGCCAGGCGCCGTCCTCGCCACGCACCGAGCCGACCTTGGTGACGATCCGCAGACCCACCGGATAGGGCGCGAGCGCCTCCCGGATGAGCTCGTTGGTGACGTGCGGCCCGTAGAAGTCGGCGGTATCGATGTGGTCGGCGCCCAGCTCGACGGCGGTGCGGAGCACGGCGATCGCCTCGTCGTGGTCGCGCGGCGGCCCGAAGACGCCCGGACCGGCGAGCTGCATCGCCCCGTACCCCATGCGGTTGACCTCGAATGCGTTCATGAGATCAAGAGTCGCCCCGGCCCGGCCCGCCGGTAAGAGTCCCGCTCGTCCTGGGAACGGCAGGGCCACCCAACGGGCCTACTTGTCTCCGAGCAACCGGGTGGCCAGCACCGCGGCCTGGGTGCGGCGCTCCAGGCCGAGCTTGGCCAGCATGCTCGACACGTAGTTCTTCACCGTCTTCTCGGCCAGGAACATGCGGGAGGCGATCTCGCGGTTGGTCAGCCCCTGCGCCACGAACTCCAGGATCTTGCGTTCCTGATCGGTGAGCCCGGCCAGCTCGCGCGGCTGCTCCACGCCGTTGCGGATGCGCTCGAGGACCCGCTGGGTGACGGCCGGGTCGAGCAGCGACTGCCCCGCCGCGACCCGGCGCACCGCGTCGACCAGGTCGGTGCCGCGGATCTCCTTCAGCACGTAACCCGACGCCCCGGCCATGATCGCCGCGAAGAGAGCCTCGTCATCCTCGTACGAGGTCAGAATGAGCCCTTTGATCGACGAGTCGACCGCCCGCACGTCACGGCACACGTCGATGCCGTTGCCGTCGGGCAGGCGCGCGTCGAGCACGGCCACGTCGGGCCGCAGCGCCGGAATGCGGCGGGCGGCCTCCTGCGCGGAGCCGGACTCGCCGACCACCTCGATGTCACCGCCGGCCTGGAGGAGGTCGATGAGGCCGCGGCGGACGACTTCGTGGTCGTCGAGGAGGAAGACTCGGATCACACTTCATTCCTACCGCCCCGCCCCATGACGTACCAAGGGCCTAAGGACCCTAGTCTGACGGTCATGGCCGAGAGCACTCCTGACCTGCCGTCCCTGGGGCTTCGACCGCTTTCCCGGGTACGCCTCGACGAGCTCCTGAAAGAGATGCTGGACCGCGTCGGCGAGGTGATGACGAGCCGCGAGCGCCTGCGTGCCCTGCTCGACGCGGTGGTCGGCATCGGCACCGACCTCGACCTGCGCAGCACCTTGCAGCGCATCGTCGAGTCGGCCTGCGCCCTGGCCGGCGCCCGCTACGGCGCGCTGGGGGTGCTGAACGCCGACAGCTCGGGCCTGTCCGACTTCATCACCCACGGCATCGACCCGGTGACCCACGCGGCAATCGGCGACCTGCCGCACGGCCGCGGCGTCCTGGGCCTGCTGATCACCGACCCGCATCCCGTGCGCCTTCCGGACATCACCCGGCACCCCAACTCGTACGGCTTCCCCCCGCACCATCCGCCGATGCACAGCTTCCTGGGCGTGCCCGTGCGTACGAGGGACCAGATCTTCGGAAATCTGTACCTGGCCGAGAAGCAGGGCGCCGACCAGTTCTCCGAGGACGACGAGGAGATCGTGGTCGCCCTGGCCGCGGCGGCCGGCGTGGCCATCGACAACGCCCGCCTGTTCGCCCTGGCCCGCCGCCGGGAACGCTGGCTGGCGGCCGCCGCCGAGATCACCGGCGTCCTGCTCGGGACGGTCCGCCGCACGGAGGCGCTGCGCCTGATCGCCCGCCGGGCCCGCGAGGTGGCCGGCACCGAGCTGGCGATGGTCCTGCTGTACGACGAGCAGGCGGCCCGCTACACGATCGAGGCGGCCGACGGCCTGAACGCCGACTGCCGGCTGATGGAGGGCCGGGCGGTGGCGGCCGACCTTTCGGGCCACGACACCATCGACAGCCTGGCCGCCGCGGCCGACTGGCCCGGCCCGGTGCCGTCGGGCCCGGCGCTGGCCGCCCCGCTGGCCGCGGCCGGCTCCCGCCGGGGCGTCCTGATCGTCACCCAGCCCGCCGACCGCGCCCCCGACGCCGAGGACGCGGTGCTGCTGTCCACGTTCGCGGGTCAGGCCGTGCTCGCCTTGGACCGGGCCCGGGCGCAGGAGGAACGCGAGCAACTGGTGGTGCTGGAGGACCGTGAGCGCATCGCCCGCGACCTGCACGACGTGGTGATCCAGCGCCTGTTCGCCACGGGCATGCAGTTGCAGGGCGCGGTGACCCACGCGGCCCGCCCGGAGGCGGTGAAGCGCATCAACGCGGCGGTGGACGACCTGGACGCGACGATCAGGGACATCCGCCGTTCGATCTTCGAGCTCCGGGCCCCCGTGGGCCCTTCCCTGCGCGCCGAGATCAGCAAAATGGTCCAGGAGGCCGCCGAGCCCTTGGGTTTCCGCCCCGTCCTGGACACCACCGGCCCGGTGGACAGCGCCGTCCCCGACGACGTGGTCCCCGAGCTGCTGGCCGTCCTCCGGGAGGCCTTGGCCAACGTGGCCCGCCACGCCCGGGCCACGGAATGCCGCGTCTCCCTACGGGCCACCGGCGACGAGGTGATCCTCCAGATCGAGGACGACGGCATCGGCTTCGACCCGTCGCTGGCCCGGGGCGGCCTGGCCAACATGTCCGACCGGGCCCAGGACCTGTCCGGCTCCTTCGAGGTGACCGCCACCCCGTCCGGCACCGGCTCCCTGCTGACCTGGCGCGCCCCGCTCTAGAACCGCCACTCGCCGGCACGCGCCCTTACGCCGGCACGCGCCCTTACGCCGGTTCGCGAACGCCGCCCTCGTCCCCGTCGTCGGGCATCGGTTCGACGGGCGCTTCCGGCAGTTCGTCCGGCGCGCCCGGCAACAGCTCCGCGGGGTCGTCGGGCACGGGTTCCCGCGGGTCGATGGGCGGGTACTCGTCGGGGTTGAGATCGGGCTGCGTCATGACCACATCATCCGGCACACTTCGGCCCCAAGCGCGCCGAGACGTGATCACACCGGCTCGGGCACGGGCTGTGCGGCCTCCTCCCGGGCCAGGTCGATCACCTGGCCGACCTGACCGGCCACGTCCGTGCGATGGGTGATCAGCAGAACCGAGCGGTCACCGGCCGCCTCCAGGAGGTCGCGGGTGAGCGCCACGGCGGTCTCGTCGTCGAGATGCTCGGTGGGCTCGTCGAGGATCAGCACCCGGAAGTCGGCCAGCAGGGCCCGGGCGAGAGCCAGCCGGCGGCGCTGGCCACCGGACAGGGCCATGCCGTGCTCCCCCACGAAGGTCTCGAGCCCGTCGGGCAACGTCTCGACCCAGTCGAGCAGGCGCGCCCGGGCCAGGGCCGTCCGCAACTCGTCCTCACTGGCATCCGGGCGCCCGACGCGCAGGTTGGCCGAGATCGTGGTGTCGAACAGGTAGGCGTCCTCGGGCAGATAGCCGACGATCTTCCGCACCTGATCCGGATCGAGGCGCCGCAGATCGACGCCGTCGAGCGTGATCCGCCCGGCCGTGGGATCGAGGAACCGCACCAGCAGCGCCGCGACGGTGCTCTTGCCGGACCCGCTCGGCCCGACCAGCGCCACCCGCCCACCGGCCGGCAGCTCGAAACTGAGATCCCGCACGGCGGTCCGCCCGCGCACCCACGAGGCGCTGACCCCCTGAACGCTGACGGAAGGCACAGAAGCCGCCGGCAACGGGGCAGGCACCTCGGGGACGGTGATCGGGTCGGGGGTGCTGAGAATCTCGGCCAGGCGGGTCAGGGAGGCTCGGGCGGCGGCGAAGCGCTGGGCCGCCACCGGCAGACCGGCGACGGACTCGAAGACGGCGAGCGGGGTCAGGACGATGACGGCCAGCAGCTCGCCGTGCAGGGCCCCGGAGCGGACCGCCACAGCGCCCGCAGCCAGACCGACGATCAGGCTGAGGCCGGTGACCAGGGCGGTCACGGCGGCTGAGGCGCCGGCCGCGGCGGTGGAGCGCCGCTCCGCTTCCCGCAGGCGGGTGTCGGCCTCGCTGAGGCGGGCGAGCTGAGCCGGCGTCGCGCCGTACGCGATGAGGTCGGGCAGCCCGTGCAGCAGGTCGACGGTGGCCGTGGCCAGGTCGCCGCGCAACGGGGCCAGCCGGCCGTCGGCGCGGCGGGCCGCGGCGGACTGGAGCAGGGGCACCCCCACGGCCACGACGAGCAGGCCGAAGGCGAGCGCCGCTCCGGCGACCGGCGACATGGCGCCGACCAGCAGCACCGAGCCGAGCCCGACGACCGCCGCCACCGTGTAGGGCAGCACGACGCGCACGAGCATGTCGAGCACCGCGTCGACGTCGGCGGCCAGGCGCTGGGCCAGGTCGGCGCCCCGAAACCCGGCCGTGCCGGCCGGCGCGAGCGCGGCCAGACGGTCGAAGAGCCGCACCCGCAGACGCCCCAGCACCCGCAGGGCGGCGTCGTGGCCGGCGAGACGCTCGGCGTAGCGGAAGACGCCTCGCCCGATGCCGAAGGCCCGGACCGCGACGATCGCCACCATCAGGTGCAGCACCGGCGGATGCAGGGCGGCCCGCGAGATCAGCCAGGCCGAGGTGGCCATCAGCCCGACCGCGGCGCCGGCCGCGCCGACGCCGGCCAGCACGGCGAGCATCAGCCCCGGCGCGGCGGGCCGGGAGGCGCTGCGGAGCAGCTTGAACCAGGTCACAGCACACCGTCCGAGGTCAGCCGGGCCGCGCCGGAGATGAGCCGGGCGTTGCCCGAGGTGTAGCCGGAGGCCGCCGGACCAGAGCCGGGGCCGGAGCTGGGGCCGGGGCCGGAGTTGGAGGCTGGGCCGGAGCCGGAGGCGGCAGGACTGGCGGCGGCAGGACTGGAGGTGTGGGCGCCGGCCGGGGTCAGGTCGATGACGCGGCCGGCCAGGGCGATCAACTCGGGCCGGTGGGCGGCGATCAGCACCGTGCGGCCGCGGGCGAGGCGGCGGATCGCGGCCATGACCTGGTCGGCCGTGGCCGCGTCGAGGTTGGCGGTGGGCTCGTCGAGCAGGACGATCGGCGCGTCCCGCAGGAAGGCCCGGGCCAGGGCAATCCGCTGGCGCTGCCCGGCCGACAGGCCGGCGCCGTCGTCGCCGAGGACCGTTTCGTAGCCCTGCGGCAGCCCGAGGATGAAGCTGTGCGCCCCGGCGCGATGGGCCGCGGTGACGACATCGGCGTCCGGAGCGGCGCCGAGCGCGATGTTCTCCCGCACCGTCCCGGCGAACAGGTGCGGCCGCTGCGGCACCCAGGCGATCCGTGAGCGCCAAGCGTCCGGGTCGGCGCCGGTGAGGTCGGCCCCGCCGACCGTGACCCGGCCCGACGCCGGCGTGGCGAAGCCGAGCAGCACGTTCAGCGCCGTCGACTTGCCGCAGCCGCTCGGCCCGGTCAGCGCCACGATCTCCCCCGGCTCGATCACCGCGCTCAGGCGCAGCGCGTCGCTGTCGCGGTAGCGGACGGCGACCTCCTCGAACGCGATCGCCCCGTCCGGCACGGGTGCCGTCCCGGCCGTCGCCTCCAGCTTGTCGAGGATCTCGAACGCGTCCGACGCGGCGGCCAGGCCTTCCGCGCTGGCGTGGTAGTTGGCGCCGACCTGGCGCAACGGCAGATAGGCCTCCGGGGCCAGGATCAGCACGAGCAGCGCGGTGGCCAGGTCGAGCCGCCCGTCGACCAGCCGCAGGCCGATGCCGACGGCGACGAGCGCTACCGACAGCGTCGCCAGCAGTTCCAGGACCAGCGACGAGAGAAAGGCGATGCGCAGCGTACGCATCGTCAGGCGCCGCTGATCGTCGCTGATCCGCCGGATCGTGCCGGCCTGGGCGCGGGCCCGGCCGAACAGCTTGAGCGCCGGCAGGCCGGCGATCACGTCGAGGAAGTGGTGCGACAGCCGGGTGAGCAGCGTGAACTGCTTGCGGTTGGCGCTCTCGGTCTGGAGCCCGACCAGCGCCATGAAGACCGGGATGAGCGGCAGGGTCAGCACGATCGTCACCGTGGCGATCAGGTCGGCCGGCAGGATGCGGGCCAGCACGATCGCCGGGACCAGCCCGGCCAGCACCAGCTGCGGAAGATAGCGGGCGAAGTACGCGTCGAGCGCGTCCAGTCCCCGGACGACCAGGGTGACCGCGGCTCCGGTCTCGGCCGAACCCGGCCGCTGGGCGAGCCGCCGGAGCAGGGCGAGCCGCAGCTCGCTCTTGACCGAGGCCGACGAGCGGGCCGCCACCGCCTCCTGCGCCCAGGCGACCGCGGCCCGGCCCGCGACCACCACGGCCAGCCCGATCAGCGTGTTCCGCAGGTCGTCGAGGCCGGCACCGTGCAGGAACACCGCCGTGATGCCGTCGGCCAGCAGCGTCGCCTGGGCCACGATCAGCCCGGCCAGGACGGCGCCGAGCACGACCGTGACCGTCAGGTACACCCGGGTGCTCCGGGCGTATCGCAGCAGCCGCGGATCCAGCGGCCTCATGCCGGAATCTTGTCTACGCTGAGCCGCTTGCGGAACACCCAGTAGGTCCAGCTCTGGTAGAGCAGCACGAACGGCGTGCAGCCGACCGCGACCCAGGTCATGACCTTCAACGTGTACGGCGAGGCCGACGCGTTGGTGACGGTCAGGCTGTTGGCGTCGGCGATGGAGGACGGCATGACGTTCGGGAAGAGCGTCACGAACAACGCGAACACCGCCAGCACCAGGGTGGCCGCGGTGGCCAGGAACGCCCAGCCCTCGCGCCGGGCCCGGATGGCCGGGATCGCGGCGAGCAGGGACACCGCGGCCGCGGCCATGAGGATCCAGCCGGCCACGTCGTGGTGGGCGAGCGCCGTCCAGAGCAGGAAGCCGGCCGCGATCACGACCGCCGGCCCGATCAGCCGGGCGGCCAGCCGGCCCGCCCGTTCCCGGATCTCGCCGTCGGTCTTGAGCGCCAGGAAGACCGCGCCGTGCAGGGTGAACAGCGCCAGCGTGGTCAGGCCGCCGACCAGGGCGTACGGGTTGAGCAGGTCGAAGAAGCCGCCGACGTATTCGTGGCCGGCGTCCAGGCGTACACCCCGGACGATGTTGCCGAAGGCAACGCCCCAGAGGACCGCCGGGATCCAGCTGCCCGCGATGATGCAGAGGTCCCAGCGGCGGCGCCAGCGGTCGTCGTCGCGCTTGCCCCGATATTCGAAGGCCACGCCGCGGATGATCAGAGCGGCCAGGATCAGCAGCAGCGGCAGGTAGAAGCCGGAGAACAGGGTGGCGTACCACTCGGGGAACGCGGCGAACGTCGCGCCGCCGGCGACGATCAGCCAGACCTCGTTGCCGTCCCAGACCGGGCCGATCGTGTTGATGAGCAGGCGGCGCTCGCGGTTGTCGCGGCCCAGCACGGGCAGCAGGATGCCGACGCCGAAGTCGAAGCCCTCGAGCAGGAAGTAGCCGGCCCACAGCAGTGCGATGAGGGCGAACCAGACAGTGGTGAGTTCCATCGATAGGCCCCTGTTAGTAGGCGAACGCTAGTGGACGGTCATCCTCGGAGGAGTCCGAGTCGGAGGGTGGCGGGATCTCGGGGGCGCCGGCCCGGGCGTACTTCAAGAAGAGCCCCGCCTCGACGACGGCGAGCACGCCGTACAGCACGGTGAGGGTGATCAGCGAGGTCGCGGCCTCGCCGGTGCTGACCGAGGGTGAGACGCTCTCGGAGGTCTTGAACAGCCCGAACACCGTCCACGGCTGGC
The DNA here is from genome assembly GCF_050956135.1 of Actinoplanes sp. CA-131856. Classification (GTDB taxonomy): domain Bacteria; phylum Actinomycetota; class Actinomycetes; order Mycobacteriales; family Micromonosporaceae; genus Actinoplanes. The sequence continues at coordinate 4,500,890 of NZ_CP191849.1, read as the reverse complement.
GGCCCATCTCGGTGAAGATCCAGCCGAACGAGTTGGCCGCGAGCGGCCCGCCGAACGAGAGGATGACGGCGAGCCACAGCCATCTGTTCGTGGGCGTACGGCCTTTGCGCATGGCCCAGAGCGCGACAAGCGCGACCGCCATGGTGGCGATGCCGAAGCCCATCATGAGCCGGAACGACCAGTAGGTGACGGGGATCGAGGGCGCGTACTCCCCCGGACCGTACTTCTGCTCGTACTCGGCCTGAAGGTTGTCTATGCCCTCGACCTCGCCGTCGAAGGTGCCGGTGGCCAGGAACGAGAGCAGCGACGGAATGCGGACGCTGTAGAGCTCCTCCTCGCCGTTGAGCGAGCCGATCGTGAAGATCGAGAAGCTGGCCGGCGCGGCGTCCTCGTAGAGCGCTTCGGCCGCGGCCATCTTCATGGGCTGCTGCTCGGTCATGATGCGGGCCTGCTGGTCGCCGGTGATGAGCACGCCGACGCCGGCGATGAGCACGACCCAGGCGCCGAGCTTGAGGCTGGGGCGGAAGACGTCCATCTGGTTGCGGCGCTTGAGGTGCCAGGCGCTGACCGCCATGAGCACCGCGCCGCCGGTGAGGAAGCAGGCGGTGATCGTGTGCGGGAACGTGACCAGCGTCGTCGAGTTGGTCAGGAGCTGCCAGATGCTGGTCAGCTCGGCCCGGCCGGTCTGCTCGTTGATCGTGTAGCCGACCGGGTGCTGCATCCACGAGTTGGCGGCCAGGATGAAGTACGCCGAGAGCAGCGTGCCGATCGCGGCGGCCCAGATCGTCGCCAGGTGCACCTTCTTGGGCAGCCGGTCCCAGCCGAAGATCCACAGACCGAGGAACGTCGACTCGAGGAAGAAGGCCAGCAGGCCCTCGATCGCCAGCGGCGCCCCGAAGACGTCGCCGACGAAGCGCGAGTAGTCGCTCCAGTTCATCCCGAACTGGAACTCCTGCACGATGCCGGTCACGACGCCGATGGCGAAGTTGATCAGGAAGAGCTTGCCCCAGAACTTGGTGGCCTTGAGGTAGTGCTCCTTACCCGTACGGACCCAGGCGGTCTGCAGGCCGGCGACGAGCACCGACATGCCGATGGTGATCGGCACGAACAAGAAGTGGTACACGGTGGTGATGCCGAACTGCCATCGGGCAATGTCGAGCGTGTCCACGGGCTGGTCCTTTCCACGGATGGCTCGATCCTTTCGGGTGAGGCCGTCCGCGGAGGAGGGTCTAAAGTCCTATGCCGCCCAAGACTTAAGTACTGGCATTTTTATGCCAGTACTTTCGGCTCTCCCGCGGCCGGGCCGAACCCGGAATGCTGCCGACCGTGGACACCGCGACCGCACCGACCACGCTCGGGCTCACCTCGGACCAGGCCGCCAGGCGCCTCGCCGCCGACGGCCCCAACGCCGTCGACCCGCCGCGCCCGCGCCGGCTGACCGGCCGGGTGGGCCGCCAGCTCGGCGACCCTCTCGTGCTGCTGCTCATCGCGGCCGCGGTGGTCACGGCCCTGCTCGGCGACGTGCCCGACACCGCCGTGATCGTGCTGGTCGTGCTGGTGAACACGGTGATCGGCGTGGTCCAGGAGGTGCGGGCCGACGCCGCCATCGCGGCTCTCGACCGCCTCGCCGCGCCGTCGGCGCGCGTGGTCCGCGACGGCCACGACCTCATTCTTCCGGCGGCCGATCTGGTTCGCGACGATTTCGTACGCCTGGAGGCCGGCGACATCGTCCCGGCCGACCTGATGCTGGCCGAGTCCCAGCGCGCCACCTTCGACGAGTCGTCGCTGACCGGCGAGTCGGCCCCGGTGTCCCGCGCGGCCGGCGAGGAGGCCGGTTCCGGCACGGTTCTGACCACGGGCCGGGCCGCCGGGCTGGTCGTCCGCACCGGGGCCGGCAGCTCGCTCGGCCGCATCGCGGCGCTGGTCGCACACACCGATGCCGGCGCGACCCCGTTGCAGCGCCGGCTGGCGACCCTGGGCCGGGTCCTGGGCCTGGCCGCGGTCGCGATCTCCGCGATCGTCTTCGCGGCCGGCGTGCTCTCGGGCCAGCCGGTGGCCCGGATGGCCATCACCGCGGTGAGCCTGGTCGTGGCGGCCGTGCCGGAAAGCCTTCCGGCCGTGGTGACCCTCGCGCTGGCCCTCGGCTCCCGCCGGATGGCCCGGACCAGGGCCATCCCCCGCCGCCTGCACGCTGTCGAGACGCTCGGCTCGGTCACGGTGATCGCCTCCGACAAGACCGGCACCCTCACCGAGAACCGCATGGCCGTCCAGCGCGCCATCACACCCACGGGCGCCGCCTTCGCCGTCACCGGCCAGGGCTATGCGCCCCTGGGCACCGTGACCGCCGACGGGCCGCCACATCCGGAAATGTCGGGCGCGGTGCGGGAGCTGGCTCTGGGCGGCCTCCTCTGCAACGACGCCGAGCTGATCGCGCCCACCGGCGACCGTCCGGAGTGGGCGGCCGCGGGCGACCCGATGGAGGCCGCGCTCGTCGCTTTCGCGGCGAGCTGCGGGCTCGACGCGGAGATCGAGCGCGGCCGTCACCCGCGCGTCGCCGAGCAGCCCTTCGACCAGGACACCCGCCGCATGGTCACCGTTCATCGCCGGCCCGAGGGCGGCTACCTGACCGTCTGCAAGGGAGCGCCGGAAAGCCTGCTCCCGGCAGCCGCCGGCTCAGCGGCCGGCGAGGCCGCGGTCGAGCCGACACGGACGGCGGAAGAGCCGGTGGGCGACCGGCCACGGGCGGCGGGCGAGGCCGCGGCCGAGCTGACACGCGCGGCGGGCGAGGCCGCTGGCGAGCTGACACGCGCGGCGGGCGAGCTGGCGGGGCGGGGGCTGCGGGTGCTGGCGGTCGCCACCGCGGTGACGGAGGAGCGGCCCGACCCGGGCGCACCGCCCGCGTTGCGGGTGGTGGGGCTGGTGGGCATCGGGGATCCGTTGCGGGCCGGCGCGGCCGGGACGGCCGAGGCGTTCGCGCGGTCGGGGGTGCGACTGATTCTCATCACCGGCGACCATCCCGCCACGGCCGGGGCCATCGGGCGGCAGCTGGGGATTCTCGGGGACGGCGACGAGGTCGCCTCGGGGGCCTCGGAGGTGGGTGCGCGGGTCTACGCCCGGGTGCAGCCCGAGGAGAAGCTCGACATCATCGCCGCGTTACAGGAGCGCGGCGAGGTCGTGGCGATGACCGGCGACGGGGTCAACGACGCGCCGGCGCTGCGGCGGGCCGACATCGGGGTCGCCATGGGCGGCGGCACCGAGGTGGCGCGGCAGGCGGCCGAGCTCGTGCTGGTCGACGACAACCTCGGGACCGTGGCGGCGGCGATCGGTGAAGGGCGGCGGATCTACGACAACATCCGGCGGTTCCTGCGCTACGCGCTGTCGGGCGGCATCGCGGAGCTGCTCGTGATGCTGGCCGGGCCGCTGCTGGGCATGCCGTTGGCGCTGCTGCCGGGACAGCTGCTCTGGATCAACCTGCTCACCCACGGCATCCCGGGGGTGGCACTCGGCGCCGAGCCGGCCGATGCCGGCGTGAGCGATCGGCGGCCGCGGTCGCCGCGGGAGTCGGTGCTCGGTGACGGGCTGCTGGCCAGTGTGATCCTGGGTGGCCTCTGTCTCGGGTCGGTGACTCTGGCCGCCGGGGTGCTGGCCATGCTGTTCGACCGGCCCTGGCAGTCGGTGATGTTCGTGGTGCTCGGGCTGGCGCAGCTCGGCGTCGCCCTCGCCGTGCGGGCCCGGCCCGCGGCCGGGACACCCCGCAACCGCTGGCTGCCGATCTCGGTGGGGGTGTGCGCGCTGCTCCAGGTCGGCGGCGTGCTGCTGCCGCCGTTGCGGGCGCTGCTGGGCACCGAGGCGCTGACCTGGCGCGAGCTTGTGGCGTGCGCCGTCTTCGCCGCGATCCCCGCCTTGCTGCTGCGCGCGACGGCCGGCGGGGCGGGACTTTGGTCCCGACTGGTCGGGCGCAAGGCCTCCGGCGCCGGCACGCCCGCGCGAGGAGAGTGATGGCCATGACAACGCCGCTCGAGAAGGCCGCTCAGGCCGCACAGCACGCCCCGTCCGTGTTCAACACCCAGCCGTGGTCGTGGCGCCTGGCCGGCGACACGCTGGAGCTGCGGGCCGACGAGGACCGCAAGCTCGGCACGGTGGACCGGGACGGGCGGCTCCTGCTGCTGAGCTGCGGGGCGGCGCTGCACCACGCCCGGGTGTCGCTGGCGGCGCACGGCTGGTCGGCGACCGTGGAGCGGTTCCCCGAGCCGGGGGTCCTGGCCCGGGTGCGGATCGGCGCGGCCGTTCCGGCCGACGCCGAGGCGCAGCGCATGGAGGCCGCCATCCCGCGGCGGCGCACCGACCGGCGGGCGTTCGGCGAGCGGGAGGTGAGCGCGGCCGAGCTGACCCGGCTTCGGCAGCTCGTCGAGGCCGAAGGGGCCTACCTGCACCTCGTGCGGGCCGACCAGATCGCCCAGCTCGCCATCTCGGCCGAGCTGGCCGGGGACGCCGAGCTCGACGACCCGGAATACCGGGCCGAGCTCGACCGGTGGACCAGCCGGCCCGACTTCGCCGGTGACGGCGTGCCCCGGTCGACCGCCGTCGAGCCCGCGCTGCGCCGGGTGCCGGTGCGCGACTTCGCCCCCGGCGGCGGGGCCGGGCTGGCCGCCGGGGCCGAGCACGACCAGGGTGCCGCCTACGTGGTGCTGTTCGGCGAGGACACGCGGCCGGTCGATCTGCTGCGCGGCGGCGAGGCCCTTTCCGCCCTGCTTCTGCTCGCCACCGCCGACGGGCTGGCCACGGCCCCGATCAGCGACGCCATCGAGGTCGAGTGGCCCCGGCAGCTCGTCGCCGGGCTGCTGGCCGGGGTCGGCGAGCCGTACCTGGTCGTGCGGCTCGGCTACCCGGCCGGGGCGGAGCCGCTGCCGCCCCGCCCGCGCCGGGATGTCCGCGACGTCATCACGATCATCGAATAGGAAGAACAGGGGGCTCACGGTGTCCGCCTACGACGAAACCGACCTGCGCCTGGCCGCGAAGGCCGGGATCCGGGCGCCCTCGATCGGCAACAGCCAGCCCTGGCTGTTCCGGCTCGACGGCGGCGCCATCGAGGTGCGCACCGACCCCTCCCGGCGCCTGCACCACCTCGACCGTGACGGCTGGGCCGCCCGCCTGGCCTGCGGCGCGGCCACGTTCAACGCCCGCCTCGCGCTGGCCTGGGCCGGCCATCCGGCCGAGGTGCGGCTGCTGCCCGACCCGCACGACGCCGGGCTGATCGCCCGGCTCGACCCCGGGCCGGGCCGGCCGCCGACGTACGCCGAGGCCGAGCTGCACGCCGCGATCGAGCGCCGCTACAGCAACCGGGGGCCGTTCTGGCCCGACCCGGTGCCGGCCGACGTGCGGGCCCGGCTCATCGCCGCCGCGCGTGAGGAGTCGGCCTGGCTCGACCTGCTGGTCGGCATGACCGCGATCGGGGCCTTCGCCGAGATCGCCCGCTCGGCCGACCGGGTGCTCCGGCGCGACGCCGCCTATCAGGCCGAGCAGGCCTCGTGGACCCATGTCGAGGCGGCCGCCGACGGCATCCCGGTCACCGCCGGCGCTCCGCTGGCCGAGCCGCAGGACCTGCTGCCGCAGCGGTTCTTCAACGACCGGCGGCGGGTCGCCGGGCGCGACTACGAGCCGGAGCCGCTGGTCGGCATCCTCGGCGTGGCCGGCGACCGGCCGGCCGACCAGGTCCTCGCCGGTGAGGGGCTCCAGCGGGTGCTGCTCACCGCGACCGCGGCCGGGCTGGACACGTCGATGATCAGCCAGCCGATCGAGGTGCCGGCCGCCCGCGAGCAGTTGCGCCGGTCGCTGGGCCGCTACGGATGGCCGCAGATCGTCGTCCGCTTCGGCTACGGCTCCCCCGGTCATCCGGCGCCCCGCCGCGACGTGACGGAGGTGATCTAGGCCGGACCGGTGGCGATCCACGGCATCTTTTGTGGGATCCTCACAAAGCATCTCGTCTGCCATGCACGATGCGAGCATTGGTTACCCAGCGGTAATCGGACAGGGTAGAGGCAGGTGCAGGCGGCGCTCCGGGACCCGGACGTCGCCTTCTGCGCGTAAGTGGTGCTGGGAGGCTCAACCGGTGTTCAGTCGTGTCGCAATCGTCAACCGCGGAGAGGCCGCGATGCGGCTCATCCACGCCGTCCGGGATCTGTCCGCCGAGACCGGCGCGCGCATCGAGACGGTCGCGCTCTACACCGACGCCGATCGGAACTCGACGTTCGTGCGCGAGGCCGACGTCACGTACAACCTGGGCCCCGCTTCGGCCCGGCCCTACCTCGACCTGGCCGTCCTCGAGCGCGCCCTGCTCGCCACCAAGGCCGACGCGGCCTGGGTGGGCTGGGGCTTCGTGGCCGAGGACCCGGCCTTCGCCGAGCTGTGCGACAAGATCGGCGTCACCTTCGTCGGGCCGAGCGCCGAGGCCATGCGCAAGCTCGGTGACAAGATCGGCGCGAAGCTGATCGCCGAGGAGGTCGGCGTCCCGGTCGCTCCGTGGAGCCGCGGCGAGGTCGCCACGCTCGAGGACGCGCTGCGGGCCGGCGACGAGATCGGCTATCCGCTGATGCTCAAGGCCACCGCCGGTGGTGGCGGCCGGGGCATCCGCATGGTCGCCTCCGGGGCCGACCTGGCCGACGCCTACGAGCGGACCAGCCAGGAGGCCCTGCGTGCCTTCGGCTCCGGCGTCGTCTTCCTGGAGCGCCTGGTCACCGGCGCCCGCCACGTCGAGGTGCAGGTCATCGCCGACGGGCAGGGCACCGCCTGGGCCCTCGGTGTGCGCGACTGCTCGGTGCAGCGGCGCAACCAGAAGATCATCGAGGAGTCGGCCTCGCCCGTGCTCGGGCCGGAGCAGACCGCCGAGCTCAAGAGGAGCGCCGAGCGGCTTGCCGTCAAGGTCGGCTACCGCGGCGCCTGCACTGTCGAGTTCCTCTACCACCCGGGCGAGAAGCTGTTCGCCTTCCTCGAGGTCAACACCCGCCTCCAGGTCGAACACCCGATCACCGAGATCACCACCGGCACCGACCTGGTCCGCCTCCAGCTGCACGTGGCCGGCGGCGGCAAGCTGGAGGGACCGCAGCCGGCCGAGGCCGGCCACGCCGTCGAGGCCCGGCTCAACGCCGAGGACCCCGACCGCGACTTCGCCCCGGCGCCCGGCCGCATCGCCCGGCTCGCCCTTCCGGCCGGCCCGGGCATCCGGGTCGACACCGGTGTCAGCGAGGGCGACACCATCCCGGCCGACTTCGACTCGATGATTGCCAAGATCATCGCGTACGGCACCGACCGTGAGCAGGCGCTGGGACGCCTCCGCCGGGCCATGGCCGAGACCACCGTCATCATCGAGGGCGGCGCCACCAACAAGAGCTTCGTGCTCGACCTGCTCGACCAGCCCGAGGTGATCGACGCGTCGGCCGACACCGGCTGGATCGACCGCGTCCGGGCCCAGGGCCGCCTGGTCAGCCACCGCCACTCGGCCATCGCGCTGGCCGCGGCCGCCATCGAGGCTTACGAGGACGAGGAGGAGGTCAGCCGGCAGCGGCTGCTCGCCACCGCGCACGGCGGCCGCCCGCAGGTGCAGCACGACACCAGCCGCCCGCTCGACCTCAAGCTGCGCGGCACCTCGTACAAGGTCTCGGTGGCCCGGGTCGGCCAGCGGCGCTTCCGGGTCGGCGTCTCGGCCGGCGGCGACGTGCACACGGCCGACGTGGTGCTCGAGCGCTTCGACGAGCACAGCGGCCAGGCCCTGGTCAACGGCCGCCGCTTCCGGCTGGTCACCGCCACCCACGGCCCCATCCACCTGGTCGAGGTCGACGGGGTCACCCACCGGGTCAGCCGCGACGAGGGCGGCGTGGTCCGCTCCCCCGCCCCGGCCCTGGTCGTGGCCACCCCGCTCGCCGTCGGTGACGAGGTCGAGGCGGGTGCTCCGATTCTCGTACTGGAGAGCATGAAGATGGAGACGGTGCTCCGGGCGCCGTTCCACGCCCGGGTGCGCGAGTGCCCGGTGAGCGTCGGCAGCCAGGTCGAGACCGGAGCGCCGCTCATGCGCCTGGAGCCGCTCGGCGACGGCGCCGAGGCCGAGGCCACGGCGAGCGACGAGGTCAAGATCGACCTGCCCGTCAAAAACGCGGATGAGCCCGCAGCCGACCGCGCGCTGGAGCACCTGGCCGACCTCCGCAGCATGCTGCTCGGCTTCGACGTCGACCCGCAGAGCCGCAAGCGCGTGCTCGGCGGATATCTCGCGGCCCGGGCCGAGCTCGGCGGGCGCCCCCTGCCGGGCGAGCTCGACCTGCTCACCGTTTTCGCCGACCTGCTGGAGCTCAGCCGCAACAAGGGCGATGCCGACGTCGAGCCCGGCAACCCGGTGCACAGCCCCCGCGAGTACTTCCACAGCTACCTGCAGAGCCTCGACGCCGAGCGGGCCGGTCTCACCGACGGCTTCAAGGCGCGGCTGGAAGCCGTGCTGGCTCATTACGGCGTGAGCGGTCTCGACCGTACGGCCGAACTGGAATCCGCCGTTTTCCGCATCTTCCTGGCCCAGCAGCGCGTGTCGGCCGAGGCCGCCGTCGTCTCCGAGCTCCTGCGCCAGTGGCTGGCCGGCTCGCCTCCGGCCGAGCCCCTGGCCGAGCAGGCCGGCCTGGTGCTGGAACACCTCGTCTCGGCGACCCAGGTCCGCTTCCCGGCCGTCTCCGACCTGGCCCGCGGCGTCGTGTTCCGCTGGTTCGCCCAGCCGCTGCTGCGCCGCAACCGGGCCCGGGTCTACGCCGAGGTCCGCGACGACCTGCGCCACCTCGACGCCAACCCCGAGGCGGCCGACCGGGCCGAGCGGATCCAGTCGATGGTGGCCAGTTCCGAGCCCCTCGTGCGGCTCATCGGCCAGCGCATCGGCCGGCCCGGCCGCGACCACGCCCCGCTGCTGGAGGTGCTGACGCGCCGCTACTACGGCAACCGCAGCCTGTCCGAGTTCACCACCCGCGAGGCCGACGGCGTCCGGTTCGTCACGACCGGGCACACCGGCCCGCGCGGACTGACCCGGGTGGTCGCCGCCGCCGCCGACATCGCCGCACTGCCGGGAGTCCTCGAAGCGATCAAGGACGCCCAGGTCGCCGACATCTACGTGAAGTGGGAGGACCAGCCCGACGCGGACGCCATCGCGGCGCGACTCTCGGAGACGCTCTCTCAAAAGACACTGAACGTCCGCCGCGTCACGATCACCGTGGCCGGCAGCAGCGGCGTCATGCACCACCACTTCACCTTCCGGCCGGACGAGAGCGGCGCGCTGGTGGAGGACAGGCTGATCCGCGGTCTGCACCCGCAGATCGCCCAGCGCCTGCAACTCCAGCGGCTGCGCGAGTTCCACCTCACCCGGCTGCCCTCGGCCGACGAGGAGATCTACCTGTTCAAGGCGGTCGCCCGCAGCAACCCGGCCGACGAGCGGCTCATCGCCATGGGCCAGGTCCGCGACCTGACCCCGCTGCGCGAGGCCGACGGCCGCCTGGTGGCGCTGCCCGCGGTCGAGGACGCGATCACCGCCGGCCTCGACGCGATCCGTAACATCCAGGCCCAGCGCCCGCAGAACAAGCGGTTCGACACCAACCGCATCTTCTTCTACATCTGGCCGACCACCGAGCTGTCCCCCGACGAGCTGAACGCCCTGGTCCAGCGCATCCTGCCGACCACCGTGGGCGCCGGCCTGGAGGAGGTCGAGTTCCTGGCCCGGCAGCGCACGTCGAGCGGCGAGCTCACCGAGGTCTCGGTGCGGATCACCCTGGAGGCGGGCGGAGCCAAGCTGCACGTCGGCGAGCCGACCACCGACGTGGTGCAGCCCCTCGACGACTACCGCCAGAAGGTGCTGCGGGCGGCCCGCCGCGGCAACACGTACCCGTACGAGCTCACCGGCATGCTCGGCGACTTCACCGAGTACGACCTCGACGACGGCGAGCTCAAGCCCGTCGATAGGCCCAAGGGCCGCAACACCGCGGCCATCGTCGCCGGTGTGGTGACGACGAAGACCGAGCGCTACCCCGAGGGCGTCACCCGGGTGCTGCTGCTCGGCGACCCGACCAAGTCCCTCGGATCGCTCGCCGAGCCCGAGTCGGCCCGGGTCATCGCCGCGCTCGACCTGGCCGAGCGGATGCGGGTGCCGCTGGAGTGGTACGCCCTGTCGGCCGGCGCCAAGATCTCGATGAGCTCGGGCACCGAGAACATGGACTGGGTCGCGGCCGCCCTCAAGCGGATCGTCACCTTCACCCAGGCCGGTGGCGAGATCAACATCGTGATCGCGGGCATCACGGTCGGCGCCCAGCCGTACTGGAACGCCGAGGCCACCATGCTCATGCACACCAAGGGTGTGCTGGTCATGACCCCCGACTCGGCCATGGTGCTCACCGGCAAGCAGTCGCTCGACTTCTCCGGCGGCGTGTCGGCCGAGGACAACTTCGGCATCGGCGGCTACGACCGGGTGATGGGCCCCAACGGCCAGGCGCAATATTGGGCGCCCGACCTGGCGGGCGCCCGCGACGTGCTCATGGCCCACTACGACCACACGTACGTCCTGCCCGGCGAGACCGGACCGCGGCGCGCGACCACGTCGGACCCGTCCGGCCGTGACGTCTCCTCGTTCCCGCACACGTTCGCCGGCAGCGACTTCACCACGGTCGGCCAGATCTTCTCGGCCGAGCACAACCCCGACCGCAAGAAGCCCTTCGACATCCGCACGGTGATGCGCGCGCTGGCCGACCAGGACCACATGGTCCTGGAGCGCTGGGCCGGCATGGCCGACGCCGACACGTCGGTGGTGCAGGACGTCCACATCGGTGGGTGGCCGGTCTGCCTGGTCGGCATCGAGTCGCGCTCGGTGCCGCGCCGAGGCTTCCCGCCCACCGACGGCCCGGACACGTACACCGCGGGCACGTTGTTCCCGCGCTCGTCGAAGAAGACCGCCCGCGCCATCAACGCCGCGTCGGGCAACCGGCCCCTCGTCGTGCTGGCCAACCTGTCCGGCTTCGACGGCTCCCCCGAGTCGATGCGAAAACTGCAACTGGAGTACGGCGCCGAGATCGGCCGGGCCATCGTGAACTTCGAGGGCCCGATCGTCTTCTGCGTCATCTCCCGCTATCACGGCGGCGCGTTCGTGGTCTTCTCCAAGGCCCTGAACCCGAACATGACGGTCCTCGCGCTGGAGGGCTCGTTCGCCTCGGTGCTCGGTGGCGCCCCGGCCGCCGCCGTCGTCTTCTCGGGCGAGGTCAACAACCGCACGGCGACCGACCCGCGCGTGGTCGACCTCCAGGCCCGGGTCTCCGGCGCCAGCGGGGCCGAGCGGGCCGCGCTGAACTCGCGGCTGGCCGAGCTCCAGTCGTCGGTCCGGGCCGAGAAGGTGGGCGAGGTGGCGGCCGAGTTCGACCGCGTGCACAGCATCCAGCGGGCGGTCGAGGTCGGCTCGGTGGACGCCATCATCAGCACGGCCGACCTGCGGCCGCGCATCATCGAGGCCATCGAGCACGGCCTCAAGCGCTGAGGGGTTTCGGCCGCCGGGAGACCGGCGGCCGAACCGTCACGCGCGCGGCGGCCAGACGCGGTCCGCTTGCGCCTGGGCCACGCGACGCCGCGTACGCCAAGGAAAATAAGCCGCGAGAAGACCGACCAGAATCAGCACCGCGCCCGCGATGATGACGCGCAGCGAGTTGAAGAAGTTGGTCGACCGGTTGGTGATGCCGTCGTCGGTGACGAACTGCTCCGGGTGGGCCGGGTCGTACTTGATCTGCAGGGCCGGGTGGGTGGCCGGGTCGCAGTCCTTCGCGTCGGAGCAGGCGATCCGCGACTCGTGCTGCTTGTCGCCGATCCAGTAGCGCAGCAGCGCCTGGGCCTGCCCGACCAGGGTGGCCTCTTTGTAGTCGAGCAGGACGGCGTTGACCTCCGTGCCCTTGCTCTGCAGGCGATCGGCCTGCGACGCGTCCTCGCGCTTGACGACGATGCCGCCGATCAGCAGCGCCAGGCCGGCCGCGACCAGCACCCCGGCGGTCACGTAGACGAGCACCTTGCCGCGGGTGTTCGGGTGCGAGGGGTCACCGCTGGACATCCGTCGTTCCTCCTGGTTCGTGGGGGTGGGCGGGATGACTTTAGCGACATCACCTGTGCGGCTTCAGCCAGCGGGCCGTCGCGCGGGCGATCGCGGGCATGACCGGGTCGTCCGCGATCTCGTCGAGCAGCCGGCGGTGCCCGTCGGTCCCGATGCCGTACGTGACGCCGTGCAGCACATGCTCGTCCCGTTGGCGGGCCAGGACGAGACGCCATTGCCGCTCGCTGAAGCTGCCGCCGCAGTGCGGCAAGGCCCAGGCCGCGGCCCGGCGCACGGCGAGGTCATGGGCGGGCCCGGTCAGAAGATCGAGGAGCAGGGGCCGGTGTACGCCGGTGCCCAGCATCGTCAGCGTCTGCAGGGCCCGGGTCGGGTCGCCGCCGGAGCGCCGGGCCAGGTCGCGGCGGCAGCCCTCGAGCAGCACCTCGGCGACCGGCTCCCGCAACGGCGTCTGCGCGATGGTCATGGCCGCGAACACCCGCCGGTCGACCGCCGATCCGTCCAGGGCGGTGCTGACCAGGGCGGCCAGGACCGGGTCGGGCTCGCCGGGCTCCCCGAGCCGGGCGGTCGCCTCGGCGGCGACCCGTCGCCCTTCGGCGGTGACGACTTCTTGCGCTTGCTGGGTGTACGCCCGATGGGCGGCCCCCAGCAGCCGGCCGGCCTCCCCGGTCGCGCCGGTGTGCCCCAGCACGCGGGCCAGCCGTTCCGCCTGCTCGCCCTGGAAGTGCCCGTTCTCGATCTTCCGTACGGCCGCGAGCAGCGCGCCCTGATGATGCCGGTCGCTGTCGGGGGATTCGAGCTGCTGGAGGACGTACGCGTTGGCGACCGGATCCGCCGTCACGTCCAGAAGGGACAGTGGCTCGATCACGGCCGGGCGACGGGGATCCTCGACCAGGTCGACGCAGGCCTCGATGAGGTGGATCCCGGCCGACGGGTGTTCCAGCAGGCGGCTGGCCGCCTCCTGCCGTTGCAGCCACGCGGTGCCCTCGTTGACGGTCAGGTCGTTCAGCAGCTTCTCGCCGATCTCCCGCCACAGGCCGGGCGGGTGCAGCAGCAGGCCCGGGCGTTCGCCGGCGAGGTCGGTGAGCTCACCCCACTGCGTGCCGGTGAGCGGGTGCCGCGAGCGGGCCAGGTCGAGGAGTTCGTGCAGCGCCCGGTCGCCGGCCGGGCGCCGGCCCGGCGGCGGCCGCAGGGCGTCGGGCAGCGTCCGGTAGAGGGCGTCGCGCACGGTGACCAGCGACTCCGGCTCGAGCCCGAGCAGCCGCTCGTAGCGCCGGACGACGTCCCGGCCGGCGGGCAGGGCGCCGCTCTCCCACCGCGTGACGTGCGAGGGCGCCAGCCGGGGACGGCCGTCGGTGCGGTACGCCTCGGCGAACGCCCGGCCGCTGCGAAGCTCACCGCCGGCGCCGAACCGGCGGTTGGCCCGGAGCAGCCAGCCGACGTAGTCGGCCCCGGTCAGCGTCACGGCTCTTCCTGCCCGCGTTCTTCCCGCCCGCGGCCTTCACGCCCGGCGGCCGATCGCCGATGGCGGGGCGTGACGCCGGGCGCGGTGCGTATCTCCACCACCGCCGGGCCCGGCCGCAGCGCCTCCCGTGCCAGGTCGGCGACCTCAGCGCTCCCGGCCCCTTCCTTCAACAGGAACAGCGTCAGGTCGAGGCCGGTCATGTCGCCCGGGTGGGTCAGGTCGCCGTCGAAGACCACCACCTTGCGCGCGGGCGAGGCCAGGGCGGCGCCGATCGCGAGAGGCAGGGCCCGGCTCCCGGCGGCGAGGAAGCGGCCGTCGCGGGGACGGGCGATGAGCGCGCACGCGAACGCCTCGCACCGGCCGCCGCCGACCACGACGACGGCGTCGGCCGGGATGAGCGCGTCGATCGTGGCCAGGGCCCGCCGGGGGTCGACCGTCCCGGCCGCTATCGGCGGCGCGTGGTCGCGCAGGTCCTCCCGCCAGCACTCGGCGGCGCCGCCCACCGGCACGAACCAGGGCGCCCGCCGGGACACGGCGCCGCACAGCAGACCCAGGATCTCCCCCGTGTCGCCGTCACCGTCGTCGACCAGCACCGTCCGCGGCGCTTCCGAGCCCACCCCCGCCCGGCCGAACGACAGCACCAGGTCGGCCGCTCGCAGGATCCGTTCGGCGGCCGGGTGGGCCAGGTCGCCGGCGAGGCCGAGGTCCTGCGCGTGGCCGTCGAACAACCCCTTGGCGGCCAAAGTGGTGGCGAGGGCTGCTCCTGTGCGCTCGGCCAGATCCCGTACGAGATCGGCCCTGCCTGTGGCCTGAACGCCCCGCCCGGCGAGAAGCACGGGCCGCCGGGAGCGCGCCAGCGCGGCCGCCAGCCGGCGGGCCACCGCCGCGTCGTCCCCCACGGTAAGACCGATGCGCGGCCGGGGCGCCGGCAGTTTGACCGCGCCCACTCGCACCGGCGCCGTCAGCAGCTCCGCGTCGACGCCCACCACCACGGGACACCGCCGGTCGGCCGCGATGCTCAGCGCGTCGGCCAGCACCGCCGCCGGGTCCTCACCGGGCCACATCCGGCGGTACTCGGTCACGTCGTGCTCCTCGGCGGCCGCGATCAGCACGACCGCCGACCGGTTGCGCGAGGCCACCCGCAGCGACGACACGACCTCGCTCAGCCCGAGCCCGTGCGGCACCGAGCAGATGCCGGGCCGCCCGGCCGCCCACGCGTACCCCTCGGCCATGGCCACCGCGGCGCTCTCGTGATGGGCCGCCACGACCTCGGCGCCGCGCTCACGCAGGGCGAGCAGCAGGGCCGCGTTGTCGTCACCCATCAGCCCGAAGACGTGGCCGCGGCCACTGGCGAGGATCGCCTCGGCGAAGGCCTGCGCGTGGGTGGAACCGGCCATCGATCTCCCTCGGATCTCCGCAGCCCACCGGCCGGGTCGAAGGCTGAAGGATAGCCGAGGACGCCGCGGCCGGACGAAGCCGAAAGCGGCGATCATGTATCGTCCGCCCCGTGGGCGACGCTCTCGAAAGGTTGATCACGGCGGGTTCACCGGGCTTGGCGCCCCCGTCTCCGGCGCGGCCCCCGCTCCACGACCGCAAGAACGGCTTCTACGCCTTCGACTCGGCCCTGCTGGTCCGCCCGGTGTCAGCGCCGTCCGGCCCGGTCCTGGACGTGACCGCCTGGAACTCCCGCCAGCTCTGGGGCGCCGTCTACGGCAGCATCCTCGATGGCGTCAGCTTCTTCGCCGAGGACGTTTTCGGCGGCCAGTTCGGCCTCCGCGGCGACGAGGTCGTCTCGTTCGACCCCGAGATCGGCGAGCTCGAACACATGGCGTCCTCCCTGGAGGCGTGGGCCGCCGAGATCATCGACGACCACTCGGTGATGACCGGCCAGCCCCTGGCCCACGAGTGGCAGGCGAGGAACCGCCCCCTCGCCCCCGGCGAACGCCTGATCCCGATCGTCCCCTTCGCTCTGGGCGGCGAATACGCGACCGGCAACCTGCGCCCGGCCACCGACGTCGAGGCCATGCGCGTCTACGGCGACCTCTACAAGGTGACCTCCTCCCGATGAGCCGAGGGGCCATGGCCGCGATCCTGGCCGGCTGCTTCGTCTGGACGATGATCGTCGTCGGCCTGTCGTTCGCGATGGTCGAAAAGGGCGCCGCCCAGTGGTGGGTGATCCCCCTCTTCGGCGCGGCCATGCCGGCGATCGCGGTCCTGGCCGTCCGCCGCGTCCCGGTCGCGGTCCCACCCAAGCCCGCGCCCGAGCCCACCGAACTGCTCAGCCCGCGCGAACTGGAGGTGCTGCGCCACCTGGCCGCCGGCCACTCCAACAGCGAGATCGCCAAGGCCCTGTTCCTCGCCCCCGGCACGGTGAAGGCGCACCTCAACCACATCTTCCGCAAGCTCGGCGCGACCAGCCGCCTGCAGGCCGTGGCCCACGCTCGCGAGGCCGGGCTGCTGGATTGAACCAGGTCTAGGCCGTTCGGCAGACGACTTTCGCGGCCGCCCACCCCTAGCGTCCGCCGCATGAAGCTGAAGTTCGCCCTCGCGGCACTGTTCGTGGTCGTCGTCGAAAGCCTGTCCCTGAAAGAGTTCCTGCCCCTGCCGGTGGCGTTGCTGATCGCCGCCGCCTGGGCGGCCGGCATGAGCTTCGCCGCCCACCGGGCCGGCCGCCGCCCACGGTTGAGCATTTGGTTGGAGGAGGGTCTGGTCTTCTTCGGCTGCGCCACCATGGGCCTGCTGGCCTTCGGCGGCGCCATCGGGCTGCTCATGCTCGGCACGGCCCTGGACAGCTCGTCGATCACCGGCGAGACGATGGTGACGATGTTCCTGCCCAGCATCCCGATCGCGATAGCGGCGAACGTCCCCACCGAGCTCGTCGTCATCCCGGGCCTGCTCATCCTGGCCTGGCGCCCCGGCCCCCGCCGGGTGCTGGTGGTCGCGGCGGCCGCGCTCTACTTCGTACACCGGATCTGGACCTATCTGGTCTTCGCCCCCGACCGCCTGGACTTCGCCGCCGCCGAACGGTCCACGACGCCCTTGTCCCCGGCCGAGAAGGCCGCCTTCGCCCAGGCTTTGCACGTCGACGACCCGCGCTGGATCCTGAACCTGCTCATCTTCGCCGCCCTCCTCCTGGCGGCGTTCTGCTCGGCGGAGGCTCGGGAGATCGTCGCCTCCGCCGGGCAGCCGGAGGGGTCAGAGCTTCTGCAACTGGGTGACGACCATGGCGATGGCGAAGAAGCCGTAGAAGCCGATGGCCACCAGCATGCCGCCGAGGCGCCAGCCGCGCATGCGGATCGCGGCCGGCAGGTCGCGGACGTTGAGGCGGACCAGCAGGATCGAGTAGAGCAGGGTGACCACTGACGCGGCGCACGTCGACACGATCAGCAGGCCCAGCGGCTGGGTGAAGCCGGCCAGCAGGATCGTCGAGCCCAGCACGATCTCGGCCCAGACCACCGTGAGATAGAGGCGGGGCTCGGTCCAGCGGGTGGACCCGGTCAGATAGTTGCGGCGCAGGAAGTCCGACGCCACCCGGCCGATGATGTCGAGCAGGCCCATCGCGGCCGCCCACAACGACACCGCGGCCACCGCCAGGAACAGCAGTTTGAGCCAGCCGCCGACCTGGTCGGCCAGGATGCCGGCCTCGATGCGGAGGAACGACGTGTCGTTCTTGAGGTCGTCGCGGCCGAACAAGGTCTCGTACGCCAGCAGGCTCATGATGCTGATCGTCACGAAGCAGACCGCGACGAACGTGACCAGATGTTCGGTGTTGGCGCGCTTCCACCAGACGCGCCAGCGGCTCAGGTTCTCCTCGTCGGCCGGGAACAGATAGCGGTCGGCGCCGGCCGCCTCCTCACGGCCGGTGATCGGTGAGACCAGCCGGGGCACGTGCGCGCCCATCCCGTACCGCTTGTCGCGGATCCAGTTGCTGAGAACCAGATTGTGTACGCCTCCAGCACCGGCCGCACCGATGGCGCTCAGGATCAGCGTGAAGGTGATGCCGTCGGGAATCTGGCCGAACTCGGTCACGGTGGCCTTGGCCGCGTCGCCCCACGTGGTCAGCGAGATGACGAAGACGACCACGACGAGCAGGAAGAACAGCGTCAGCGCGACCTTGACCGTCTCGACACGCTCGACAGTGGTGTAGACGACCTTGGACAGGGTGAGCAGCAGGCCGACCGCCACGAGGGTGACGATGGTGATCCAGACCGGGTCGCCCCAGCCGACGAGGTACGTGAAGACGGTGGAGCCGCTGGTCGCCCAGCCCGGCCAGACGTACTGGAAGGCCCCGGCGAGGCAGATGATGACGCCCCACCCCTTCCACCAGCGGGAGAAGCCGGCCACCACGGTCTGGCCGGTGGCGAGGGTGTACCGCTCGATCTCCATGTTGATGACGAATTGGACGGCGAGCGTGCAGAAGGCCAGCCAGAGCAGGCCGAGACCGCCGATCGCGGTCAGGTAGGGCCACAGGATGATCTCGCCGGCGGCCATGCCGATGCCCACGGCGATGACGCCGGGTCCGATCATGCGGCGCAGCGGGAGGGGCTCGGGCAGGGAAACCGTCTGTATAGCCGGGTCGGAGGTGGCGCGCGATCGAGGCATGTCGAACTCCGAAGGGGATGTACGAACCAGTACGTTAGTTATCCGGTGTGACGGCCACCACTGTCAAGCGAACGGCTGAAGTTCGGTCACGCCTCTCGACGTACGGGACCGAAGCTCGCGAACCTGGTCGAACCAACAATCAGGAGGCCCCTTGTGAAGCGCCGGATCTGCGCCGTCATGGCCGTCGCCCTCGCCGGAGGGTGCAGCGCCCCCGCCGCCTCGGCCCCGAACGCGGCGCCACCGGCCGCCCGCAGCGGTTTCGGATCGGTCAGCATCCCGGACCCGTGCGCCCTGCTGAGCCGCGACGACGTGACGGAGCTGACCCATCGCGAGGTGACCCAGGTCGACGAGGGCGACGAGTACTGCCAGTGGCAGCAGGAGGGCGGCCAGCTCGCGGTCTTCCTGAGCCGCGCAGACCCGGCCGAGTTCCACAGCACGGTCGACGGGATCGGGGACGGCGCGTGCTGGAACTCCGGGCACTTATACGTGCTCTACGGGACCCTGCAGATCGACGTCTACTCGCGGGGCGGGGACGACCTCCCGGACGCCAAGCGGGTCGCCGAGGCCGTCATAGCCCGGCTGTGACACGGGATTCAAGGCGTACGGCTGCCCGGCCCGATGATGCCGCCGGCACAGCACCACATAGCCCACCTCGGCGTCGGCGTCGGTGTTGCCCACGACCACGGTGTCACCGTCGCGCACCATCACGCCACCGGTCACCCGCGCGTTCATCCGGGCCGGCTGCCCGCACCAGCACATCGGGTAGACCTGGAGCGCCTCGACGATGTCGGCCAGCACCACGAGCCGCGCCGAGCCCGGGAACTGCTCACCCCGGAAGTCCGACAACAGCCCGAACGTGAACACGTCGATGTCGTGGTCGTCGACCAGGGCCGCCAGCTGGTCGACCTGCTCCGGCGACAGGAACTGGGCCTCGTCCACGATCACGTGGTCGACCCGGGCCCCGTTGTACGACAGCACGCGGTGCACCAGGTCGGTGTCGGCCTCGAACTCGATCGCGTCGGCCTCGAGGCCGATCCGCGACGACACGATCCCCGCGCCGGCCCGGTCGAGGCGGGTCAGCAGCATGCCCGTACGACCGCAGGCCGCGTAGGTGTGGCGGTATTGCAGCACCATCGTGCTCTTGCCGCTGTTCATCGCCGCATAGCGGTAGTGCAGCTGGGCCACCCGTGCTGCCGCCTCTCGTTTCCGTGCAAACCCGGGAAGCCTAACGGCCGTACGCCTGATGGCGATCATCGCTCCGCCCCGCGCGCCGGGAAGGTCCGGTGAAGTACGGTTTTCCCGGCCGACCCGCTACGGTTGGTGACTATGGCAACCTACTCAGGCCCGGCCCGGCTCACTCTTGTCGACGGCACCCAGGTGTCCGGCATGGCCTCGCTGAGCACCAACCAGCGCGGCGGTCTCGACACCTGGGGCGGAACCTTCCGCCCGGACCAGGTCACCGACGAGATCCGCAACGCGGGCGAGGGTCTTTCGCTGGAGCTGCCGTACGACCAGACGGGCTCCGTCTCCGTGACGGGCGTCCGGAAGCTGCTGGCCACCCAGATCCTGGTCTCCCTCACCGGAAGCGGCCCCGCCCCCTTCTAGACCGCGGGTAACCGATCGGTTGACTTTCAGTTACATAGATCACAGACTATTCGATGTCGCGATCGATGGCCCCTCTCCGAGGAGTACGCCATGAAACGCTTCATCGCCGCTCTGCTCGTGCTCTCCCTCGCCGCCTGCACCGGTGACTCGTCCGGCGACGGCGGGGGTGCCGCGCCGCCCGCCTCGCAGGCCGACATCGACAAGGCCCTGCAGACCCCGACCAAGCTCGTCTTCTGGACCTGGGTCCCGGACATCCAGAAGGAGGTCGCCCTCTTCGAGACGAAGTATCCGGCGATCGACGTGGAGGTCGTCAACGCCGGCCAGGGCGAGCCGCAATACACGAAACTGCGCACCGCCCTGAAGGCCGGCTCCGGTGCACCCGACGTCGCGCAGATCGAGTTCCAGTACATCCCGACCTTCTCGCTGACGAAAAGCCTGACCGACCTTCGGCCGTACGGAGCCGAGGCGCTCAAAGCGAAATTCGTCGACTGGACGTGGAACCAGGTCACCGGCGCCAACGGCGAGATCTGGGGATATCCGCAGGACACCGGCCCGATGGGCATGCTCTATCGCAAGGACATCTTCGACAAGCACGGCATCGCCGTCCCCAAGACCTGGGACGATTTCGCCGCCGCGGCCCGCAAACTGCACGCCGCCGACCCGAACGTCTATCTGACGAATCTGGCGTCCAACCAGAACGGCGCCTGGATGGGCCTGCTCTGGCAGGCCGGCGCGAAACCGTTCACCAACACCGGCCCCGACGCGGTCACGGTCAGCCTCAACGACGAGGTGTCCAAGAAGCTGGGCACCTATTGGGGCGGCCTCATTTCCGAAGGCGTGGTCTCGGCCGACGCCGATTTCACCGACGCCTGGTACCAAGCACTCAACCGGGGCAAGTACGCCACCTGGCTGACCGCCGCCTGGGGACCGGTGTTCCTGACCGGCAGCGCGAAATCGACCAGCGGCAAATGGCGTGCCGCTCCCCTGCCGCAATGGCAGTCCGGCGCCCCGGAGGTCTCCGGCAACTGGGGCGGGTCGACCAGCGCCGTCATCACCGGCACGAAGAACCCGATCGCCGCGGCCAAGTTCGCCGAGTTCCTCAACACCGATTCCGCCTCGGTGAAGATGTTCGCCACCGAGCAGTTCCTGTTCCCGGCCACGAAGGAGGTGCTGGCCGATCCGGCCTTCACCGGCCAGCAGCCCGAGTTCTACGGCGGGCAGATGGTCAACCAGGAGTTCGCCCGGATCAGCGACACCGTCGACAAGCAGTTCCAGTGGCCGCCGTTCCTCGACCAGGCCGTGAACGACTGGGACGAGACGGTCGGCAAGTCGTTCGCCGACAAGTCCGACACGAACGCCGCGCTCGACCAGTGGCAGAAACGCGTGACCGACTACGCCAGAAATCAGGGCTTCAAGGTCAGCGAATGACCACGCACGCGCGCAGCGGATATCTGTTCGTGGCGCCGTTCCTCATCGTGTTCGCCGCCATGCTGGTCGCTCCGCTGGCCTACGCGGCCTATCTGAGCCTGTTCCGGGAGCAGCTGGTCGGCGGCACGGTCTTCGCCGGCTTCGACAATTACACGCGGGCCCTGCAGGACGACCGTCTCATGGACGGCGTCCTGCGGGTCGCCCGCTTCTTCGTCATCCAGGTGCCGGTCATGCTGGCCCTGTCGCTCGCCTCGGCCCTGGCCATCGACAGCGGGCTGCTGCGGTTCGCCAAGGTGTTCCGGCTCGGCATCTTCATCCCGTACGCCGTTCCGGCCGTGGTCGCGACCCTCATGTGGGGCTATCTCTACGGTCCCGACTTCGGCCCGTTCGCCCAGCTCGCCGACAAGCTGGGCCTGCCCGCGCCGCAGTTCCTCAGCGAGACGTGGATGCTCGGCTCGATGGCCAACATCGTCACGTGGGAATTCGTCGGCTACAACATGATCATCCTCTATGCCGCCCTGCGCGCCGTCCCGCACGACCTTTACGAGGCCGCTGCGGTCGACGGCGCCGGCGCCTGGCGGATCGCGTGGAGCATCAAGATCCCGGCCCTGCGCCCCGCGCTTCTGCTCTGCCTCATCTTCTCGGTCATCGGCAGTTTCCAGCTCTTCGCCGAGCCCCAATTGCTGCAACGGCTGGCGCCGAGCGTCATCGACAGCGGTTACACCCCCAACCTGTACGCCTACACGCTGGCCTTCACCGGTCAGGAGGTGAACTACGCCGCCGCGGTGTCGTTCCTGCTGGGCCTGGTGATCGTCCTCGCGTCGTACACAGTCCTGTTCGTCAGCGGCCGCCGGAGCCGCACGTGACCGGGCGCCGCAGCAATCTCCTGACCCTGGGCATGCTGGCCCTGCTCATCTATTTCCTGCTGCCGTTGTTCTGGCTGGCCGTCGCCTCCACGAAGAACACCGAAAGCCTGTTCTCCACGTTCGGCCTCTGGTTCGCCGGCGACTTCTCGCTGTTCGCGAACATCAAGGAGACATTGACGTACGGCGACGGCGTCTACCTGCGCTGGATGCTGAACACGCTGTTCTACTCGCTGGTGAGCGCCGGCGGCGCGGCCTTCCTGGCCGCGATGGGCGGCTACGGTTTCGCGAAATACCGTTTCCGCGGCAACAACGCCCTGTTCGGCCTGGTGCTCGGCTCCATCATGGTGCCCACGACGGCCCTGGCCATCCCCACGTACTTGCTGTTCAGCAAGGTCGGCATGGTGAACACCCCATGGGCCATCATCCTGCCGTCTCTGGTCAGCCCATTCGGCCTTTACCTGATGCGCGTCTACGCCCAGGACGCCGTCCCCGACACCCTGATCGAGGCCGGCCGCATAGACGGCGCGAGCGAGCTGAGCATCTTCTTCCGCCTGGCGTTGCGCTCCTTGGCCCCCGGCATCATCACGGTCTTGTTGTTCACCTTGGTCGCGACGTGGAACAACTACTTCCTGCCGCTGATCATGCTGAACGACCCCGACCTCTACCCCATCACGGTCGGCCTGGCCGCCTGGTCCTCCCAGTCCGCCGGAGGCGGCAGCGGCTCCACCGGCGAGCTGCTGGCCCTGGTCATCACGGGCGCCGCGCTCTCCATCATTCCGTTGATAGCCGCGTTCCTCCTACTACAGCGCTACTGGCAGTCAGGCCTCTCCGCCGGCAGCGTCAAGGAGTAGCGCGTGACCGTCCGGCAAGACCCCGGCTACGGGCTACCCTCAGCCGTGGACTCAACCGACATAAAACCTGGCGCGGTTTTCCGATTCCCGCACGACGACAGGCCATTCAGGGCGCTTGTTCGGGACGAAGACGTAGTGATGTACGACGCGAACCTCTTGGATCCGGACCCGTTGACCCCTGAGGAGTACGCGGTACATCGGCCCGACCTACCATTTTGCGCTCTACGCGACCCCACGGCCACCTGGGCAGTCGGCGCCGGCGGCGTCAACAACATAGAGTCGCCCTTACGTGTGGCTCAGGTATACCTGTTCCCGTTCGGGCCGGACGGAGGAACGAAGGCAGGGGTGAGGATCTCGGCAGATGACGGCCACGCTTTCACCGCGGAAGAATTATTCGGCAAAGCTTGCGATATCCAGAGTCCGCACCTCCGCGATCAACTCCCGGCAACCGGGATCGGAATCTATCGCACCGGGCTGCACCGCAACCTCCCCGCGTATTACCTGTGGGGAAGCGCGAGCAAGTACCAGGCCGCCCGGCCGGAAAATGAGCCGATCCGACCCTCGCCCCGCACCCTCGCTTAAACAGACTGTTGACAACATCTTGTTGAAGCGATGAGATAGACGGCATGCCACAAGACTTCGCGGGGCGGCAGTGGACCGCGCTCAACCAGATCACCGAACGGCACGCGGCCACGACCCAGCAGCGACGGCGTGCCGTTCACCCCTCGGCCGTCGAGCCTCATGAGGCCGTGCGGCTGGTGGCGGGGCTGGCCCTCGGGTCGATCGAGGGTGAGCTGGGCGAGCCCGACCTGGACGACGACGACCTCTTCGCCGCGCTGGCGCTCGTCGCGCACGTGCGGGCCGATGTCGACCAGCTGGAGCTCGGGCTGCTCGACGCCGCACGGGGGCGCGATCTGACCTGGCAGGCCATCGCCCAGGGCATGGGTCTCAACAGCGCCCAGGCCGCCAAACAGCGCCGTGACCGCCTGGCCGAGCGCCGGGCCACGGACGACTGACGAGTGCGGCGGCGGGCCGGCCCGCCCTAACGGCTGTCCTTGCGAGCTTGCTTGCGGGCGACCACGGCCCGCGTCGAGGCGTGCCGCTTGCGCAGATCCGGGGTGTCGGGGCGGTTGTCGACGCGCTGCGGGCGCGGCTTCTTGCCCCGAGAGGGCCGCGGCGGCTTGGCCCGGGCCACCGCCTCGGCCTCCCGCTCCGCCTTGAGCGCCTCCGCGGCCTCGTGGGCCAGGGTGGCCAGGCGCGCGCTGACCTGGGACAACAGCTCTTCGAAGACCTCGGCCTTGGCGCGGCGGCGGGCATTGCGGTCGTACGCCTTGCCGCGGCCGCCGGTCTCGGGGACGCGTTCGGCGGCGCGGCGGCGATAGTTCTTCACCTGTTTGTTCCGAGCCCGGCGGACCCGGCCGTGCAGCTCGATCAGCGCGTCCTCGTCGAGCTTCTTCAGGCGTTTCGGGGCGGCCTCGCGGACCAGCGCCAGCTCCGCCTCGGTCAGGGTGCCCAGGATCGCGTCCATGACGTCACAGCCTGGCCGTCACCACGACCGGCGTCTTCATGCGCCGCGGGTGAGATGATCCGGTGGAACGTACGAGGGGCGGTACTGCAGGGCGTCGCGCACGTTCTTCTGCACGGCGACCGACGCGAACACGGCCATCGCGAACGACAGGCCGTAGAAGCCTTTCTCGCTCAGCGCCATGCCGCTGTTGATCAGCCCGATGGCCAGCATGAGGATCGAGGCGCCGACCACGGCCCAGGCCAGGCCCAGGTAGAGCGCGGTGACCGGCAGCCCCTCGGCCTTGTCACGCACCGATTTCTGCAGCGAGATGGCCGCGAACAGGCCGAGCACGAGGACGGCCGCGTAGAAACCCTTCTCGCTGCGCGTCATCGAGGCGTTCCACAGTCCGACGGCGTACGAGATGATCCCGAGAAAGAGTGCCGCCCACGACGCGCCGACGAAGGCGGCGGTGGGCTTGCCGGGCGAAGCGGGTGCGATTGTCATGGCAGCAGCCTTCCGGACCGCCGCCCCGGGCGGATGAGTACGGGTACCTAAAGCGCCCGGTCCCATCGACGCCGGGCCGGCGAAGCGTCGCGGCTGCGATAGACGATGTACGGCCGGGTGAGGTAGCCCAGCGGCGCCGAGAAGACGTGCACGAGCCGGCTGAACGGCCAGAAGGCGAACAGCGCGAACGCCGACAGCGCGTGCAGTTTGAAGCCGATCGGCGCCCGCGCCATGAGGTCGCTGTCCGGCTGGAAGTAGAAGATCGAACGGAACCACGGCGACACCGTGAGCCGGTAGTCGTGCGGCTCGCTGGTCAGGTTGCCGAGCACCGTCGTGCCCAGCCCGAGGCAGATGGTGCCGATGAGCAGCACGTACATCACCTTGTCGTTCACCGTCGTGGCCGAGAAGACCGGGCCGGTGGTACGCCTGCGGTAGATCAGGATCGCCGCACCGAACAGCGTGCAGAAGCCGGCCACGGTGCCCAGCGCCACGGCCACGAAGTGATAGGCGGCCTCGCTGATGCCCACAGCGCCGGTCCACGACTCCGGGATCAGCAGGCCGCCGACGTGGCCGAGCGCGACGAGCAGGATCCCGAAATGGAACAGCGGGCTGCCGATCCGCAGCAGCCGCCGCTCGTAGAGCTGCGACGAGCGGGTGGTCCAGCCGAACTTGTCGTAGCGGTAGCGCCACACGTGCCCCAGGACGAAGACCGTGAGGCAGATGTACGGGATGACGACGAAGTGCAGCGTGTTCATCGGTAGGTGCCCACCTTCTCCTCGGGTGGCCCCTGTGCGGCCAGCTTGGCGACCTCGGACATGGAGCGCAGCGGTGGCAGCGTCGCCGACACCGATTCGAGGACGTCCGCCCACGGGGATCGCATGTCACGCAGGGCCAGGCGCAGCAGCTCCAGGCCGGCCCGGTGGTCCGCCAGGAGCGCGCGGCCCTTGTCCGGCACGGCGGCGGCGTACTCGAGCACCACCGACAGGTGGTCGGAGAGCTCGTCGTCGCCCAGGATCAGCCCGTCCGCGGCGTACGCCTGCTTGAGCTTCAGCAGCGCCATCCCCCGGTTGCGCGTGTCGCCGTACGCGTAATAGGTGAGATAGAGGCAGCACCGCTTGCGCTGGTCGAAGGTGGCGACGTAGTCGGCCGCCAGCTGGACCGGCGGCGTGTTCCGGGCGTGCTCGACGAAACGCAGCAACGGTGCGCCGGTCGAACGGTCCAAGGTGGACGCCACGGACGCGAGGAGATCCAGTCGTTCCAGCAGGGCGGAGTCGGGATAGCCCAGCAGGAGCGATTGCGACTGCCACGCGCGGGCGTTCACCGCTCGTCCTTGCGCGGCGGGAACAGGCCATCCGGTCGGCCCCGCCCGTCCCAATTGAGCAGGTTGACCCGCCCGCTCAGGGCGTCGGAGGTCTGCCGGTCCCTGAGCATCTGGAAGTTCTCCACAGCGATCGGCTGCGGCCCGCCCGACGACTCGCCGAACGGCCCCGAGCCGCCCATCCCCGGCCCGCCCTCGTAGTCCAGGCTGCACTCGGTGGCCAGCTCCTCCAGCGAGTGCGCCTGTTCCGCGTGGGCCGGCGGGATGACGTAGCGCTCGTCGTACTTGGCCAGGGCCAGCAACCGGTACATGTCGTAGATCTGCTCGCCGGTCATCCCGACCGCGGCCGGAATGCTGTCGTCCGCGTCGCGCCCCAGGTTGAGATCCCGCATGTACGACCGCATCGCCGCGAGCCGGCGCAGCACCGCGTCGACCGGCGCCGGATCGCCGGCGGTGAACAGCTGGGCCAGATAGTCCACGGGGATGCGCAGTGCCTCGATCGCCGCGAACAGGTTCCCCCGGTCCTCGGCGTCGTATCCGGTGTCCCGCACGACGTCGACCACCGGCGACAGCGGCGGGATGTACCAAACCATCGGCATGGTGCGGTATTCCGGATGCAGCGGCAGCGCCACCTTGTACTTGTTGATGAGCGCGTGGACCGGCGACCGCTGGGCCGCCTCGATCCAGTCCCGGGGGATGCCGGCCCGCTCCGCCTCGGCCGCCACCGCGGGGTCGCCGGGGTCGAGGAAGACCTTCCGCTGGGCCTCGTAGAGGTCGTGGTCGCCGGGCACCGAGGCCGCCGCGAGGACCGCGTCGGCGTCGTACAGCATCAGGCCGATGTAGCGCAGGCGTCCCACGCAGGTCTCCGAGCACACGGTCGGAATGCCGACCTCGATGCGCGGGAAGCAGAAGGTGCACTTCTCCGCCTTGCCCGTGCGGTGGTTGAAATAGACCTTCTTGTACGGGCAGCCCGACACGCACATCCGCCATCCGCGGCAGCGGTCCTGGTCGACCAGGACGATGCCGTCCTCGGCCCGCTTGTAGATGGCGCCGGACGGGCAGGAGGCCGCGCAAGAGGGGTTGAGGCAGTGCTCGCAGATGCGCGGCAGATAGAACATGAAGGTCTGCTCGAACTCGAACTTCACCTTGCCGGCGATGCCCTTGAGCAGCACGTCCTTGTCGCCGTGGTCGATCGAGCCGCCCAGGTCGTCGTCCCAGTTGGCCGACCACTGGACCTTCATGTCCTGCCCGGTGAGCAGCGACTTGGGCCGGGCCACCGGCGTGTGCTCCTGCAGCGGTGCGTTCGTGAGCGTCTCGTAGTCGTACGTCCAGGGCTCGTAATAGTCCTGGATCGCCGGGAGCTTGGGGTTGGCGAAGATGGTCAGCAGCTTCTTGAACCGGCCGCCGCCCTTGAGTCTCAACTTGCCGCGACGGTTGAGAGCCCAGCCGCCCTTCCACGTCTCCTGGTCCTCGTAGCGGCGCGGATAGCCTTGCCCGGGCCGCGTCTCGACGTTGTTGAACCAGACGTACTCGACGCCGCCGCGGTTGGTCCACGCCTGCTTGCAGGTGACCGAGCAGGTGTGGCAGCCGATGCACTTGTCGAGGTTCATCACCATCGCCATCTGGGCCATCACGCGCATCTCAGTACTCCACTTCCTGGGACCGGCGGCGGATGACCGTGACCTCGTCGCGCTGGTTGCCGGTCGGGCCGAGATAGTTGAACGCGAACGACAGCTGGGCGTAGCCGCCGATCAGGTGCGACGGCTTGATGAGCAGCCGGGTGAGCGAGTTGTGGATGCCGCCGCGCCGCCCGTTCGTCTCGGTGCGCGGCACGTCGATGAGCCGGTCCTGCGCGTGGTGCATGTAGACGGTGCCCTCGGGCATGCGGTGCGAGACGACGGCCCGGGCCACCACCACGCCGTTGCGGTTGACCGCCTCGATCCAGTCGTTGTCCCGGATGCCGATCTTCGCGGCGTCCGGGGCCGACATCCAGATGTTCGGCCCGCCCCGGGAGAGCGACAGCATGAAGAGGTTGTCCTGATACTCGGAGTGGATGGACCACTTGTTGTGCGGCGTCAGGTAGCGCACGGCGATGCCGAGCTCGCCCTTCTCCCCCACCTTGGGCTCGCCGAACAGCGCGTGCATGTTCAACGGCGGCCGATAGGTCGGCATCCACTCGCCGAGCTCGGCCATCCAGTCGTGGTCGAGGTAGAAGCTCTGCCGGCCGGTCAACGTGTGCCAGGGTTTGAGCCGCTCGACGTTGATGACGAACGGCGAATAGCGCCGGCCGCCGGCCTCGGAGCCGGACCACTCGGGCGAGGTGATGACCGGGGTGGGCCGCGACTGCGTGTCGGCGAAGGTGATCCGCTTGCCCTCGTGCTCGGCCGCGAGGTCGGCCAGCTCCACGCCGGTCCGCTTCTCCAGCTGCCGGAAGCCCTGCGTGGCCAGATGACCGTTGGTGGTGCCGGAGAGGGCGAGGATCGCCTCGCACGCCTGCACGTCCCGGGCGATCGACGGCCGCCCGTTCGGGGCCGTGCCGTTCTTGTGGCGCAGATAGTCGAGTTCCCGGCCGACCTCGAAGGTGACGCCCTTGGTGGTGGCGCCGAGCGTGTCGAGCAGCGGACCGAGCGAGGACATCTTGTCGTAGATCGCCCCGTAGTCCCGTTCGACCGTCACCAGCTTCGGCATGGTCCGGCCGGGAATCGGCTCACAGTCCCCGTTCTTCCAGTCCATGACCCGGCCGTGCGGGTTGGCCATCTCGTCCGGGGTGTCGTGCAGCAGGGGCGCGGCCACCACGTCGGTGCGGGTGCCCAGATGCTCGCCGGCCATGGCGCTGAACGCCTTGGCGATCGTCATGAAGGCGTCCCAGTCGGTGCGGGTCTGCCAGGGCGGGGCGATGGCCGGGTTGAACGAGTGCACGAACGGGTGCATGTCGGTGGTGTTGAGGTCGTGCTTCTCGTACCAGGTGGCCGCGGGCAGCACGATGTCGGAGTAGACGGTCGTCGAGGTCATCCGGAAGTCGAGCGTCAGCAGCAGGTCGAGCTTGCCGGTGGGTGCTTCCCCGTGCCACATCGGCGCTTGTTCCGCTCGTACGGCGTGGTCCGCTCCCAGGAGATGCTTCAGGAAGTATTCGTTGCCCTTCGCCGACGAACCCAGCAGGTTGGCCCGCCAGATCGTCAGCACCCGGGGGAAATTCTCGGGCGCGTCCGGATCCTCGGCCGCGAAACGGAGGTCCCCCGATTGAAGACTCTTGACGATGTGGTCCGCCACCGGCTCGCCGGCCGCCGCGGCCTCGTCCGCGAGGTCGAGCGGGTTGCGGTTGAAGTGTGGCACCGAAGGCATCCAGCCCATTCGCGCGCTCGCGGCGATGAGGTCGG
The DNA here is from genome assembly GCF_050956135.1 of Actinoplanes sp. CA-131856. GTDB lineage: Bacteria > Actinomycetota > Actinomycetes > Mycobacteriales > Micromonosporaceae > Actinoplanes. The sequence continues at coordinate 4,471,273 of NZ_CP191849.1, read as the reverse complement.
CTGTCGTCCTGTCCGCGAAGCCTTTCGCCACCGACAGGGTGGAGGCGGAGAACGGGTCGTAGCGGTACTGGTCGGTGTGCAGATACCAGTAGGCGGTCTGAATCATCTGCCGCCCCGGCCGCGTCCAGTCGGAGGCGGTCCCCAGCACCGAATAGCCGGTGATCGGGCGGACCTTCTCCTGGCCGACGTAGTGGGCCCAGCCGCCACCGTTCACGCCCTGACATCCGGTCAGCGTCGTCAGCGTCAGGAACGACCGGTAGATGGTGTCCGAGTGGAACCAGTGGTTGGCGCCCGCACCCATGATGATCATCGAGCGGCCACGGGACTCCTCGGCGTTGGCCGCGAACTCCCGCGCGATGCGGGCCGCCGCCGGTCCCGGCACACCCGTGATGGTTTCCTGCCAGGCCGGCGTGTACGGCGAATCCGCGTCGTCGTAGCCGCTGGGCCACTCCCCGGGCAGGCCCGGCCGCCCGACGCCGTACTGCGCCAGCAGAAGGTCGAACACCGTGGTGACCGTCCGCCCGGCCACGAGACGCACCGGAACGCCGCGCCGGATCGTGCCGGCCGACCCGTCCGGCGTGTCGAAGCGCGGCAGTTCGACCTCGGCCACGCCCGCGCCGGCCGCGCTCAGCAACGGCGACACCTCGCCCAGGTCGAGGTTCCACTTCCCGGCACCCGTCTCGCCGTACCGGAATCCGAGTGACCCGTTCGGCACCACCGGCGTGCCGCCGGCGTCGAGCACCACGGTCTTGAAGGCGGCGTTCTCCACCTCCTGCCCGAGGTCGGCCGCCGTGAGCATCTTCCCCGGGCGTCCATTGTCGAGCGTCACGAGGAACGGCAGATCGGTGTACCGGCGTACGTAATCGAGGAAATAGCCGGTTTGCCGGTCGACGAAGAACTCCTTGAGCACGACGTGGCCCATCGCCATGGCCAGGGCGCCGTCCGTGCCCGGGGCCGGGGCGAGCCACTCGTCGGCGAACTTCACGTTGTCGGCGTAGTCGGGCGCGACCGCGATGACCTTCTGCCCGCGGTACCGCGCCTCGGCCATCCAGTGCGCGTCCGGCGTGCGGGTCACCGGCAGGTTGGAGCCCCACATGATGAGGTAGCCGGCGTCCCACCAGTCGCCCGACTCGGGAACGTCGGTCTGGTCGCCGAACATCTGCGGCGAGGCCACCGGCAGGTCCGCGTACCAGTCGTAGAACGACAGCATGGCCCCGCCGAGCAGGTTGTAGAAGCGGGCGCCGGCCGCGTGCGACACCATCGACATGGCCGGGATAGGGGAGAACCCGGCGAGCCGGTCCGGCCCGTACTCCTTGATGGTGTGCACGTGGGCGGCGGCGATCATCTCGGTCGCCTCGTCCCAGGTGGCCCGCACGAGCCCGCCCTTGCCCCGCACCGATTTGTAGGCGCGCGCCTTCACCGGATCGCCCGTGATCTCGGCCCACGCGGCCACCGGGTCGCCGAGCCGCCGCCGCGCCTCGCGCCACATCTCGAGCAGGACCCCGCGGACGTACGGATATCGCACGCGCGTCGGCGAGTAGGTGTACCAGGAGAACGCGGCTCCCCGTGGGCACCCGCGCGGCTCGTACTCCGGGCTGTCCGGCCCGACGCTCGGATAGTCGGTCTGCTGGGCCTCCCAGGTGATGATGCCGTCCTTGACGTACACCTTCCAGGAGCACGAACCGGTGCAGTTGACGCCGTGCGTGGAGCGCACCACCTTGTCGTGCGACCACCGGTCGCGGTAGAACGTGTCGGCCTGCCTGCCGCCGATCTGGAAGAGGGCGCGATGGTCGGCCGACACCTCCCCACGGGTGAAGAAGCGGCGCGTGCCGACCAGAGCGTCGTCCAGTTCAGGCATTCCTGACCCTTCCCTCGGTGCGGGTTGTCCTCGCTATCGCGGTCACCGTCAGCGTCATGGCGGCCAGGGCGACCAGGGCCAGAAGGGCCAGGCCGATCGCGTACGACTCGTACGCCTCGTACAGCCCGCCCATGACCAGAGGCGGAAGGAAACCGCCGAGCCCGCCGGCCGCGCCGACCACGCCGGTGACCGAGCCGACCTGGCTGGCCGGCGCCATCACCGCGACGAGCGCGAAGGTGGCTCCGCTGCCCGCGCCGAGCGCGGCCGCCATGGCCAGGAAGGCGATGGTGCCCAGCGGCATCAGGGGCGGGGTGAAGGCCTGCACGACAGCGCCCAGTACGACCACCGAGAGGGCGGCGGCGAGCACGCGCACGCCGCCGAAGCGGTCGGAGAGCCAGCCGCCGGTGGGGCGCATGACGACGGCCAGCAGCACGAATCCGGCCATCCGGTTGGCCGCGTCGGCCTGCGTGAGACCGTAGGCGGTCTTCAGATAGGCCGGCAGGTAGACGGAGAACGCGACGTAGCCGCCGAACGCGACCGCGTACACCGCCGAGGCCTGCCACGTCACGCGCAGCCGCAGCGTCGCCGCGAGGCGCTGGGTGAACGGCGCAGTCGGCACCGGCCGTCCCGGGGCGTCCCGGAGCACCGTGAAGGAGACGAAGGCGTACACCACGAGCACGGCCGCCGAAACCAGGAACGGCGTCCTCATGCTGCCCGCGTCGACCAGCCGGACCGTGGTGAGGGCGCTGACCGCGGTGCCGCCCATCCCGGCCCCGAAGACGCCCACGGCCAGCCCGCGCCGCTCGGGCGGGAACCAGGCGTTGACGAAGGGCACGCCCACCGCGAAGACCGAGCCGCCGACGCCGAGGAAGAAACCGCCGATCAGCAGCCCGGCGAACGACGTCGTGCCGGACAGCCCGAGATAGAGCACCGGCACCACCGTCGCGAGCGAGACGATCGGGAACATGACCCGCCCGCCGAACCGGTCGGTGAGCGCGCCCACCGGAATGCGCCCGAGCGATCCGACGACCACCGGCACGGCCACCACGAGGGCCTGCTGGGTGGAGTCGAGCTCGAGCGCGGCCTGGAAACGCGGGGCCAGCGGGCTCAGCAGTGCCCACGCCCACGAGTTGACGACGAAGCCGAGGGTCGCGACCGCCAGCAGCAGACCGCGAGCCGGTGTACGGGACGCCTGCATGCCTCATATCAGAACAGGCGCGGCCGTCGTACAACCCCCCGAAATTAGGGACCAAAGTCCTCTTTGTTGGCCGTTCCCGGCCCTGGGAATACGGTCAGAACCATGGAGTCCCCCGTTCTGCGCGTGGTCCAGGAGGCCGCCCTCGGCCTGACCACGGCGCAGGTCGCCGCCCGCGTCGGTCGGCCACCGTCCACGGTGCGCAGTCAGCTCGACGGCCTGGTCGCCGAGGGCCGCCTGGTGAAGGCCCGGGCCAGCGGCGGCGTCCCGTACCGGCCGGCCTGGCGGTACCGGGCGCTGACCCCCTCACCGGGCAACCTCTACTCGCTGTTGCTGCGAGCGCTGCTCGACCAGGTGGGCGACGACCGGGCCGCCAGCGTCGGCGCCGGCCGCCGCTGGGGCCGTTCCTTGGCCGCTCGGGGCGGGCTGCCGGCGGTGCTCGACGCGCTCGGCTTCGCCCCCGCTCCGCGCGCGGAGCGCCGGATCGACCTGCACGCCTGCCCGTACCTGGACCTGGTCCACCGCTACCCCGACGGCATGTGCGGGCTGCACGCCGGGATCATCCAGGGCGTACTGGGCGAAGCGGACGACGTGGTCCTCGAGCCGTTCGCCGCACCCGGCGCGTGCGTGGTCCATCTCCCCGCATGAAATAATCAGGTTTGTTTCCCATTTCTCGTCCCGAGGAGCCCGCCCTGAGCCCCGTCGCCTTCGAGCTCGCCGTCCAGGACACTCACGGCCTCGAGGTGGCGGCCCGTATCGGGGCCGACCGCATCGAGCTCTGCTCCGCCCTCGCCCTCGGTGGTGTGACCCCGTCGCTGGCCTTCGTCGAGGCCGCCGTGGCCACGGCCGGCATCCCACCGGTCCACGTGCTGGTCCGCCCGCGCCCCGGCGGCTTCACCTACGACCCGGCCGAGACGGCGACGATCCTGCGGGATGTACGCCACGTGCTGCTCGCGGGCGCCACCGGCGTGGTCGTCGGCGGCGTGCGCGACGCCACCGTCGACACCGACCTGGTCAAGCGCGTCCTCGACGCCGCCGGCGACGCCCCCGTGACCTTCCACCGGGCCTTCGACACCCTCACCGACCCGGCCGCGGCCGTCGAGACCCTGGCCGCCCTGGGCGTACGGAGGATCCTGACCTCCGCCGGCGCCACCTCGGTCGGCGACGCCCTGCCGGCTCTGGCCGCCCTGACCACCACGGCCGCCGGCCGCATCGAGATCATGGCCGGCGGCGGCGTCACCCTCGACCTGATCCCGGCCTTGCTGCGCACGGGCGTCCCCGCCATCCACGCCTCGGCCAAGCGCGTGATCCCCGACGACCTCACTGTGGGCCTCGGCACCTCCTCCCCCGCCGGCCCGGGCGGCCGCGAGACCACCGACTTCGGCCTGGCGACCGCCCTACTCGCCGCGATCCGGTCCGCCCCCTAGTCAAGCTCCCGGAAGAACTCGCGCAGGTCCTCGGCCAGGTCGGCCGGGGCCTCCAGGGCCGGGAAGTGGCGGCCGTGCGCGAACTCGGTCCAGCGGGTGCCGGGCGGGGTGGGTATCAGCTTGCGGACGGTGTCGTCGGCGCCGAAGACGGCGAACGCCTGCGGGACGGCGGGCGGGCTGCCCCAGTCGGTGGAGTGGGCCTGCTCGTAGAGGGTGTGGGCGGCGGTCACGCCGGAGGCGGTGTGCCAGTAGAGGGAGACGTTCGTCAGCAGGCGGTCGCGGTCGACCAGGCGCTCGGTCCACTCGGCGAACTTCTCGGCTATCCAGGCCAGTTGCAGCACCGGTGAGTCCGTCAGGCCGTACCCGATGGTCTGTGGCCTGGTGTTCTGAATGGCGAGATAGCCGGAGTCCTCGTGGGTGAAGGCGTCCATGCGCTCGCGGATCAGCTTGTCGAGCGGATCGTCCGGGTCGAGCCGGTCGGCCATGCCGGGAATGAAGGTGGCGGTCGCGGCGGCGGTCACCGGGTCCGTGCAGACGTGCACGCCGATGACGTGGTCGCCGTCGATGCCGGCGACGGCACCCGAGACTCCGGCTCCTACGTCGCCGCCGTGGAGGCCGTACCGGTCGTACCCCAGACGCTCCATCAAGGTCTTCCAGGCCCCGGCCATCCGGGCCATGGTCCAGCCGGGCCCGGCCAGCGGCGCCGAGAAGGTGTAGCCGGGCAGCGAGGGCACGACCAGGTGGAAGTCGGGCAGCAGCGTGATCAGCTCCTCGAACTCGGCGAACGAGCTCGGGAAGCCGTGCGTGAGCATCAGCGCCTTGGCGTCGCGCGCCGATGAGCGAACGTGCGCGAAGTGCACACGCTGGCCGTCGATCTCGGTGACGAACTGCGGAAGCTCGTTGAGCCGGCGCTCGGCGGCCCGCCAGTCGTAGCCGGACCGCCAGTAACCGGCCAGCTCCCGCACCTCGGCCAGGCCGATGCCGCGGCCCCAGCCGTCGCCGGGCCATCGCGTCCGGGCCAGGCGCGCGTGAAGGTCATCGACGTCGGTCTGTGCGATCTCGATCCGGAAGGTGTCCATGAGCCGACGCTAAAGACAATCGCGGAAGGCTAGGTTCCTGAAATGGACACCGCCGCCCGGCTGCTGCGCCTGCTGTCCCTGCTGCAGTCGCGCCCCGACTGGACCGGGCCCTCGCTCGCCGAGCGGCTCGGCGTCACCACGCGCACGATCCGCCACGACATCGACCGGCTGCGCTCACTCGGCTATCCGGTCGACGCCCGCCCCGGCGTCGCCGGCGGCTACCGGCTGGGTACGGGCCCGGCCCTCCCGCCGCTGCTGCTCGACGGCGACGAGGCGGTGGCCGTCGCGGTCAACCTGCGCGGCGCCGCGCTGACCAAGCTCGAACAGCTCCTGCCCTCCCGTCTGCGCCACCGGGTCCGGGCCGTGCAGTCGGCCACGCTGCTCCTGCCGTCCCCGGGCCCGCCGGTCGACCCGGACGTGCTCACCCGCATCGCGTACGCCTGTCAGGAGCACGAACGGCTGCGCTTCGACTACCGCGACCACGCCGGCCTGGTCAGCCGTCGCGACGCCGAGCCGTACCGCCTGGTCCACGACCAGCGCCGCTGGTATCTGCTGGCCTGGGACCCGGCCCGCGACGACTGGCGCACCTTCCGGGCCGACCGGATGACCCTGCACATCCCGAACGGCCCGCGGTTCACCCCGCGCCCGGTGCCACCGTCACCGGACGTGGCCCGCGGTCTCCAGGAGGCCACGTGGCACTACCGGGCCCGCGTGATCGTCCACGCGCCGGCCGCACACGTCCGCGCCCGCCTGCCGATCGCCACCGAGATCGAGCCGCTGGCCGGGGACCGCTGCGCCTTCACCCCGGGCTCGGACAGCCCCGAGACGCTGGCGCTGTGGCTGGGCTTCCTGGGCGCCGACTTCGAGGTGGTCGACGCGCCAGAGCTTCTTGCGGCTGTACGGGCATTGGCCGCCCGCTACGCCGCGGTCACCGCCGCCGCCGATACGCCACGGTCGGCCACCACTCCCCCTTGACCCGCCGCCGCCGGTCCCGTTCAGGATCCCGCACGAACCCGGCCCGCTCGGCCACGGCCCGCGACGCGGTGTTGCCCGCATGAGTCCACAGCCGAAGCTCGTCCAGCCCGCTTCGCCCGAACGCCCACTCCACGAACAGCCGAAGCGCCCGGGTGGCAACCCCACGCCCCCGCGCCGGCGCGGCCAGCCAGTAGGAGACGTCCCCGTCCTCACCCAGGGCGATGTTGCCCAGCCGTTCCCCGGTCACCGAGTCGGCGATGAGAAACCCGCGCGGCCCGGCTTCGATGGCCTTATGCAGCGCTTCCACGCTGACGGCGGCCGGTTCCGACGTAAACCGCTGAATGAGTTCATCCCCGGCGGCCGCCGCATACCACTCGGCATCGTCCACACTCCACGGCCGCAGCGCGACAACCCCGTCGTCATCCCACGTCTCCACCACGAGAGGAAAACACAGGGTGGCTCTCGACTGGCGGCCGGACTCGAACCGGCCCCTCCCAGCGTCCTAGGTGTCGTATTCGCCGTTCCATGGCTCGTGGAACCCAAGCCGTTGTGGGTAGAGCTCGGCCCATGGCCCGCCGTGGCCCTCGTCCGGGTCGTCGGTGGTCTCGTCGATGAGGCCGAAGACGACGTCGTCGAACTCGACCCGGAAGGGGCGGATGGCGATATTGCCGTACGTGACCGCCTCGAGGCGGTCCAGCCAGTCCGACAGGACCTGCTCGGCGGCCTCGACGGCTGCGGGACTGTCGCCGCTGACGCCGGTGAACCGGAGGTGCGAGCCGGTGTGGTGCCCGATTTCGTCGAAGAGATGGAGCACCGCGTAGATCCGCTGCTGGTTCCGCCAGTCGTGACCTGGCTTGACGTTTTCCTGGTAGGCGCCGGTGACGTCAGCGAAGAACTGTCCGCCCGTACGCCGTCCGATGCGGCTCGTGCGGTAGTCCGGCTCGTACTTGATCGGGATGACGTCGGGGAGTCGCACAGCGCGGATCCTAGCCAGCGTCGCCCGTGGGGCGGGGCGAGGGGTGAAGCCAGCGGGCCGAAGGCTCGCGGTCGTTGCAGGACAGCCCGGCGGCGGGAGACGGCCCGGACCACGACGGCGGCCGTCCCCTGCCCCCGGGGCTCTTCGAGAAGGCGTACCTCCAAGGGTTTGCGGAGTGACCATCCCCATAAACAGGACTCCAAGACTCCTCTTTGTGGCACGCTTCCCTCGTGCGCCTCAACCGGTCGACTGACATCAGCCTCCGGATCCTCATGCTCGGCGCGGTCGGTGACGATCTGCTCACCATCGACCACCTCGCCGAGTCGCTGAACGTGCCTCGCCACCATCTGGCCAAGGTGGTGCAGAAGCTTCAGCACATGGGGCTGCTCGAGACCGTCCGCGGCCGCAACGGCGGTGTCCGCCTCGCCGCCGCCGCCCGCGACGCCTCGATCGGGGCCGTGGTGCGGGAACTGGAAGGCGCCACCGAGGTCGTCGACTGCGAGGGCGAGACCGCCTGCCCGCTGAGCCGGGGCTGCCGCCTGCGCGGCGCGCTCCGCAAGGCGCAGGAGGCCTTCTACGCGGCGCTCGACCCCCTCAGCGTCGGTGACCTCACCTCGCCGCCGACGTATCAGATCCTGGTCAACCTGTAAGGAGCAACCTCGTGCTGTCAGCAAAGAGCGCGCCGATCGTCGCGGCGACCCTGCCGGTCGTCGGCGCGCACATCGACCAGATCTCCGGTGTCTTCTACGACACGATGCTGGGCGAGAACCCCGAGCTGCTCAACCTGTTCAGCCGCAGCGCGCAGGCCACCGGCGAGCAGAAGTCGGCCCTGGCGGGCGCGGTCGCCCTGTTCGCCTCCCACCTGATCGGCGAGGCCCCGCTGCCGGAGCACGTCGTCGACCGGATCGCCCAGCGGCACTGCGCTCTCGGCATCCGCCCCGAGCAGTACGCGATGGTCGGCAAATACTTGCTGGGCGCCGTCGGCACCGTTCTCGGCGACGCCGTCACTCCCGAGATCGCCGCCGCGTGGGACGAGGTCTACTGGCTGTTCGCCGTCCGCCTCATCGGGATCGAGTCGCGCGTCTACGCGTCGGCCGGCGTCGACGGCGAAAACCCTTGGCGCACCTACGTCGTGGCCAACAAGGTGGCCGAGGCCGACGACACCGTCTCGCTGCTGCTCACCCCGGCCGACGGCGCGCCGGTCCCGCGGTACCGCCCGGGCCAGTACGTGACGATCGCCGCCACCCTGCCCGACGGCAGCCGTCAGTTGCGCCAATATTCGCTGTCCCAGGCGCCGAACGGCGGCACCCTGCGCATCACGGTCCGCCGCGTCCGTGGCGTCGCCGGCAGCCCGGACGGCGTCGTCTCCGGGTGGATCCACGACGTGGTCCGCCCCGGCGACCAGTTGACGGTCTCGCAGGCGTACGGCGATCTGACCCTGCCCGAGGACGGAGACCACCCGCTGCTGCTGATCAGCGCGGGCGTCGGCGTCACCCCGATGGCCGCCATCCTCGACGAGGTCGCCCGCACCCAGCCCGGCCGCACCGTCACCGTCGTGCACGCCGACCGCAGCCCGTCCCGCCACCCGCTGCGCGGCGAGATCTCCGCGGCCGGGAACCGCCTGCGCTCCTTCGAGCACCTCACCTGGTACGAGCAGCCGGCGCCGGGCGCGTTCGCCGGCCGCGTCGACCCCGACGCCATCCCCCTGCACCCCGGCACCGAGGTCTACCTCTGCGGCCCGGTCCCGTTCATGCAGGCCGTCCGCTCCGCCCTTCACCGCCGGGGCCTGCCCGAGGAGCGCATCCGCTACGAGGTCTTCGGGTCGGAGCAATGGCGTACTGCGCCGGTTCCGGCTTAAAGCTTCAGAGGTACGGGATTCACCCGAGGCGGACTGAGTTGGGGAACGGCCACGTCGTGGTCAAGGCCGTTCCCCGCTGCCGGGCTGTCCTGCAACGTCCGGCCGCCTCCGGCGGCCTGAGGTCAGGACGTGCATCCGCTCGCCCTGCCGGCCCAGAATGCTGAGCAGCTCCACCGGCTGCCCGCCCGTGCTGCCGAACCAGTGCGGCACCCGGGTGTCGAACTCGGCCGCCTCGCCCGCCCGCATCACGAGATCCCGCCCGTTCAGCACGAGCCGTAAGGTCCCCGAGAGCACGTAGAGCCACTCGTGTCCTTCGTGGACACGCGGATCCGGCTCGTTCTGATCGGCCGGCACGATCACCTTCCACGCCTGCAACGTCCCCGCGTGCGGGGTGAGCGGAAGGACGGTGCGCCCGTTGGCCCGGCGCGGCACCAGGCGCACCCGCGGATCACCGACCGGAGGCGCGCCGACCAGTTGGTCGAGGGGCACCTGGTGGGCCCGCGCGAGCGGCAGCAGCAGGTCGAGGGTGGGCCGCCGCTGCCCGCTCTCGAGCCGGGAGAGCGTGCTCTTCGAGATGCCGGTCATCCCGGCGAGCGCGGCCAACGTGAGGCCGCGACGGTGACGAACGCGCCGCAGGCGGGCGCCGACTTCGGGCTGTTCCATGCCCCGATTCGAACGCCCGCGTCCCAGCCCCAGCAACATTCTTTGCCGTTTCCGCACGCCCGGGCGCAGCCTGGCCGCCATGAGCGAACGCAGGATCCCACCACCGTCCCGTCACCACATGGCCGTCATGATCTGGCTGGCCGTCTTCCCGACCCTCACCGCCCTGCAGTTCCTGCTCGGCCCCCTGCTGCGCGACGCACCGACCGTGCTCCGCACCCTGGTCTTCGCCTCGATCGCCGTCCCGATCGTCATCTACGGCCTGATGCCACCCTTGCAGCGCCTCCGGGCCCGGGTGCTGGCGGGCCGCTCCTAACGGGTCAGGCCGCGCAGATAGGCGGCGATCGTCTCCCGCGCGTCCGGACGGCTCGCCGGGTCCACCCCGGAGCCGGCGAGCCGGTCGAGCAGCAGCCCGTCGACCACCGCGACCAAGGCCGGGGCGTGCCGTTCCGGCTCCTCGACGCCAAGCCCCCGCAACGTCGCGGCCGCCGCGGCCAGCAAGCCGGCCCGGGCCGGCGACGCGCTCGTCAGCCCGGCGTGCAGCTCGGGATCGCCGGTCAGCTCCACGACCAGCGCGTAACGGGCCAGATGGTCGCCGGGCCGCTCGGCCAACTGGTCGAGCAGTCGCGCGAGCCGGTCCGCGGCGTCGTCCACCGGCCGCCGCCCCTGGGCCCAGGTGATGTCCCAGTCGGCCACGCTCGCCATGTCTCCGGCCGTGCGCGCCGCCAGCCGGTGGACCATGGCCTCGAGGAGGTCGCGGCGGGTGCGCGCGTAGTACGACGTCGAGCCCGTCGCCAGGCCCAGCTCCTTGTCGATCGCCCGGTGCGTCAGCGACCGGAGCCCCTCCCGGGCCACGATCGCGATGGCCGCGTCCGCGATGGCCTCTCGCCGGTCCCCACTCTTCACAACCCCACTCTACGGGAGTAGAGTCCTCTACATGCGTAGAGCCACCGTCATCGGCGCCGGCATCGGCGGCCTGACCACCGCCATCGGCCTGCATCGCCTCGGCTGGCAGGTCACCGTGCTCGAGCGTTCCCCGGTGCCCACCGTGGCCGGCGCCGGCCTGTCCCTGTTCGGCAACGCCTTCGCCGCCCTCGACGCCGTGGGCGCCGGCGACGCGGTCCGGGCCATCGCCGGCCCCCGCTCCACGCTGACCGCCGGCCAGCGCCGCTCCGACGGCCGGTGGCTCTCGATCATCCCGCCCGGGGCCGTGCGTGACCTGCGCGTGGTCCACCGGGCCGACCTCCAGGCCACCCTGGCGTCGCTGCTGCCGCCGGGCACGGTCCACTACGGCCACCCGCACGATCCCGCCGACCCGGTCGATGCCGACGTCGTGGTCGCCGCCGACGGCCTGCGCTCGCCGACCCGCGCGTCGTGGCCCGGCGATCCCGGTGTGCGCTATGCGGGGTACACGAGCTGGCGCGGCGTCACCGCCCACCCGGTCGACCTGCTCGGCGGGGCCGGCGAGAGCCTCGGCCGCGGCGAGCGTTTCGGCCTGGCCCCGTTGCCCGACGGCCGGGTCTACTGGTTCGGCGTCGTCTCGCTGCCGGCCCGCACGCCGTTCCCCGACGACCACGCCGAGCTCCACCGCCGCTTCGCGGGCTGGCATGCCCCGATCGGCGACGTGCTCGCCGCCACCGATCCGGCCGCGATCGTCCGCACCGACATCCACGACCTGGCCCGGCCGCCGGCCACCTTCCGCCGGGGACGCACGGTCCTGCTGGGCGACGCCGCCCACGCCATGACCCCCGACCTCGGCCAGGGCGCCGCCCAGGCCATGGAGGACGCGGCCACCCTCACCACTCTGCTGGCCACGCTGCCGATCGACGGGGCCCTCACGGCGTACGACAAAGCCCGTCGTCACCGCACCCGCCCGATCGCCGCCCGCGCCCGGGCCATGGGCCGGCTGTTGCAGAGCTCCAGCCCGCTCCGCGACCCGCTGCTGCGCCTCGTGCCCCCGGCCGTGGTCGCCCGGCAGCTCACCGCGCTCCAGTCGTGGCGGGCGCCGGCCTGTAAATCGGGAGCGCTCAGCGATCTTGGCAGCTAGCGTGACCGGCGACAATCACCGACGTCCCCCGGAGGGGAGAGCAGTCATGCAGCGGGTAAACGACCGTCTGATCAATTGGGCCAGCCTCATCGAGGCCGGCACCTTGGCCCAGGCGGAAACCGCTTCGACACTGCCCTTCATCTTTCCGCACATCGCCCTCATGCCCGACGCCCACCTCGGCAAGGGAGCGACCGTCGGCTCGGTCATCCCCACGCTCGGCGCGATCATCCCGGCCGCCGTGGGTGTCGACATCGGCTGCGGCATGGCCGCGGTGCGGACGCAGTACCACCGTGACGACCTCAAGCCGAACCTGGCCGACCTGCGCACGGCGATCGAGCGTGCGGTTCCGCTGTCGGCCGGCGTCTACAACACGGCCATCACCGACACCGCGGCCCGCCGCGTCGAGACGCTGACCGCCAAGGCGGAGAAGGCGGGGTTCGAGCCGGGGCAGTACGCGGGGAATTGGCAGCTCCAGCTGGGCACGCTCGGCAGCGGCAACCACTTCATCGAGGTGACCGCCGACGAGACGGGCGCCGTGTGGCTGTTCCTGCACTCGGGTTCGCGCGGCGTCGGCAACAAGATCGCCACGCATCACATCAAGGTGGCGCAGGAGCTGATGAAGCGCTACTGGATCAGTGTGCCCGACCCCGACCTGGCGTACCTGGCCGAGGGCACCGACGAGTTCTGGCGCTACATCCGCGAGCTGCGCTGGGCCCAGGACTTCGCCCTGTCCAACCGCGACGAGATGATGGACCGGGTCGTGGCCTGCTTCGCCGAGTTCACCGGCGGGCCGGTCGAGGAGCTCGAGCGGGTGCAGTGCCACCACAACTACACGGAGCAGGAGACCCACTTCGGCAAGAAGGTGTGGCTTTCCCGCAAGGGCGCCATCAACGCCGAGCAGGGCCGTCCGGGTCTGATCCCGGGTTCGATGGGCGACGCGTCGTACGTGGTCGTGGGCAAGGGCAACCGCCTGGCCCTGAACTCGTCCCCGCACGGCGCGGGCCGCAACTACTCGCGGTCGAAGGCCCGCAAGACCTTCACCCGCGAGCAGCTGCGCGAGGCCATGAAAGGCATCGAATACCGCGACACCGACGCCTTCCTCGACGAGATCCCGCAGGCCTACAAGCCCATCGACGTGGTCATGAACGACGCCGATGATCTGGTGGAGATCCGCCACACGCTGCGCCAGATCGTCAACGTCAAGGGCGACTGACGAAATTCGCTGTACGGCCCGGGCGGCCGGGCCGTACAGTGCCGTCAGCCGTGACATCGCGCAAGGAGGTGAGCCCCGTGACCATCGCATCGACCCGGGTGCTCCCTCGCCGCGTCACGGCCGGGAGCGCCTGAGCACCAGGCACACTCCCGAAAGGCACCACCCATGCGCTTCACATCCGACACGACCACCGACGGCATCCGCGAACGCGACTTCACCGTCGGCGGCGTCCCCGGCGTCCTCTGGTCACCCGCCGGCGCGGCCGGCGCCACCCCGCTGGTCCTGATGGGCCACGGCGGCGGCACCCACAAGAAGGCCCCCGCCATGTCCGGCCGGGCCCACCTGCTCGTCCACGGCGCCGGCTGCTCGGTGGCCGTCCTCGACGCCCCCGGCCACGGCGACCGCCCCCGCACCCCACACGACGAACGCGAGATCGCCGACCTGTTCCGCGCCCGCGAGGCCGGCGAGCCCGAAGGCCCGATCGTCGTCCGCTACAACCTGCACCTGGCCACCCAGGCCGTGCCCGAGTGGCAGGCCGCCCTGGACGCCCTGGGCTTCGACACGGTCGGGTACTTCGGCCTCAACATGGGCACCGCCATCGGCATCCCGCTGATCGCCCGCGACCCCCGCATCAAGGCCGCCGTCCTGGGCCAGTTCTGGCCGGCCCCGCCCCTGCTGGAGGCCGCCCGCCAGATCACGGTGCCCCTGGAGTTCGCCCTCCAGTGGCACGACGAGCACATCCCCCGCGACGAGGGCCTGGCGTTGTTCGACGCTTTCGCCTCCACCGAGAAGACCTTGCACGCCAACGCCGGCACGCACAAACAGCTGCCACGCTTCGAGGCCGAGAGCGCGGTCCGCTTCTTCGCCCGCCACTTCAGCTGATCCTTCATCAAGGCCGCAGACGGGGATGACGCCATCGTGAGCCACGCCGTCCCGTCTGCGGCCGTCAGCTGACCAAAGGCCGCCGTGTCGAGGTAGCCCCTCGATTGTTCCAGGACGACCTTGGCCGCGCCGGCCGCGGTGACACCGCCGGCCAGGATCGTGCCGTCGCCCAATTCGCTGGCGAGGGCCAGGCTCCTCGGTCCCGTCGCGCCGGGCCGCGCGGGTTTCTGATCGCCGACCCGGTGACCGGAGAGCGGCTGGGCAACATCACCCTGGGCGCGGGCGGGGCGTTCGGGTGGCGCGGGCCGGACGCGCTTCGGCTGTGGGCTCATGCGGGCAACACCGGGTTGCGGGCTGTGGCCGAGCGGGCCGGGCTCGATCGGGATCCTGAACGGGACCGGCGGCGCGGATCAAGGGGCAGCGGTGGCCGAGTCGTGGCGGCGGTGGCGGTGACCGCTGGGTAGCCCGAAACCGGGGACGGCCGGCGTCATCACTCGGGCGCGACGATGGTCACGCGCGGCCAGCGGACCTGGGGCTGGTGGCGTTCGAGGCGGGCTCGGGACCGTTCCAGGCCGACGCGGCGCGGGTTTCGGCGCCAGACGCCGTTGAGGAGGTCGTCCAGGCCGAAGGGGGCGCACACGTCCAGCTCGCCGTCCGCGCGCAGGCGCACCGCCACCGCGGTCGCCGTCTCGGGCCAGGTGCCTACGGCGTCCTCGATGGACGTGAACGGCTCGACCGGGTCGCCGCCGAACTTCGCGGCGTACCAGGTGTGCACGGCGGCCTGGTTCTTCGCCTCCCACGGCACGCCGGGCCGGCGGCGGCTCAGGCGCTCGGTCACGCGGTCGTCGTTGGCGCGCGTCAGGTCGCCCGGATCGAAGAAGGCCACGTCCACGTCCCGTACGACACCCGGGGTGAAGCCCGCGCCGAAACGCTCACCCCACACCAGATCACGCAGCACCCCGGCGCCCACCCACGCGTCGGGTACCGCCTCGTCGCGCACCGCCGTCAGCACTTCCGTCATCCACGCGTTCGCCCGAACCAGACCCGCGAGCGTCTCCTCCGTCGTCATAGGACCAGAATGCACGTCCATGGTGACGACCAATCCTTGGCTGGCCGGGCCCAGCCCCACCCGGCGGCTGGACCGCGAGCGCCTCGAGGAGCGCATCCTCAATCTGCTCTCGTCGCAGAACATGTGCGTGCTGGCCACGGTGGGCCCGGACGGGCCGCTGGCCACGCCGGTGCGCTACTTCCACCTGGACTTCGCGCTCGTCTTCACGGCGGTGGGCACGTCGCCGAAGATGCGCAACATCCGGGCCGATCCCCGCGTGTCGGTGGGGGTGTTCGCCCCTCTCGTCGGCCAGGCGAGCAGCCGCGGCGCACAGCTTTTCGGGACCGCCCAGATCCTCGTGCCCGGCGACGACGGCTTCGACCGCTACTGGCCGGTGGTGCGCTGGCAGTCCGACCACGTGGAGCGCTCGCGCCCGCTCGACGAGCCGCCGACCGGCACCATCGGCGTGCTGGAGGCGCAGCGCGTCGTCTACACCGAGCACTGGTTGCGCCGCGAGGGCTACGCACCCCGGCAGTTCTGGCACCGGTGACGCCCGGCTTTGGACTTGCGGGTCCATTTTTGGCGAGCAACTGTCGTCGGCATGACTACTGACAACGGCACGTTGGCAAGGGAATTCGTCGCGGCCTTCAACACCAGGGACGCGAGCAAGGTGGGTGCGTTCCTGCACCCGGACGTGGTCTTCGAGAATTACGGGGAGCCGCCGGTCAAGGGCCGCGACGCCGTCGTGAGGATCTGGCATGGCGTGTTCCAGAACTTCGCGCAGGTGAAGTTCGAGACCGTCAACCAGGCCGTGGACGGCGATGTGGTGCTGGCCGAGCAGGTGCACGGGCTGGCGCTGCCCGGTGGCAAGCTCGCGCCCATCATGAACCTGGCCGTCTACGAGATCCGGGACGGGAAGATCGTGGCCTGGCGGGACTACAGCAACCCGCAGTACGCCATGAAGCTGCTCCAGGCGTGAAAGCCATCGTCCAGCACCGGTTCGGCGGGCCGGACGTCCTGCGCTACGAGGACGTCCCGGTTCCCGTGCCGGGTCCGGGCGAGGTGCTGCTGCGGGTGGCCGCCACCTCGTTCAACCCGGGTGACGCAGCGGTCCGCGCCGGCCACGTCGACTACGCCCGCGGGTTTCCGCTGATCGCCGGGTTCGATGCGGCGGGAACCGTCGTCCAGGTCGGGCCGGGCGTCCCGGACGAGCTGGTCGGGCTGGACCGGATCGCCTATCTGATCCGGCCCCAGGACGGCAGCACCGGGCAGTTCGTCACCGCGCCGGCCGGCCAGCTCGCGCCGGCGCCGGCGACCCTCGGGCTCGCCGAGGCCGCCGCCCTTCCGGTGGCGGGGCTCACCGCGTGGCAGGCCATTCACGAGCATCTGGCCGTACGCCCGGGGCAGCGCATCCTGGTCAACGGGGCCGGCGGGGGCGTCGGCCGGTTCGCCGTGCAGTTCGCGAAACTGGCCGGGGCCACTGTGGTCGGCGTCGCCGGGCCGCACAGTCTCGCCGCGGCCGGGCACGCCGACGAGGTCGTCGACTACACCCGCGGGGTGCCGAGCGGGGAGTTCGACGCCGTCTTCAACACGGCCCCGCGCATCACCGTCCCGCGCACGAAGGCGTACGTCTCCATCACCGCGATCGCCGGCGTACGAGGGGAAGTGATGGTTGTGCGGCCGGATGCGAAGCAGCTGGGCGAGATCTCACGCCTGGTCGACGAGCGGGGTGTGACGCCGGGCGCGGTCGAGCACCGGCCGATGGCGGAGCTGCCCGAGGTTCATCGGCTCTACGAGGCCGGGCGGCTGCACGGAAAGGTCGTCCTGTCGCATTGAGGCGACCCGGCCTGTTACGCGAAAAGACGTACAAGGTTACGGGTATGTTTCGCCAACCCGCCGGAGGCCTTCCGGGCCTTTCCCCGGGCGGGCGTGGTTCGTACCGTCGCCGCAGCCAAGTTCACGGGCGGAGAGGACACGACGATGGACGGGACCAGCATGGCCGCGGTGGACATCACCGGATGAGCCGGCGCCCGGGACCCCGCGGAGGTGCCGTCCGCGGGGTCCCGGCGCTACATTCGGCAGCGGTGTTCCAGCTTTCCGCCGCCTTCAACCTGCACAGCGCCAAGGCCTTCGTGGGCCGCGACGGTGAGCTCGCCGTGCTGCGCGCGGCGCTGGCCGCTCCCCCGTCGGCCGTGCTCGTGCTCGGCGAGGGCGGTGTCGGCAAGACCCGCCTGGTCGCCGAGGCCCTGTCCGGCCTGGCCGGCCGCGTCGTCGTGGCCCACTGCGACGATCTGCGCGAGCCGCTGCCGCTCGGCCCGATCCTGGACGGGCTGCGTCTCTGGTCGCCGGCGCTGCCCTCCGGCCTCGACCCCACGGTCGCCGTCTTCGCGCCGTACCTGCCGGCGCTGGCCGCCCTCACGCCGCCGCCCCCGCTCGACGACCCGCAGGCCGAGCGGGCCCGCCTGCTGGGGGCCATGGCCGGCCTGCTGGGTGCGCTGGCCCCGGTCGTGGTCGCGCTCGAGGACCTGCACATGGCCGATCCGGCCACTGTGGAGTTCGTGACGTGGCTGGCCGCGCGGCCGGTGCCCGGCCTCACGGTGGTGATGACCTCCCGCGAGCCGGTCGCGGTGCCGGCCCGGCTGCTGCATCTGGCGCCGCTGTCGCCGGCCGAGGTGGGTTCGCTGGCCGGGAGGCTGCTGCGCCGCGACCTCCTGCCGCCGGTCTTCGTCGAGCAGCTGTTCGAGCGTACGGCCGGTGTGCCCTTCCTGGTCGAGGAGGTCGTCCGCTCCCTGGTCGAACGTCACGAGATCGACCGCATCGACCAGCGGCCCGACCTGCTGGGCGACGTCCTGGGCGACGTGACCGTGCCGGCCCTGCTGCGCGACGTGCTGCTGTGGCGCATGCGCCCGCTGGACGAGCCCACGCGCGACATCCTCGGCGCCGCCGCCGTCCTGGGCGTCGTGGCCGAGGCCCGCGCCCTGGCCGAACTGCTGTCCCTGCCCGTCGACCGGGTCGAGACCGCGCTCGACCGGGCCGCCGAGGCGGGCCTGCTGCACCGGGTGGACGGCCGGTCGCCCCGGTTCCGGCACACGCTGGCCCGCCAGGTCGTCTACGAGCTGCTCCCGGAACTGGAGCGACGGATGCTGCACCTGCGCTGCGCTCGGGTCCTGGAACGGCAGGTGCCCCGCCCGGTGGCGCAGCTGGCGCACCACTACCGGCTGGCGGGCAACGCCGCCGACCACGTCCGCAACGCCGAGGCCGCCGCCGACCTGGCCACCGCGCGCGGCGACGACGCGACGGCCGCCCGCTTCCTGCTGGCCACCATGGACCACGCCGAGCTGCCCCGCCGGCAGCGGGCCCGACTGGCCGGCAAACTGGGCCGCTCGGCCGTCGAGGGCGTCACCCAGGCCGAGGCGATCCCGGTGCTGCGGCGCATCCTGGCCGACCGGCGGCTGCCGCCCGGCGCCCGCGGCGACCTGGGCCTTGCCCTCGGGCGGATGCTGCGCCAGCAGGGCGAGGCCTCCGCCGGATACGAGGAGATCGAACGGGCCGTCCCCCACCTCAAGCATCACGGCCACCGGGCGCGGGCCCTGGCCATCCTGTCGGCGCCGGACACGGTGCTCGACCGGCACGCGGACGACCACTGGCGCTACGGCGAGGCCGCGCTGGAGGCGGCGCGGCAGTCGGGAGACCCGTCGGCCCTGCTCGCGGTCGAGATCGCCCGGCTGTCGCTGCGGCTGGAACTGGACGATCCGGAGGCCTGGCCGGCGGTGCGCACGGCCCTGACCGATCCGCGCTTCGCCGACCGTCCCCGCGACCACCTGCGCGCGTGCCTGAACTGGGCCCAGGGCGCCCTGCACACCGGTCGCCCGGACCGGGCCGCGCAGCTCCTGACGATCGCCCGGGGCCTGCCCGCCGCCGCCGAGTACGAGCGGATCCGCCCGGTCGTCGAGCTCACCGAGCACGCCCTCGACCTGGCCACCGGCCACCTGGACGGCCTGGAGGAGAGGCTCCTGCACTTCCTGTCCCGGCCCGACCGGCTGCCCCTGACCATGCTCGACGCCCGCCTCCACCTGGGCCGCCTCCGCGCTCGCCGGGGCCGCGCCGGTGAGGCCGAGGCCGACCTGCGCTCGGTCATCGCCGACGCCGAGCGGGTGGGCGCCGCCTGGCCGTTGATCCCGGCCCACACCGCCCTGGCCGCCATGCTCGGCGATCCGGGGCCGGCCCGCACGGCCCTGGCCCTCGCCGAGCGCAAAGGCCTGCCGGCGTGGGGCCGGCCCGCCGCCGCACTGCTTGCCTAAATGCTTTAGGTAGATGCATAATGGCTTTCGCAAGGAGGCCATGACCATCATGATCACCACCCCGATCACCGCCGCGCTCGTCCGTGGCGCCGCCGAGCTCGAACCGACGGGCGAAGGCCTGCTCCCGCACCGCCTTCCCGCCTGGGCCCGCGCACAGACCCCCGATCCCCAGCTGGCCATGGTCGAGGCACAACCCTCGGGCGTACGCGTCGTCTTCCGCACCCGTTCCACGACGATCCAGCTGCTGACCGTGCCCACCAAGCGCGTCTACGCCGGTCTCCCACCGCGCCCCGACGGCGTCTACGACCTCCTGGTCGACGGCGCCCTGACGGCCCAGGCCACCGCCACCGGCGGCACCGTCGTCACCATCGACATGGCCACCGGCACCTCCGGCCACCAGCCCGGCGCCCCGGTCACGGTTTCCTTCCCCACGCTGGCGGCCGGCGAGAAGACCGTCGAGATCTGGCTGCCCCACAACGAGACCACCGAGCTGGTGGCCCTGCGCAGCGACGCGCCGGTCGAGCCGCGATCCGGCCACACGGGCACGGTCTGGGTGCACCACGGCAGCTCGATCAGCCAGGGCTCGAACGCCACCAGCCCGACCTCCGTCTGGCCGGTCCGGGCCGCCCTTCACACCGGCGCCGACCTGATCAACCTGGGCCTCGGCGGAAGCGCCCTGCTCGACCCCTTCGTGGCCCGGACGATCCGCGACACCCCGGCCGGCCTCATCACCCTCAAGCTGGGCATCAACGTGGTGAACGCCGACCTGATGCGCCGCCGCGCCTTCGCCCCCGCCGTCCACGGCTTCCTCGACACGATCCGCGACGGGCACCCCACCACCCCGATGGCCGTCATCTCGCCCATCTACTGCGCGATCCACGAGGACACACCCGGCCCCGGCGCCTTCGACCTGGAGGCCCTCAAGGCGGGCGAGGTGAAGTTCGTGGCCACCGGCGTCCCCGACCCGACCAGGCTGACCCTGCGCGTCGTCCGCGAGGAGCTCGCCCGCGTCGTCGCCGAGCGGAAGGACGAAAACCTGAGCTACGTCAACGGCCTCGACCTGTACGGCGAGACCGACGCCGCCGCTCTCCCCATGCCCGACCGCCTGCACCCGGACACGGCCACCCATCACCTGATCGCCGACCGGTTCGTCAAGCTCGTGCTCCAGGAAAGTTTTCGGCAGGACCGATGAGTTCGCGGGCGGGCGCGGGTCTACTGGGCAGGACTTCGATGAAGGGACACGACAGTGAGCCAGCCAGAGACCCGCACCCTCGCCACCCCCGGCGCGGTGCTGACCTACGACGTGCGCCGCGGTGACGGGCCGATCCTGCTGCTCATCGGCTCGCCGATGCAGGCCGAGGGCTTCGCGACGCTGGCCGGGCACTTCCCGGACCGGACGGTCGTCACGTACGACCCGCGCGGCATCGCGCGCAGCGAGCGCACCGACGGCGTGACGGAGTCGACGCCCGACGAGCACGCGGACGACATCGCCGCGATCATCCACGAGGTCGCCGACGGCGGCCCGGTCGACGTCTTCGGCAGCAGCGGCGGCGCGGTCAACACATTGGCGCTCGTCTCGCGTCATCCGGCGCTGGTCCGCACGCTGGTCGCTCACGAGCCGCCGTCGCTGAACGTCCTCGCCGACCGGGAGAGCGCCACCGCGGCGACCGTGGACATCTACGAGACGTACCAGAAGTCGGGTGTTGGTCCCGCGATGGTCAAGTTCTTCCTGCTCACCGGGGCCAAGGGCGACATCCCGGCCGGTTTCGGCGACCAGCCGGCACCGGACCCGGCGCAGTTCGGCCTGCCGTCCGAGGACACCGGCGACCGCAACGATCCGCTGCTGGGCCAGAACCTGATGTCCTGCACCCACTACGAGCACGACTTCGAGGCGCTCAAGGCCGCACCGACCCGGATCGTCGTCGCGGTCGGCGCCGAGTCGGTGGGCGAGCTGGCCCACCGGGGCGGCGAGGGCGTGGCGGCCCGCCTGGGTGTCGAGCCGGTCACCTTCCCGAGCCACCACGGCGGCTTCCTGGGCGGCGAGTTCGGCATGACCGGCGACCCGGACGGCTTCGCGGCGGCCTTGCGCGACGCGTTGCGCTGATCACGCTTTATTGCCAAGGCTTTGCAGCAGGGGGTGGCGGGAAATAGCGTCCGATCATGACCGCCACCTCCCGGGTCGCCCGTTTCCGGGCCGGCCTGACCTCCGCCGACAAGCGGTCCCTGTACGGCATGGCCGGCTTCATCGTGCTGCTGCACGTCGTGGGGTTCGGGCTGCTGTTCGGCTTCGTGGTGCCCAAGCACTTCCACCTGGGCGGCGCTCATCCGGTCTTCACGGTCGGCGTTGGCGTGCTCGCCTACACGTTCGGGTTGCGGCACGCGTTCGACGCCGACCACATCGCGGCGGTCGACAACACCACGCGCAAGCTCATGCAGGACGGCACCGGCCGTAAGCCCCTGTCGGTGGGCTTCTGGTTCTCGCTCGGGCACTCGACGATCGTCTTCGGGCTCGCGTTCCTGCTCTCGTTCGGCGTGAAGGCCCTGGCCGGGCAGGTCGAGGACGACGGCAGCGCCCTGCACTCGATCACCGGCGTGATCGGCGCGTCGGTGTCGGGCGTCTTCCTGTGGATCCTCGGGATCCTCAACCTGGTCGTGCTGATCGAGATCATCAAGGTGTTCCGGGCGATCCGGCAGGGCCGCTACGACGAGCAGGAGCTCGAGGAGCAGCTCAACAAGCGCGGCTTCATGAACAGGCTGCTCGGCGGTCTGACCAGGTCGGTGCGCAAGCCGTGGCACATCTATCCGGTCGGCGTGCTGTTCGGGCTGGGCTTCGACACCGCCACCGAGGTCGGCCTGCTCGTGCTGGCCGGCGGCGCGGCCGTGTTCAACCTGCCGTTCTACTCGATCCTGGTGCTGCCGGTCCTGTTCGCGGCCGCGATGTGCCTGATGGACACCATCGACGGCGTGTTCATGAACGTCGCCTACGGCTGGGCGTTCGCCAAGCCCGTCCGCAAGGTCTTCTACAACATCACCATCACGTCGATCTCGGTCGCCGTCGCCCTGATCATCGGCACCATCGAGCTGATCGGCGTCCTCGACGACCAGGCGCACATCACCACCGGCCCCCTGGCCGCGATCGGCTCGATCCCCCTCGACTACGCCGGCTACGGCATCGTCGGCCTCTTCGTGCTGGCCTGGGCGGTCGCCCTCGCCGTCTGGCGCTTCGGCCGCATCGAGGAACGCTGGTCGGCGCCCAAGTAGAAGCCGCCCGAGGAGAAGCTAGAGCGGGCGGGGCTCCTCCGTGCAGGCCGGCTCGCCGGCCTGGATGCGGGCCGTCACGTGGCAGGCCACCTCGCGGAGGACCTTGATCTGCTCGTCGCTCAAGCCGTCGATCACGTAGCGGCGGACGGCCTCGACGTGACCGGGGGCGGCCTGCACCACCAGGTCCCAGCCCTCGTCGGTGAGGATGGCGACCGTGTAGCGGCCGTTGCACGGGTCGGGCTCGCGGCGCAGCAGGCCGCGCGTCTCCAGGCGCTTCACCACGTTCGACAACCGGGACAACGAGCTGGCGATCATGCGCGCCAGCTCGCTCATGCGCAGCGTGCGGCCCTCGGACATGGAGAGGCCGCTCAGCACCATGTAGTCGAACAGCGTGATGTTCCGGTCGCGCAGGAGCTGGGCGTCGAGCGCGGCCGGCAACAGGAACATCAGCTGGGACAGCGAGATCCACGCCTCGCGTTCCTGATCGTCGAGCCACCGCGGTTCCGCCTGCATGCACAGAAGAGTACGGCGCGGGGGCGACCTCCCCGGAAACGGACGTGATCCATCTCCCATGTTCAAGCTTGAAGTGAACCTGCTACGTTGGCTTCAAGCTTGAAGCGAGAGAAGAACACGACCGAGGAGTTCCCCATGACCCTGTTCCGCCTGGACGCCAGCATCCGGATCGACGGCTCCACGAGCCGCGAGATCGCCGACATCGTCGAGCAGGAGTGGCTCGCCTCCCACCCCGGCGACAAGGTCGTCAACCGGCACATCGGCGCCGAGCCCATCCCGGCCACCGCCTGGGGCAACGCCGTCGCCGCGGGCGCCACCGACGAAGCACAGCGGACCCCCGAGCAGCGCGAGGCCGTGGCCCTGGCCAGGACGCTGGCCGACGAGCTTCTCGGCGCCGACGCCATCCTGTTCGCCGTCCCGCTGTACAACTACGGCGTCTCGCAGCACTTCAAGACGTACGTCGACCTGCTCCTGACCGCCCCCAACGCCTTCGGCCAGCCCTTCCTCAAGGGCAAGCCGGTCGTGCTGGCCACCGTCCGTGGCGGTGCCTACGGCGCCGGCACGCCGCGTGAGGGCTGGGACCACTCCACCCCGTATCTCAAGCGGGTCATCGCCGACGTCTGGGGCGCCGACCTGACCATCGTCGAGCGGGAGTTCACCCTGGTCGGCTCCAACCCGGCCCTCGACCAGTTCACCGACGCCGCCGCCGCGATGCACGCCGAGGCCCTCGACGCCGCCCGCGAGGCGGGCAAGGCGCTCGGCGCTCTTCCCAACGGCATCTGACGTCGGGCACTGTGAACGGGTGAGCCGATTCGTCGATGGTGTGATCGCGAACGCCGCCCGCGCCCGTACCGGCATGGTGACCGGTGAACCGGGCGAACCCCTTCGCCGCACGTGGGGCGAGGTCCATGACCAGGCTCGCCGCATAGCGGGTGGGCTCGAGCCCGGCCAGGCGATCGCCGTCCTGGCCGGGCTGCCGGCCCAGATCGCCCCGGTCGCCCAGGCGATCTGGCTGGCCGGCGGCAGCATGACGATGCTGCACCAGCCCACTCCCCGCACCGACCTCGACGTGTGGCGCGACGACACGGTGCGCGTCCTGCGGATGATCGGCGCCCGGGCGGTCATCGTCGGCGCGCCCTTCGAGCCGGTGATCCCGGTCCTCGAGGCGTACGGCATCAAGCATCATCGCTTCGATGAGTTGATCGAGGGATCAGCCATCGGCGAAACGGTGGAGGCCGGCGAGGACGACGCGGCGCTGTTGCAACTCACGAGCGGGTCGACGGCCGAGCCCAAGGCCGTGCGCATCACCCACCGCAACCTCTACGCCAACGTCACCGACTCGGCCCGGCACCTCGGCTGTGACGAGAGCGGCGTGATGGTGTCCTGGCTGCCGATGTTCCACGACATGGGCATGGTCGGCTGCCTGCTGCTGCCCATGCTCAGCGGCATGGAGCTGATCAGCGTCACCCCCACCGACTTCCTCAGCCGCCCGCTGCTGTGGGCCGAGCTGATGAGCCGGTACGGGGGCACGATCACCACCGCCCCGAACTTCGCCTGGGCGGTCCTGGCCCGCCAGCTCACGCGGGTGCCCGACGGGGCCCTCGACCTGTCGGCGCTGCGGGTGGCCGGCAACGGCGCCGAGCCGATCGACCCGGCCACCATGGAGGCGTTCGTGGCGACGGCCACCCGGTTCGGGCTCCGGCCCGAGGCCGTGAACTGCTGCTACGGCGCCGCCGAGAGCACCCTCGTCATCTCGATGTCGGCCATGGCCGACCCGATGCTGCTCGACGTCGTCGACGCCGCCGAACTGGAACAGGAGCGGCGGGCCGTGCCCACCGAGGGCGGCGCCCGGCAGCTGCCGAAACTCGGCAGGCCGTTCCCGACCGTCGATGTCCGGGTCGTCGACGACGACGGCAAGCCCTTGGGCGACCGCCAGGTCGGCCGCATTCAGCTGCGCGGCGAGTCGGTCACCGAGGGCTACATCACGCCGGACGGGTGGGAACCCGCCCGCGACGACGGCGGCTGGCTCGACATCGGCGACGAGGGCTACCTCACCGACGGCCAGGTCGTGGTCTGCGGCCGCCGCAAAGACGTGATCATCATGGGCGGCCGCAACATCTACCCGACCGACATCGAGCGCGCCGCCGGCCGCGTTCCCGGGGTCCGGGAGGGCAACGTCGCGGCCGTACGCCTGCTGGCCGGCGACGGCCGCGCCCGCGAGTCCTTCGCCGTGATCGTGGAGGCGCGCGAGGGCTCCCCGGACGACATCGCCCGCGAGGTCACCAGCCGCATCGTGGCCGAGATCGACGCCCGCCCGGCCCAGGTCCGGGTCGTGCCGCCGGGCTCGCTGCCCAAGACGCCGTCGGGCAAGCTGCGCCGGGGCGCCGCGCGGGAGCTGCTCGGATGACGCGGATGCTCGTCTTCACCCGCACGGCCGGCTACCGCCACGAGTCCCTTCCGGTCGCGGTGGCGGCGGTTTCGGCTTTCCCGGGCGTACGCGTCGTGCACAGCGAGGATCCCGTCGCGCTGCACGACCTCAGCGCGTTCGACGTGGTCATGTTCCTGTCGACGACCGACGACGTCCTCGATCCGCGCGGGCGCGCCTCGCTGCGGTCGTTCGTCCTGGGCGGCGGTGGTTTCGTGGGTGTGCACTCGGCGGCGGGGACCGAGCTGAGCGATCCCTGGTACGGCGAGCTTCTCGGTGCCCGGTTCCTCGGGCACCCGGACGGCGTACAACAAGCGACGCTCCTCGACCCTGAGGGTGTGCCCTGGAAGTTCACCGACGAGTGGTACGGCTTCGGCGAGCTCCGCGACGACCTGGAGATCCTGCTGACGGTGGATGAACAGACCTACGACCCGGGTGCGTACGCCATGACGGGCACCCACCCGCAGGCGTGGCGGCGACAGGTCGGCGCGGGCCGGTCGTGGTACACCGCGCTGGGCCACACGAGCGAGGCGTGGGCCGATCCGGCGTTCCTCGGCCACGTGCGCTCCGGGGTCGCCTACGCCGCCCGCGGCTGACGGGTTCACGCTGGTGACGACGGTCGCGAAAGGGTGTCGCGGCGGTCGGGGCGGCCTAGCGTGGGCGGGGTGCTGGAACTCATCGACCGCTTCGGCTACCTCGGCGTGGCCGGCGTCGTCTTCGTGGAGAGTTTCGGCGTGCCGGCCCCCGGCGAGACCGCGATCATCGCGGGCGCGGTGGCGGCCGGCAGCGGCCACCTGAACATCTTCGGCGTGGCCGCGGTCGCCTTCCTGGCCGCGGTCGCCGGCGACACGATCGGCTACGAGATCGGCCGCCGCGGCGGGCGCCCGCTGGTGCAGCGCTTCGGCAAGTACGTCCGGCTGACCCCCGAACGCCTGGACAAGGTCGAGGCGTTCATGACCCGCCAGGGCCCGAAGATCATCGTGGTGGCCCGCTTCGTCGAGGGCCTGCGGCAGTTCAACGGCATCGTGGCCGGGCTCAGCGGCATGCACTACCGCAAGTTCATCGCCTGGAACGCGCTCGGCGCGGCCCTGTGGGTGGGTCTGTGGGCGACCGGCGGCTACTTCGCGGGCGACCACATCGAGCAGATCGCCAAGGCGGCCAGCCGCTATCTGGTGGTGGCGCTCGCCGTGGCGGTGCTGGCCGTCGTGGCGTACGTCTGGCGCCGTCGCCGCCGAAAGGTCGATAGGTGACAATGTTCGCGCAGCGAACGTCGTCCTGTCAGGAGGCACCGATGAAGGGCCAGATCGTCCACTCCCCCGAGGGCGAGGAGATCGTCCTCGCCGACATCGGCCTGGCCGAGCTCTTCGACAACCCGGTCGTGCGGGTGTGGGACGTGTCGCTCCAGCCGGGCGAGACCCACCCGTGGCATCTGCACCACAACCCGTACGTGGTGCTCAGCATCTCGGGTTCGGAATGCCGGATGGACTGGCTGGACGGCGCGGAGCCGCGCTTCCTCAACGAATATCGGGGCGGGGCCGTCTATCGCCCGCTGTCGCCGGTGCACCGGCTCACGAACATCGGCGACCGCTTCTACCAGAACCGCCTGGTCGAGCTGAAGCAGCTGGGCGAGCTGCGCGACGAGCCGTACCCGGTGGGCGAGGGCGCCCGCAGCGTCCCCGGCCCACACCCGGGCCCGGTCCTTTCGCACGAGCACCTCCGGGTGTGGACCGTGCAGGCGCCCACCGAGCTCGACCTGGCGGAGGTGCCGCACGTGATCGCCGCGCTGGACGACCCGCACGAGGTCCGCTTCCACGAGGGCGGCCCCGTGAAGCTGGACGGCGACGGCGAGTGGTTCGTGGTGGAGCTGACCCTGCCGGTTTAAAGGCCGGCGTACGCCTGGAGCCGCTCGCGCCCGTGCGGAAGCCCACGGTCGGACACCTCGAGACTGAAGTTGGCGAACTCCATCCCGTCGTAGAGCCAGGCCGCCGGGTTGTCCACGAGCACACGGACAACCCGGCGTTGCCGTTCACCCAGCGCCCGGAAGGTCGTCCCCTTGGCCACGCCGCCGTCAGGGAAGGCCGCCCGCAGCGCCACGACAAGCGCGGTGAGGGCGGGCTCGGCGCTCACATGCCGCAGCCGGCTGAGCGCCGCCCCGAGCGGATCGACCCCGATGAGCGGCAGCGAGAGCAGGGCATAACCCCCGAGATCCCCTTCAAGGTACGGAATCGAGGGGTCCGCAGGAGCATCGCCGGCCGCCCAGCCGAGCAGCTCGTCACGTACCCGGTCCCCGCCCACCCCGAGACGGGCCAGAGCCACCGCACCCGCCCATCGCAGGACCGGGTCCTCGCTGCCGAGAGCGCGTTCCGCCACCGGAATCCCAGCCGAGAGCCCCAACAGCCCCACCCCAACAACCGCCGCAGCCTCACCCGCCACAGCCTCACCCGCCGCGGTCCCCACCGCAGCCTCCTCCGCCGCAACATTCCCCGCCGCGACCTTCCCCGGCACGGCCTCCTCCGCCGCAGCATGCGCTGCGTCGCCACTCCTCGTCTGCGCCCGATTTTTCAGTATTTCTAGCGACTTAACGTCTCCGGGGAACCAAGCCAGCACATAAGCGGCCGACACCGCGACGTCCTCATCCGCGCCGATCCCGGCCGCCAGCCGTTGCAGCACCGGCAGGCCCGCCGCCACCGCCTCGTAGGCGCGCAGCTCGTCGACCAGCCCCCGCTCCCGCAGCTCGGCCACCCGGACCGTCCCCGGCAGCCACATCCCCTCGCCGCCGATCGCGATGATCCCCAGCAGGTGCAGCAGCAGATCCCGGTCCGGAATGGACGGATCCCCCACCAGCTCCAGCAACGCCGGCACCGCCGCCGCACTCGCCGAATACCGGTTCCCTTGGTGAGCGATGCTCGCGTACAACTCCCCGAACGCCTCCCGGCGCTCCTCCTCGTCCGCCGACCTCAGCGCCGCCAGATGCCCCGGCACGTCCTCCGCCGATCCGTACGCGTGCCGCAGCCCCGCCCAGTCGATCACCGCGCCATCATGCCAGCGTTTCCTCGATCGCCCTCCCCGCGTTGATCATGCGATGAAACGGCGAGCAACCCTGTTCCTGGCGATCGTGCTGTGCACCATCGCGCCATCCGCCCCAGCCTCCGCCACCGCCACCCGCTCTGGCACAGGCACAGGCACCCGCATCGGCACCGCCGCCAGCACGAGCACGCACACCGCCAACGGCACCAACACCGCCACCAGCAGCGCCAACGGCATCGGCACCAGCACCAGCACCAGCACCGCCAATGGCATCGGCACCAGCACCACCAACGGCACCGGCACCACGACGGCGTCGGGGGCGCTCTCGGCGGCCGTCGACCGGTTCCTCGCCGATCCTGCGCTGGCCGGCGCCCAAGCCGGCGTCGTGATCGCGGACGCCCGCTCGGGCGAATTCCTTGTCGACCGCCGCGGCGGCGAGCGCCTCCTGCCCGCCTCGAACGTCAAGCTCCTGACCTCGTCCGCCGCCCTGGCCCTGCTCGGCCCGGACCACCGCTTCGTCACCACCGTCCGCGCGACCGGCTCCCGGACCGGACCGCTCCTCGACGGCGATCTCATTCTGCGCGGCGACGGCGACCCCGCCCTCACCCCCGCCTCCCTCGACACCCTCGCCCGCCGCCTGGCCGCCACCGGCATCCGCCGGGTCACCGGCGACCTGGTCGGTGACGACACGGCCTTCGACGACGTCCGGCTCGGCCTGGAGTGGGCCTGGGACGACGAGTCGTTCGCCGGCGCCGCCCCTGTGTCGGCCCTCACACTGTCACCCGACCGTGACTATCAAGCCGGGACGGTCACGGTCACTGTCCGTGGCGCCCCGCCGGCCGTCCGCCTGACCCCGCCGATCTCGTCGCTGAGCGTCGTCAACCACGCCGTCACCGCTCCGGGCGAGAGCACCATCGCCGTCACCCGCCGCCACGGCACCGGAACACTCCTCGTCACCGGCACGATCGCCGCCGACGCTCCCGCTGAAACGCACGCGGTCACCGTGAGCGACCCCACCCTCGTCACCGTGGAGGTCTTCCGAGAGGCGCTGCGCCGTCACGGCGTACGGCTGGACGGCCGAACGAAACCCTCCCAGCCCTCGCCTCCGGGCAGTCGCGAGCTGGCCCGGCACGCCGGGCCCCCGCTGCGGGCGCTGATGGCCCCGCTCCTGAAAATGTCCAACAACAACATGGCCGAACTGCTGGTCAAGACACTCGGTGGCGGCTCGTGGGAGGCGGGCACGGCCGCCATCGCCGGCTATCTGGCCCGGCTCGGCATCGACCCGGCCACCCTGCGGCAGGTGGACGGCTCGGGGCTGTCCCGGCGCAATCTGATCCCGCCCGCCGCCCTGACTCGGCTGCTCCTCGCCGTGCGCCGCGAACCCTGGTTCGGCACGTGGTTCGCCGCACTCCCTGTAGCCGGCGACCCCGATCCGCTCATTGGCGGCACGCTGCGTAACCGCATGCGCGGCACCGCCGCGGCCGGCACCGTGCACGCCAAGACCGGCACACTCACCGGCGTCTCGGCCCTCTCCGGTTACCTCGAGGGTGACCGTCCGCTGGTCTTCTCGGTGATCGTCAACAACCAGTTGGCGCCCTCGGTCACCACAGTCATCGACCGCCTGGTCGTATCACTTACGCACAGTGACCAGGCTTCGGACGCCCCCGCGGCGGCCGGGTGGCGTACTGCGAATACGGTATGGCGGTGACTTCGCTGGGATGACGACGAGGTGATCTCAGTCGAGCGATGCTGGTCAGGGCAGGGATGCCGCGGCACCGCGCATCGAACGACTCTGGAGAACGGCACCGTGACGACCGAGCAGCCCGCTGTGAGCGGCGACCAGGAGATCGCCCGGCGGACCGACAAGACCCTGGCCGTGCCGTCGGCGCCCTCGTCGTTCGCCGACGATCTCAGCCACTTCATGCTCGTCTACAAGTTCGGCCTGGCCGAGATCGGCACGAAGATCTCGATCCTGGCCGAGGAGCTCGCCCACCGGGGCCGGGGCAACCCGATCGAGCACGTGCTGCCCCGGCTCAAGAGCACACAGAGCCTCACCGCGAAGGCGCAGCGCATCCAGTGCCCGCTCAACCTCGACGACCTGCGCGCCCGCATCAGGGACATCGCCGGCATCCGCATCGTCTGCAGCTTCGTCTCCGACGTCTACACGGTGGCCGACATGCTCACCCGGCAGCCCGACGTCACGCTGATCGAGACGAAGGACTACATCGCCCGGCCCAAGACCAACGGCTACCGCAGCCTGCACCTGATCGTCGAGATCCCGGTCTTCCTGTCCGACCGGGTGGTGTCGGTGCCGGTCGAGGTCCAGCTCCGCACCGTCGCCATGGACTTCTGGGCCAGCCTCGAACACAAGATCCATTACAAGTACGACCCGGACGTGCCGGCCGCGCTGCGGCAGGAGCTGGCGGCGGCCGCTGAGGACGCCGCCCGCCTCGACGTCCGCATGGAACGCCTGCACCGGGAGATCCACGGCCCCCGCCGCTGAAAAAGCCGGAGCGGTCAGACCCAGAGCGCGACCCATTCGATCTCGTCGCCGTCGCTGCCCACGTCCTCGCGGGTGGCGATGTTGACGCCCAGGCCGGGCACGTCCATGCCGTCGGTGAACTCGACCGGGTCGGTCAGCTCGAGGCCGCGGGCGGTGAGCGCCGGCTCCAGCACGCCGAACGTCGTGTCGTACAGCTCGATGCCCTCGTACTGGAGAGAGCCGGCGATGAACAGGATCGACGTGAGCAACCCGTCCTCGTAGCGCAGGAAGAGGGTCGTGTCGGCGTTGCTGAACTGGTCCTCGTAGGGCCGGTTCTCGTCCGGCGCCCCGAAGCGGCCGGCCAGCGCGGCCCGCAACTCCTCACGGCTTGCCCTCAGCCGCACCTCGACATCGCCCGATCGGAGCCCTTTGTTGGGCACCAGTTCCCAGCGCTCGGCCATCCCGGCCCTCCCCAGAAAAGGGTCATGCTAGGCGCGGGCCTGGAAGACGAGGTTGAAGGGGGTCTCGGCGACGCGGCGGAACCGGGCGAAGCCGGCGCCGGTGGCCGCCGCGCGGATGCGGCGCTCACCCGCCTGCGCCCCGAGCGCGGTTCCGACCTCCTGGGAGAGCGAGTTGGGCGTACACAGAAGGGTCGAAGCTCCGTAATAGACCGCGCCGACCGGGTTGAGGTTGTCGCGCACGGTGTCGCCGGCGAACGGCTCGACGATGAGCAGGGACCCGCCGGGCGACAGGCGCGAGCGCAGATGGGCCAGGACGCCGTCCGGGTCGCCCATGTCGTGCAGGCAGTCGAACAGGCAGATCAGGTCGTACTCGCCCTCGAGATCCTTGGCCGGGCCGGTCTCGAAGCGGGTGCGGTTGGCGACGCCGGCCGCGGCCGCGCGCTGCCGGGCCGCCTCGATGGAGCCGGCGTGATAGTCGGTGCCGACGAAGGTGGACCGCGGATAGGCGTCGGCCATCAGGATCGTCGAGGCGCCGAGGCCGCAGCCGATGTCGGCCACCCGGCCCCCGGCCTTGAGCGTGGCCTCGACGCCGTCCATGGCCGGGATCCACGAGTTGACCAGATAGGCGTTGTATCCGGGGCGGAAGAACCGCTCGCAGCCCTCGAACAGGTCGTGGTGGTGCTCGTGCCAGCCGACGCCCTCGCCGGTGCGGAAGGCGTCGACGAGCCGGTCGGTGGAGCGGACGGCGGCCAGCATCAGCTCGAAGCCGCCGATCACGCAGGCCGGGCTGTTCTCGTCGGTCAGCGCGACGGCCTGCTCGGCCGGGAGCACGAAACGGTCGTCGCCGGAGAGCTCGACGTATCCGGCCGCGGCCTGGGCCGACAGCCACTCGCGGACGTAGCGCTCGGCCGTCCCGGTCCGCTCGGCCAGCTCGGCGGCCGTCACCGGCTTCCCGTCGGCCATGGCCTTGTACAGGCCCAGCTTGTCGCCGATCACCGCCAGCGACCCGGTCAGCATGGAGCCGAAGTCGCCGACCGCCTTGAAGACGAAGTCCATCAGGCGCTGCTCGTTCAATGTCGTAGTCGTCATGCCGGGCAAGCTATTCCGGCCGATTTCCGTTTCGTGTCCGCTTCCCGTCCGCACGTGCGGCGCGGGGCGCGCACAATCACCGGCATGCCCGGCGAGCTGCGCATCCGGCTGTTCGGCGGCTTCCACGCGGAGGCCGGCGGCGAGACCGTCGTGGACTGGCATCGCAGCGCCGCGCTCTCCCTGGTCAAGCTGCTCGCGGTCACTCCCGGCCACCGGATCCACCGCGAGCGGGCAATCGATCTGCTGTGGCCGTCGATGCCGTCCCGGCTGAACAAGGCTCTGCACTTCGCCCGCCGCGCGCTGGGCGGCGAACACCTGCTCCTGCGAGGCGACATGCTCAGCCTGGACGGTTCGCCGCTCTGGGTCGACGCCGACGCCTTCGAGGAGGCGGCCGGGCGGGGCGACATTCCCCAGGCCCTTCAGTTGTACGCCGGTGAGCTGCTCCCGGAGAACAGGTTCGACGCCTGGGCGTCGCCCCGCCGCGACCAGCTGCGCGACATGCTGGCTCCGCTCCTGCTGTCCTGGGCCGACGGTCTGCGCACCCGCGGCGACCGGCGCGGCGCGATAGCGGCGCTGGAGCGGCTCGTCGAGGCCGACCCGCTGCGCGAGGAGGCGTACGCGCGGCTCATCGCCCTCGAGGAGCGCCATCGCGCGCTGCGCTGGTACACGCGGATCGAGTCGCTGCTGCGCGAGGAGCTCGGCGTCGCGCCGGGCGCCGCGCTGCGACGGGCACACCGGGCGCTGCTGACCGCGCCCGCGTCGCCGGGCGACGCCGAGGAGCGGAAGCTGGTCACCGTGCTCGACGCCGACTTCCGCGGCGCGCCGGGCGACGATCCCGAACGGGCCCGGCGCGAGGTGGCGGCCTGGACCGGCCTGCTCCGCGAGATCGCCGAGCGCTGGGGCGGCACGGTCCGGCCCCGGGTCGGTGGCGGGGTCATCGCCGTCTTCGGCTATCCGGCCGCGCGCGAGGACCACGCCTCGCGGGCGCTGTGGGCCGGCTTCGAGATGTTGCAGCGCTCGTCGGCGCCGCTGCGCCTCGGCGCCGACACCGGCGAGATCATCGCGCCCGATCCGCCCTCCGAGGCGCTCGACGACATGGGCGGCGCGGTCCTGGACGGGGCCGCCCGGCTGCGGGAGGCGGCTCCCCCGCGCACGCTGCACGCCACCGGGCGCACCCGGCGGGCCGCCCACCGCGGGGCCTTCCGCTTCGGCGGCAGCCGCCTGCTGGCCGCGTCGTGGGCCGCCGAGCAGCAGCCGACCGGCGAGCCGCCGATGGTCGGCCGCGCCGGTGAGCTGAGTGCCGTCCTCGGGCTCATCGACGAGGCCGTGACGAGCCGCCGGCCGCGCCTGGTCACGGTGGCCGGCGCGGCCGGCATCGGCAAGAGCCGCCTGGTCCGCGAGGTCGTGCTGGAGGCGGTGGCGGCCCGGCCCGGCATGCGGGTGCTGCGCGGGCGGTGCCTGGCCGCCGGTGACGGCATCACCTACTGGCCGCTCGGCGAGATCCTGCGCGACGCGTGCGGCATCCCGCTGAGCACACCCGGCCCGCTCGCCGCCGAACGGCTCCGCCGCGCCGCCGGGCCGCTCGGCCCGCCGACCGTTCACGCGCTGGCCGCCGGGGCCGCCATCCGCCTGCCCGGGAACCCGCTCGACAGCGCCGATCCGCGGACGGTCGACGACGAGCTCGGCCGGGCCTGGCCGCGATTCGTCACCGCGCTCGCCGCCCGCGGCCCGCTCCTGCTGGTCGTCGAGGACCTGCACTGGGCCGGCGCGCCCATGCTGGCCATGCTGACCCGGCTGCTGGCCCGCTCGGCCGGCCCGGTCGTCCTGCTCGCCACCGCGCGGCCCGAGCTGCTCGAACGGGATCCCGCCGTCGCCGGCGCGGCCGGCGCCTCCATCGTGTCGCTCGGCGCGCTCACCGACGAGGCCGCCCGCGAGCTGGTCACCCGCCTGCCGCACGATCCCGGGCGCCGCGACGAGATCCTGGCCCGGGCCGAGGGCAACCCCTACTTCCTCGGGCAGCTCGCCGCCCACCTGGCCGAGGGCGGCTCGGGCGCGGCCCTGCCCGACACCCTGCACGCCCTGCTGTCGGCGCGGGTCGACGCGCTGCCGCCGGCCGAGAAAAGCCTCCTGCGGGCGGCCGCCGTCATCGGCCGGGTCTTCTGGACCGAGCCGCTACGCGACCGCCACGACCCGTCGGCTCTGTCCTCTCTGGAGGCCCGCGGCCTGGTCCTGGCCCGGCCGGGGCCGGGGCTTCAGGAGTACGCCTTCACGCACGCCCTGCTGCGCGACGTCGCCTACGCCGCGCTGCCGACCGCCCAGCGCGCCACCGGGCACGCCGACGTGGCGGCCTGGCTCGAGGAGGTCTCCCGCGACCGGATCGACGAGGTCGTCGAGCTGGTCGCCTTCCACTACGCGGCGGCCGCCGACAACGCCGAGACCAACGATTGGGTGCGGGCGAAGGCGTACCGCTCCCTCATCGCCGCCGGCGTCGGCGCCCGCCGCCGCTACGCCGTGGACAAGGCGCTGGAACTGCACCGGCGGGCGCTGCGGTACGCGGCCGACCCGGCCGAGGCCCTGGAGGCGATCGGCGACGACCACGAGACCGCCTACGCCGGCGACGACGCCGTCTCGGCCTGGCGGGAGGCGATCGCGCTCACCCACGGCGACCGCCGGGCCGCGCTCTGCCTGAAGACCGCGCAGATGGTGGTGACCCGCTGGG
This sequence comes from Actinoplanes sp. CA-131856, assembly GCF_050956135.1. GTDB lineage: Bacteria > Actinomycetota > Actinomycetes > Mycobacteriales > Micromonosporaceae > Actinoplanes. Next base: position 4,435,777 of record NZ_CP191849.1, on the reverse strand, counting down.
GCGGCTTCCGGGTGCCGGCCGATCCCGCCCTGGGCGACCGGGTGATCGACGAAGGGCTGGCCGCCGTCAGCGATCCCGCCACCAAGGCGCGGCTGCTCTCCCTGCGCGCGCTGTGCGGCTGCCGCTGGTCGTGGACCGGCCGCCCCGATCCCCTGCCCGTGGCCCGCCGCCGCCAGGCCGCCGACGCGGCGTGCACCCTGGCCGGCCGGCTCGGCTCGCCCGCACTGCGCGGGGTGTCCCTGCTCGGCCTGGCCGCCGTGCACTTCCAGGAGGGCCGCTACGACGACGCCGTGATGAACGTGCTGGACCAGGTCGGGAACGACGGCAGCGAGCGGGACCGGGCGCTGGCCCACCTCATCGCCTGCCTGCTCATCACCGACGTCCGCGGCGACCACGTGACCGCACTGGAGCACGCGCTGCTGGCGTACGCCGGCGCCCGCGACTTGTCCCCGCACGACCGCCTGCACGGCACGGCCGTGGTGATGACCTGTCTCGAACATCTGGGCCGCTGGGACGAGATCGACCCGTACCTGGCGGAGCACCTGACGTTGCGCCAGGGCCCCGAGGCCGAGATGAGCTGCCCCTACATCCGGTCGGGCCCGCTGGTCGCGGCCCTGGCCCTGGCCCGCCGGGGCGATCCGGGCGAGGCCCGCCGGGTGGCCGCCACCGTCACCCCCGACCTGGTGCAGCCCGGCAATCCGGAGGCCGCCCGGGCCCGCCTGCTGATCGAGCTCGGCGATCCGGCCGCCGCCCGCGACCTGGCGCTGCGGCTCGTGGCCCGGCGCCGCCGCCCCGGCCCCGAGGAGATTCCGCACGAGGCCCTGGCGCTCGTCGAGGCGTACGAGCAACTGGCCGACCATGACGCGCTGCGCGAGTTCCTCCCCACCGCCCGCGCGGCCGCCGGCTACTTCGCCTCGATCACCCCGCACTGCGACCGGGCCGAGGCCAGGGCGCTGGCCGCCGCCGGCGACCACTCCGCCGCGGCTGCCCTGCTGACCCGCGCCGCCGAGGCGTTCGACGGCATGTCCCTGCCGCTTCAGGCGGCCCGCGCGCGCACAGCCGCGAACTCCGTAGGCTGACCACCGTGCTTCTGAAGACCGAACGCCTGCTGTTGCGCCCCTTGCGGCCCGGCGACGAGGCCGACGTGCTGGCCTACCGGGGCCGGCCCGACGTCTCGCGCTACCTGGAGAGCGAGCCCATGGCGCCGGAGGAGGTGGCGCCGTTCATCGCCGAGCGGGCCAACGCCACGCGCATCGAGAAGGAGGGCGACCGCATCCTGCTGGGCGTCGAGGTCGAGGGTCACGTCATCGGAGACGTACGCCTGCGCGCGGGCCGCCTCGACGACGAGCAGGGCGAGCTCGGCTGGGTCTTCCACCCCGGCCACCAGGGCCAGGGCTACGCCACCGAGGCCGCCCGAGCGCTGGTCCGCCTCGGCTTCGACGACCTGGGCCTGCACCGCGTCTGGGCCCAGCTCGACCCGCGCAACGAGGCCTCGGCCCGGGTCTGCCGCCGCCTCGGCATGCGGCAGGAGGCCCACCTGGTCGAGGAGTCCCGCTTCAAGGGCGAGTGGGGCGACCTGGCCATCTACGCCCTCCTCGACCGCGAGTGGCGGGCCGCGACACGGAAACCAGGCTGACATGGACTTCTTGAAGGGCCGGGTGCTCCGGCCCGGCGACGAGGGCTTCGACACCGTTCACCGGCCATGGAACCTGGTCGGGCAGGAGGTGAGCGCGGTCGTGGAGGCCGCCGACATCGAGGACGTGGTCGCGCTGGTGCGGCACGCGAGGGAGAACGGGCTTCAGATCGCCACCCAGGCCGGCGGGCACGGCGCGTCGGGCAACGCCGGCGGGGCGATCCTGCTGCGGCTCGACCGCCTGGACGAGCTGAGTGTCGATCCGGTCGCCGCGACGGCGAGGGCGGGCGCGGGGGTCCGCTGGGGCGCGATGCAGGAGGCGGCAGGCGCGCACGGGTTGACGGGTCTGGCCGGCAGTTCCCCGATCGTGAGCGTCACCGGTTACACGCTGGGTGGCGGATTGAGCTGGTTCGGCCGGGCGTACGGCTGGGCCGCCGACAGCGTGACCGCGTTCGAGGTGGTCACCGCGGAGGGCGACCGCAAGCGGCTGACCGGCGGCGACCTGTTCTGGGCGCTGCGAGGCGGTGGCGGCGACTACGCCATCGTGACGGCGATCGAGTTCGGGCTGCATCCGGCACCGAGCCTCTACGGCGGCCGGATGCTGTGGCCATTGTCAGAGGCACGGCAGATCTTCCAGACGTACGCCGAAATCACCACCGCCGCACCCGAGGCGCTCACGCTGTGGCTGGGAGTGCTGAACTTCCCCGGGATGGACCCACTGGTCGCGGTCGACGTCACCTATCTGGGCCCACCGGCCGAGGCGGCCGAGTTGCTGCGGCCGTTCGGGAAACCGGCGCGCGACAGCCGTCGCGTCCTGACCCCGGCCGAGCTGGGCGCGATCACGGCGGACCCGGTCGACCCGAGCGCCTCAGCCTCCCGAAGCCTCTTGCTGACCAGCTTCGACGAGGCGGAGGAGGCACTGCTGGGCCACCCACTGACCCCGGTCTTCGGCGTGCAGCTGCGCCACTTGGGCGGCGCACTGGCCGCCCCGTCGACCACCCCGTTCGGCCCACTGACCGAGCCGTACTACGTCTACGCGCTGGGCGCCCCCGGCAAGGCCACCTACGCCGGCCTGGACAAGCTCACGGCCCACCTGGGCACGTCGGTGAGCCCCCGCAAGCCGTACTTCGCCCTGTCCCCTTCAGACACGGCAGCCAACACCTTCACCCCCGACACGCTGAAACGCCTACAGGCCATCAAGCAACGCCACGACCCCCATTCGGTGCTGCGCGCCAACTACCCGATCAGCCGGCCCTGACAGTAGGCCCCGGTCCAGACGACCTCAGGCCCAACCGGACCGGCACTCGCGTCGATGACGAGTGCGATCGCGCGGCTACGCGAGTTCGGGGCTCCGATGCTCGTGCCCATTTCGCCGACAACTGCATTCGTTACCATCGGCACCACACGCGAGCCTCCTGGATGCCCCAGACAATTGCCGGCGTCAGAGTGGTCCACTGCCGTTGTAATTGTTTTCACGACGGCTGAATATTCGCGGCGCCGTGCCCTTGTTTCGTTTCGTTCAGTGGCGGCGGCTTGTCGTGTGCTGTTCCTGGTTTTCTGTGGGGCGCAGTAAGACGTGCGGCCGAGGGCCGCCGTCGTGGTCGGGGCGATGTTGCGGTGGGTGCCCGGCAGGCACCGTCGGTAGCCGGCAGCACCGTGGCCGGTAAATCAATGGGAGCCGGTCTTGGTGGCCACCATCGGGGTTTGAGCGGCTCGTGCGGGCACGGCTCGAGGCGCTGCACCGACCGGCCTGAGGCCACCCGTATCAACGCTGACCCGGCAGGTGGCGGCCAGGTCGGGAGGCCAGGCCTGGGTCGGCCAGACCGGCACGGCAAGATCGGCTCGGCCAGGCTGGAGGTGGCCAGGCCAGGGGCAGCCGAGTCCGGCGCAGTCAGGCCAGGGGGTGGCCAGGCCAGGGGTGGCCAGGCCAGGGGTGGCCAGGCCAGGGGTGGCCAGGCCAGGGGTGGCCAGGCCAGGGGTGGCCAGGCCAGGGGTGGCCAAGTCCGGCGCGGTCAGGCCAGGGGTGGCCAGGCCGTCTGGGGCGGCCAGAATCCGGGTGGTCGGGTCTGCGGCGGCCGCGCCCGCGATGACCGGACCCGCAATGGCCAGGTCTGAGGCGGCCCGATCCAGCGCGACCGGGGCTGGCTTGGCCGAGTCGATCGGGCCGGCGGCGGCCGCGATGACCGGACCCGCAGTGACCAGGTCTGAGGCGGCCCGATCCAGCGCGACCGGGGCTGGCTTGGCCGAGTCGATCGGGCCGGCGGCGGCCGCGATGACCGGGCCCGCAGTGACCAGGTCTGGGGCGGCCCGATCCAGCGCGACCAGGGCCGGCGTAGCCGAGTCTGAGACGGCCGCACCCGCAATGACCGGACCCGCAATGGCCCGACCTGGCGCGGCTGGGGCTGGCGTGGTCGAGTCGATCGGGCGAGCGGCGGCCGAGTTCGTCGAGGTCAGCGAGTGGCGGTGGCGTGGTTGATACGGGCGCGGTGGGGCCAGCGGCGGCATCGGTCTGTCGCCGTGCAGGCTGCGCCATTTTCGGGTATGGCGTTGTATCAATCCGTACTGCCGGCGCTCGTGATGCTCGCGGCGGAATTCCTCGGCGCCGGCGGAATAATTACGGCGTTTGGTGGGATCGCGCCATTGCGCTATCCGAGTGCGGCTGAACAACTGCATCTGACCCCGTATCTGGCGCATGAGTTATTGTCCCGCAAAAGTCATCGGAGCGGTAAGAGGAAAGCCTGACACATTCACATGCGATCCAGTCCGCATTCGCATACCGCCGCCCGGAAGCCGGCAAGAGGGGTGACACCCGAACCACCAGCATCAACCGAACGCCCAGGCCCGCGCGTCACACCCACCACATGAGCACACCTCCATCGGGCCGGTTTATTTTGGATTGCTCAAGTTGGCCGTTAAAGCTCACACCTATTCCCCCCTGACCGATTTGTCAGGTGAGCTGCCTTCCGCAGAGGGTTGACGACCGACAACGAGGCACCCATGACGACGAGCACCTCCGGCAACTCCGTGACGCGGTGGTTCGCCAATATGAAGATCAACAGCAAGATCGGGGTGCTGGTCGCGGTCCTCACCGTGGCCGCGCTCGGGGTCGGCGTCATCGGCATCAACCGGATGAGCACCCTCAACGACGAGCTCGAGACCATGAAGTCCAAGCATGTCGAGAGCATGGCCAACCTTCTCGGCGTCCAGGGCGGCATGTCCGACATGTACCGCGAGATGCTGATCTATAGCCTCGGGGCCTCCGCCGCCGAGAAGGCCGACGCCATCACGCAGACCAAGGCCGCCGACGCCGAGATCGACGCGTCGCTCGAGGCCTACTCGGCCGCCGCGGCCGGGTCGGCCACCCGGCAGGCCGCCGTGACGACCCTGACCGAGGCTTTCGCGACCTACCGCGACCTGCGCAACGTGCTCCTCTACCGGGAGAGCCCGCCGTCCGGCTTCACCATGCCGGCCGATGTCGGTGCCGCCTTCGACGAGGCCGAGGGCGCCGTCAACAACACTGTCGACCAGCTCCGGAACCTCGAGAAGACCGAGGCCAACGACCGGGCCGAGAAGGCCTCCGCCGCCTACTCGACGGCGCGGACCTGGGTGATCATCGCGATCGTCGTGGGCCTTCTGCTCGGATTGATCCTGGCGTACGTCATCTCGTCCACGATCAAGCGCCAGGTCACCTCGGTCGGCAACGCCCTGCGCTCGCTCGCCGCCAACGACCTGACCACCTCGGCCACCGTGTACGGGCGGGACGAGATCGGCGAGATGGCGGTCGCCGTCAACGAGGCCCGGGACGGCCTGCGGCACACGCTGAACGAGGTCACCGCCACCGCCGCCACGCTCGCCGCGGCCGGGGCCGACCTGTCCGACGCCAACCAGGAGATCTCGGCCCACGCCCGGGAGGCCGCCGCGCAGGCCGACATGGTGTCCTCGGCCGCCGACCAGGTGTCGGTGAACGTGTCGACCGTCGCCGCCGGCTCGGAGGAGATGGGCGCGTCGATCCGGGAGATCAGCCAGAACGCCAACGACGCCGTGCAGGTCGCGGCGCAGGCCGTCGGGGTCGCCGAGGCCACCAACCGCACCGTCTCGAAACTGGGCGAGAGCTCGGCCGAGATCGGCAACGTGGTCAAGACGATCACCGCCATCGCCGAGCAGACGAACCTGCTGGCGCTCAACGCGACCATCGAGGCGGCCCGGGCCGGCGAGACCGGCAAGGGCTTCGCCGTCGTGGCCGGCGAGGTCAAGGACCTGGCCCAGGAGACGGCCAAGGCGACCGAGGACATCTCGCGGCGGGTCGAGGCCATTCAGGCCGACACGTCCAGCGCTGTCGACGCCATCGGGGAGATCAGCCGGATCATCGCCCGGATCAACGACTACCAGGTGACCATCGCCTCGGCGGTCGAGGAGCAGACGGCCACCACGGGTGAGATGACCCGCAGCGTCGGCGACGCGTCCGGCGGCACGACCGACATCGCCGCCAACATCACCGGCGTGGCCAACGCGGCCCAGTCGACGACCGCCGCCCTGACCCGCGCCACCACCACCGTCGACAACCTGTCGCGGGTGTCGTCGGAGCTTCAGGTGATGGTCGGCCGGTTCCGCCTCTGATCAAGCGCGAAGGGTACGGCCGCGGCGGCTGACCACACGACGAAGGAGACCAGCGCCAGCGTCAAGCCGTGTTCGGCACCGTTCCGCAGCCACGCGACCACCACTCCCGCCTGCACGATCGCGAAGACCAAGAAAATTGCGGCCGTACGAAGGAGCCACCGCCCCGCGCTCGGCAAGCGGTTCATGGCGATCGCCGTCACGACGATGACGCAGAGCAGGCCCACGAACGCGGTCACCGCCACGGCCAGGAACGGAAAGGCGAACAAGACCGAGGACGGGTCCGTACGCCCGAGCTCCGCGAACAACAGCAGGAACGGCCCGAACGCCACCTGCGGCAGCAGGAACCACGCCCAGTGCGCGCTCCCGCCGGCCCGCACGTTCGCCGCGACCGCCGCGCCGGTGGCGGCCAGGCCCGCGAACAGCACCGCGATCGCCACCCCGAACAGCACGTCCTCCGAGCGGTAGGAGTCGGTGATCTTCTTCAGGTCGGGGGCCGGCACGGCCGCCGCGTGGGCCGTGGCCGGGAAGCCGATCCGCGTCCACGTGCCCGCCGCGTCGCGCACCGCGAAGCCGTCCCGCCGGTTCGCCGCCACCACCACGTGCCCGCCCGAGGGCAGGTCCTGCACGACGATCGACCGGCCGGTGAGCTGGCCGTCCCGGTTGTAGACGTCGCCGTAGTCGCGGTAGAGCGCCTCCCGCTCCTCCTCCGACAGCCGCCAGTCGTCGGCCCACGTCCGGCCGTCCGTGGTCATCTGGACCGCCAGCTCGCCCGGCACCAGCCGGTAGCAGGTCTTGGGCTGGGCCTTCGAGCACGCCTCGCGCCGCGGCTGAGTGACCGTCTCGGTGACACCGGCCGGCGCCACCGCCGGCAGCCAGGTGTGCCCGCCGTCGCGGCTGACCGACCAGTTGGCCGTGCGGTAGGGCTGCTCGTTCGCCCCCGCGTACAGGACCCCGCCGATCGACTCCACCGAATCCGCCGACGGGCTCTCCGGCGCGCTGGTCGCGACCACTCCCACCAGCGCCACCGGCAGCAGCACCCCGATCCGGGCCGCCCGCCACCAGCGCCCGCCGGCCCCGGCCGAGGAATGGCGATAGGCCCAGTAGGCCACCCCGAGAAACGGGAGCGTGATCAGATCGGTGAGGTCGGTCCGGAACTCGGTGGCCAGGAGCAGCGACCACGTGTCCGAGGCGGTCGTGGTGGCGTACGGCCAAGCCTTGACCAGGGCGAAACCCACACCGACGGTGACCGTCGCGATCAGCCCGACCCGCCGGTCTTTCACCAAAGGAGTCAGCAGGACCGCGAGCAGCGCCGGCGCCATGATCAGGCCGGCCGCGTCGCTGAGCTTACCGGTGAGCCAGCCCGGATGCGCCGCCTTGAGGTAGTGGTCGTTGAGCAGCAGCAGACCCAGCCCGAGCACCGTGACGGGATGGATCAGCCAGCTGAAGGCGACGCGTCTCACCACTACAAGATCGCGTCACCGCGTCACGGCCCGGACACGCAGCAGTATCGATGTCGGCAGCGAAAAGCCCGGCCGATCGCGATCGGCCGGGCTTGCGCGGAACGGGTCAGACGAGGTCGTAGCGGTCGAGCTCCATGACCTTGGTCCAGGCCGCGACGAAGTCGTTGACGAACTTCTCGGTGGCGTCGTCGCTGGCGTAGACCTCGGCGAGGGCGCGCAGCTGCGAGTTGGAGCCGAAGATGAGGTCGACCGCGGTGGCGGTCCACTTCACCTGGTCGGTGGCGAGGTCGCGGATCTCGTAGACGTGCTCGCCGCTCTCCGCCGCCTTCCACTTGGTGCCCGGGGAGAGCAGGTTGGCGAAGAAGTCGTTGGTCAGCACGCCCGGCTTGCCGGTGAGCACGCCGTGCTGGGCGCCACCGAAGTTGTTGCCGAGAGCGCGCAGGCCGCCGACCAGGACGGTCATCTCGGGCGCGGTCAGGTTGAGCATGTACGCGCGGTCGACCAGCAGGATCTCGGGCTGGGTCTTCTCGCCGGGGCGCAGGTAGTTGCGGAAACCATCGGCGCGGGGCTCGAGGACCTTGAACGACTCGACGTCGGTCTGCTCCTGGGTGGCGTCGGTGCGGCCCGGGCGGAACGGCACGGTGACCTTGACGCCGGCGTCGGCCGCCGCCTTCTCCACCGCGGCCGAGCCGGCCAGCACGATCAGGTCGGCCACCGAGATCTGGGCGCCGCCGGCCGCGTTGAACTCCTGGGCGATGGCCTCGATCTTGGTCAGCGCGGCCGCGACCGGCTGGTTGACCTCCCAGCTGCGCTGGGGCTCGAGACGGATGCGGGCGCCGTTGGCGCCACCGCGCTTGTCGGTGGAGCGGAAGGACGCGGCCGAGGCCCACGCGAGCTGCACGAGCTCAGCGACCGACAGGCCCGAGTCGAGGACCTTCTGCTTCAGGGCCGCGATGTCGGCCTCGCCGACCAGGGCGCCCTCGACGGCCGGAACCGGGTCCTGCCAGAGCTGGGCCTCGGGGACCCACGGGCCGAGGAAGCGGGCGACCGGGCCCATGTCACGGTGCAGCAGCTTGTACCAGGCCTTGGCGAACGCGAGGCGGAACTCCTCGGGGTTCTCCAGGAAACGGCGGGAGATCTTCTCGTACGCCGGGTCGACGCGCAGCGACAGGTCGGTCGTCAGCATCGTCGGGCGGTGCTTCTTCGACTCGTCGAACGGGTCCGGGATGATCTCGTCGGTCGTCTTCGCCACGTACTGCTTGGCGCCACCGGGGCTCGTGGTGAGCTCCCACTCGTAGCCGAAGAGGATCTCGAAGAAGCGGTTGCTCCACTGGGTCGGCTTGTCGGTCCAGGTCACCTCGAGGCCGGAGGTGATCTGGTCGGGGCCCTTGCCGCTGCCGTGGGTGCTCAGCCAGCCCAGGCCCTGCGCCTCGATCGGGGCGGCCTCGGGCTCGGGGCCGACGTGACCGTCGGCGACACCGGCGCCGTGGGTCTTGCCGAAGGTGTGGCCGCCGGCGATCAGCGCGACGGTCTCCTCGTCGTTCATCGCCATGCGGGCGAAGGTCTCACGGATGAAGTGCGCCGCCGCTGCCGGGTCGGCGGAGCCCTTCGGACCCTCGGGGTTGACGTAGATGAGGCCCATCTCGGTCGCGCCGACGCCCTCGGCCATCGTCTTCTCGGAGGCGTAGCGCTCGTCGCCGAGCCAGGTGTCCTCGGGACCCCAGAAGATCTCCTCCGGCTCCCACGTGTCGACGCGGCCGAAGCCGAAGCCGAAGGTCTGGAAGCCCATGTCCTCCAGGGCCACGTTGCCGGCCAGGACGAGCAGGTCGGCCCAGGAGATCTTCTGGCCGTACTTCTGCTTGACCGGCCAGAGCAGGCGGCGGGCCTTGTCGAGGTTGGCGTTGTCGGGCCAGCTGTTGAGCGGGGCGAACCGCTGGCCGCCGTCGCCGGCGCCACCACGGCCGTCCTGGATGCGATAGGTGCCCGCGGCGTGCCAGCTCATGCGGATCATGAGGCCGCCGTAGTGGCCGAAGTCGGCCGGCCACCACTCCTGCGAGGAGTGCAGCGTCTCGGCGATGTCGCGCTTGATGGCCTCGACGTCGAGCTTGGCGAACTCCTTGGCGTACTCGAACGCGGGGCCGAGCGGGTTGGCCTTGGACGAGTGGGCGTGCAGGACCGTCAGGTCGAGCTGGTTGGGCCACCAGTCCTTGTTCGTGCGCGGGCGTCCGCCGGTGTGCGGTGTCGGCGAGTCGATCGCCGGATTTTCGCTCTCACTGCCGTGCGCGGTGACGGAGTCGTGCGCGACCGGGCAGCCAGAGGCCTTCGGGTCCTGGGTGTCGCTCATCAGTTTCCTTCCGAACAATCGGGGCAGGTGCCCCAGTAGACGACTTCCGCCTCGTCGACCACGAAGCCGTGATCGTCGGATGCGGTGAGACAGGGGGCATGGCCGACGGCGCACGCGACATCCGCGATCGCGCCGCAGGACCGGCACACGACGTGATGGTGGTTGTCGCCGACCCGGGTCTCGTAGCGCGCCGTGGCGCCACGAGGCTGGATGCGGCGCACCAGACCGGCGTCGGTGAGCACACGCAGTACGTCATACACCGCCTGGTGCGACACCGCGGGGAGATCCGCCCGAACGAGCGAGATCACCGCGTCGGTGTCGACGTGTGGGTGGTCGCGCAGCGCGGCCAGCACCGCCAGACGGGGACGCGTGACACGCAGCGAGACCGCCCGAAGCCGCGCTTCGAAGCCGTCCGCCATGCGACGAACAGTAGTCCACTTTTCTGGAACAGATCAAGTTTTCAGTGCGGCGGGGTGAGCGGCACCTGGGCCACGCCCCGGGCGGGCGGCGGGATCGGGGTGCCGACCGGCGTGCCGTTGATCAGGATGGGGCCGCTGGGTACCGCCGCCACCGCCGGGACGAGAGCGCGTGCGGCCCGTGGCCACAGGGAGGCCTTGCGCTTGGCCGACACGTCCTCGACCCAGCCGAAGACCAGGATCGCGGCCAGGACCAGGGCCGCCTCGACGGCCAGCATCCAGCCGATGTACGACGGGGTGGCCCACTGGACGTCGTAGTGGGCCAGCAGCAGGGCGGCCACGGTGATCAGCGGGTAGTGCCACAGATAGATGGTGATGGCGCGGGCGTTGACGACCCGGATGCCCTCGGCCAGGGTCGGCACCTTGTCGAGGAAGGCCATCGACGGCTTCAGGCGCAGCACGATCAGCACGAACGCCAGCGACCAGAACGTGCGGGCGATCGGCACCGAGTTCAGGTCGAGGCCGTACACGTCCGAGTTCGAGAACAGGTAGTAGCCGCCGTAGCCGCCCAGCGCCGCGATGGCGGGCAGCAGCACGTAGAGCGGCAACCGGGCCAGGCGCCCGTCGCGGTGGGCGAAGCCGGCGATCCAGCACGCCGCGTACGTCACGAAGTCCCACATGACGCCGTCGACCTGGTCGGGCAGCCGGAAGCCGGTGTAGACGAGCAGGCCCAGCCCGGCCAGTGGGGCCAGGACCATCGCCCAGGACAACCGCTTGTAGAGAAACCACAGCAAGGGCGAGACCAGGACGAACAGGAGGTACGCCCGCAGGTACCAGAGAACCTCCCAGAACGGCTCACCCCAGCTGCTGCCGGGCGGGTCCTCGAGCGGGAAGACCCAGAACAGCAGTTGCAGCTTGTGCAGCGGGTGGTCGGGGTCGGTGGCCCGCCAGCCGTGCCAGAGCATCACGGGCACGGCGATGGCGCCGAACACCCACAGGGCGGGCAGCAGCCGGCGGACCCGCGACCACACGGCCCGGCGGGCGCCGGCCTTGGCCAGCGACGCCGCCATGAGCGAGCCCGCGATCGCGAACATCACGCCCATGGCGGGCAGCACGAAGCTCAGCCACGCCCAGCCGAAGGCGTGATAGACGATCACCCGCACGATGGCGACCGCCCGCAGCGTGTCGATGTACCGGTTGCGGGACCCCGCGGGGGCCGTCGTCGTTGTCATGGGGGCCTTCCGCGGGTGAGCACAAAATCCTGGCGAGTTACAAGATCACGGCTGTGCCCACACTGTGAACCGCCGGACGGCTCGGCCCCGATAAGCCGTCCAGCCAGGACAAACGTCGATCAGCCGGCCTTCACGCCGAGCTTGGCGCACGCCTTGTCGAAGCCTTCGCCGGCCTTGTCGACGGCGCCGCTGTCGAGAACCTTCTCCGGGTCGGCGCTCGTGGCCGCCTTGTCGAACTCCGCCGACAGCTCCTTGAGGTACTTCGTCACCTCACTGTCGGCCTCGCCGCCCTGCGCGATCTTGTCGAGGTCGGCGGCGAAGGTGGCGGTGAGCTTCTTCAGGGCGGCCGGGTCGAACTCCCCCGCGGAGTTCGCGGCCGAGGCGAGCGACGTGGTCATGGTCACCTTGGCCTGGTTGGCCTGCTCGCAGAGCGCTTTGTCACCCGAGGCGGGCGCGGCGGCCGAGGAGGTGGCCGGCGCGGCGGCCGAGGTGGCGGGAGCGGCGGATGAGGTGGCCGGGGCGGCCGCCGTGTCCGTCTTGTCGGAGGAGTCCGAATCGGAGCCGCACGCGGTCAGCAGCGCGAGCGGCAGCGCGATCAGGGTGGACTGGATGAGAGTTAGACGCTTCACGATGGAGCACCCTAGTGCCCGGCGCCCTCGAGCTCATACATCCGCACTCCGTGGGTGCCCGACCGCTTCGCCTCGTACATGGCCAGATCGGCCCGGTGCAACAGCTCGGTCGCCGCGCAGCAACCGGCGTCCGCGACCGCCACGCCGATGCTGGCCCGCGCCCGCAGCTCGACCCCGTCGACCGTCACCGGACGGTCGAGAGCGGCCAGGATCCGCGCCGCCACGTCCAGGGGGCCGCCGGCCGTGAGCACGACGCCGAACTCGTCCCCGCCGAGCCGGCCCAGCAGGTCCTCCTCCCGCACGCAGGATCGCAGCGCGGCCGCCACCGATGTGAGCAGCGCGTCGCCGTACCGGTGCCCGTGGGTGTCGTTCACCGCCTTGAAGCCGTCCAGGTCGACGAAGAGCACAGCGACGTCCGGGGTCAACGGGGTCGCCGCGAGACCGCGCAGGAAGGCGGCCCGGTTGTGCAGCCCGGTCAGCTGGTCGTAGGTGGCCTCGTAGGTGAGCCGCTCCTCCATCTCGACGCGGTCGGTCACGTCGCGGAAGTTGACCACGATCCCGCCCACCGCCGGATTCGCGGTCAGGTCACGCAGCGTCGACTCCACCCACCGCCGGCGGCCGTCCGCGTGCCGCATCCGGGTGAGAAGCGTCTGCGGTGTCGCCGGGTCGGCCACGCACCGCTCGAGGGCGGCCAGGGACACGGCGACGTCGCCGGGCTCCAGCAGCGGCTCCCATCCGCGCCGGACGTACGTCTCGACGTCGTAGCCGAGCAGGTGCTCGATCGCCGGCGAGACATAGCAGAGTGCGCCCGACGGGCTGACCACGCAGTAGACGTCCGAGGAGTCCTGCACGAGCGCCTGGTAGAGCGCCTCGGTCCGCTCGCGCTCCTCGGCCGTGGTGCCCAGGATCCGGATGAACAGGACGGTCAGCAGCGCGCCGAACAAACCGGTCACCTGCGCCTGAACCGGCGGGAGATAGCAGAAGATGCCGCCGAGGGCGATGCCCACCTGGCCGATGGTGATGCTGAGGAACGCGACGGCGGCGACCGGTTTCCACAACCGCCCGCCGAACGTGCGCATGTGCATGCTGAAGACCATGGCGAAGGCCAGGGGCAGCACGGGCCCCCAGCCGATGGCGTAGACGACCCAGCCGGTGATCAGGATGTCCAGGTACGCGGCCAGGCGGCGCTCCCGCAGGGCCGGGAGCTGGGTGACGCCGTACAGCAGGACCGGCAGGACGGTCAGCCACAGCGGGGCGATTCCGACCAGGCCGAACGGGTGCAGCGCGACCACGGCCACGAGCGCCACGATCGCTTCCAGCCGCAGCCCCAGCCGCCTGCCTGTTCCCACAGAGGTGCAGTTCGGCCACGATCGCCGCGACCTGAGAAGTCTGACGTTTAATAGACGTATTTAGATGTTTGGCCCATGTCGCGGCGGCGGAGCGTGCGATCGGATGGCTTCATCAGCCGTTCCACAAAGGAGGTACCGTGCGCGCTCCATCCCGTGCGTCGGCGGGAACCACCGCCGGGCTGCTGGCGGCCGCGCTCGTCCTGGTCGCCGGATCCGGCAGCCAGGCCGCGCCCGCGAGCCCGGCCGCAGCGAAGGCATCGACCGAGGACGGAAGCAAGGACTACCGGCAGGGCCATCTGGCCCCCACGTCCACCCAACGAGCGAAGACGGCGGGCGACCACGTCCGCTGGAACGATTTCGGCACCCCCGCCAGCCTGACCGCCGCCGCCGAGCCTCTCGACGAGGGTCTCGCGGCCGACCCGGTGGCCGCCGCCCGCGCCTACGTCGCCGGCAACCGCGACGTCCTCGGCCTGACCGAGGCCGGCGCCGACTCCCTCGAGCTGCTGACCTCCGCTCCGATCGGGGAGGGCGCGGCGGTCGTCTTCCGGCAGCGCTTCGGCGACCTGGCCGCCGGCCGTGACGGCCTGCTCTCGGTGGGCGTGCGTGACGGCAAGGTCTGGTACGTCAGCTCGTCGCTGGCCCGCGACGCGGCGGCGCCCGAGCCGGCCACGCTCTCCGCCGACCAGGCCGCGGCCGCCGCCAAGGCCGAGGCCGGCCTGCCCGGCGCCGTCGTCATGTCGACCAAGCTGGTGGCCGTGCCCACCGTCGACCGCGGCGCCCGCGCCGCCCATCAGGTCACGTTCGGCGACGATCTCCAGGGCGCCGACCCGGTCGCCTACACGACGTACGTCGACGCCCGCGACGGAAAGGTGCTGGTCCGCGACGACATCGTCGACGCCGACAGCGACCACCCGGAGTGGGAGGTCTTCCCGGCCAACCCGCCGACCAGCTACTCGTCACGCGACACCCGCCGCACGTGGTGCTTCGCCCCCGGGCCGCGCTGCGACGAGGTGGTCGGCACCCCGGCCTCCCCGCTCGGCTGGGACGTCGACCCGGCCACCGGTGAGCCCACCTTCACCACCCGGGGCAACAACGCCATCGCGGTGGAGAACTGGAACTCCAGCGACCCGTTCACGGTCGGCACCGAGACCGCGACCCCGCGGCCGGACCGCGAGTACGACTACCCGTGGACCAACCAGTGGTACCGCGAGCGGTGCGCGCCCACGACCTTCGAGTCGCCGGCCAAGAACGACATCGACGCGGCCCGGGCCAACCTGTTCGCGATGCACAACCGGATGCACGACTGGACGTACCACCTCGGCTTCACCGAGGCGACCTGGAACATGCAGGACGAGAACCCGCGCCCGGGCGGCCTGCCGAACGACTACGAGCAGGGCAACGCACAGGCCGGCGGCATCAGCGGCGGCCCGCCGACCTTCGCCGCCCGCAACAACGCCAACCAGATCACCCCGCCCGACGGCGAGGCCCCGATCACGAACATGTACCTGTGGCAGCCGATCGCGGGCACCTTCTACGGCCCCTGCGTCGACGGTGACTACGACATGTCGGTCATCGCCCACGAGTACGGGCACGCCGTCACCAACCGCATGATCGCCGGCCCGGACGGCGGCCTTTCGTCGCCGCAGGGCATGAGCGAGAGCTGGTCCGACCTGCTGGCCATCGAATATCTCTACGAGCACGGCTACCAGAAGACGTACACGGTCGGCGAATACGTCACGGGTGACGCCACCGCCGGCATCCGCAACCACAACATGAGCCGCAACCCGCAACTCACCTACGGCAGCGTCGACTACGACTTCGTCGGACTCCAGGTCCACGCGTCCGGCGAGCTGTGGAGCGCGACCAACTTCGACATCCGCAAGGCCTTCATGCAGCGGTACGGCTCGGGGTCGCCGGCGTTGCAGAAGTCGTGCGCCAACGGCCGTACGCCGGTGACGTCCTGCCCGGGCAACCGGCGCTGGATCCAGCTGGTCTTCGACTCGTTCCTGCTGCTGGCCAACAGCGCCAACAGCCAGGTCGACGCCCGCGACGCCCTGATCGGGGCCGACCTGGTGCGCTTCGGCGGCAAGAACCAGGACCTGCTGTGGAACGCCTTCGCCCGGCGCGGCCTGGGCCAGAACGCGGTGAGCGCCGGCGCCACCGACGCCGACCCGCGGCCCGACTTCACCTCCCCGTACGCCAAGGAGGCGGTCGTCACGTTCCGCCCGGTCGACGAGCGGGGCAAGCCGGTGGCCGGCGCCAAGCTGTTCGCCGGCGACTACCAGGCGCGGGCGGTGCCGATCGCGGACACCGACCCGGCCACCGCCCTGCCGGACACGGTCAGCATCGTGCCGGGGTCGTACCGGTTCGTCGCCCAGGCGCCCGGTCACGGCCTGGCCCGGGTGGGCGAGTCGCCGTACGGCTGGGGTCAGCGGCGGACGCTCACCGTGCGCATGCCGGTCAACCTGGCGTCGGGCACCTCCGGCGCCACGGCGACCGGCGACGGCGTCAACCTGGCCCGGATCACCGACGACGACGAGGCCACCAACTGGGCGTCGCTGGGCGCGCCGGTCGCCGGCCGTCAGGTCACCGTCGACCTGGCCGGTGACCGGCCCCAGACGGTGCGCCGGGTGCAGGTGAGCGCCATGCTGCGGCCGCAGATCACCACCGACGTGGACAACGCCGCGCAGAGCCGCTTCAGCGCGCTGCGGCAGTTCCGGGTGCTGGCCTGCACGGCCTCGGCCACGGTCACCTGCGCGAACGCGGCCGATTTCCGGTCCGTGTTCACCAGCCGGCCGGACGCGTTCCCGTCGGGCAAGCCCCGGCCCCGCGCGCCCGAGGTCATCGTCCGGTCGTTCGACATCCGGTCGACGACGGCCACGCACCTGCGCCTCGAGGTGCTGACCAACCAGTGCACCGGCGCGCCCGACTACGCCGGTGAGCAGGACGCCGATCCGCGCGCGAACACCGATTGCACCACGGCCAGCCCCCAGGCGCTGAACGTGCGCGTGGCCGAGTTCCAGGCCTTCACCAAGTAATGCGGGGAAGCGTCCCCGGACTACCGCTAGCAGGAATGCGCGGGATGTCCGGGGATGCGACCCTGGTGAGGTGACATTGCGTTGCCTGCTCGTCGATGACAACGAGCACTTCCTAGCCGCCGCGCGCGACCTTCTGGAGCGCGAGGGGCTGGTCGTCGCGGGCACGGCCTCGCACATCGCCGACGCCGTGGGCCGCGCCGGCGAGCTGGGGCCCGACGTGGCCCTGGTCGACATCAACCTGGGCGGGGAGAGCGGCTTCGATCTCGCGCGGCGGCTCTCGCCGACCCCGGTCATCATGATCTCGACGCACGCCGGCGACGACTATCACGACCTCATCGAGGAGAGCCCGGCCATCGGCTTCCTGTCGAAGCTCGAGCTCTCCGCCGCGGCCGTGGAGAAACTCCTAGCGCGCCTCTAGGCTCATCTCGCTTCAAGGAAGGCCAGCACGGCGAGCACCCGGCGGTGGTGGTCGTCCGTCTCGGGCAGTTGCAGTTTCGCCAGCACGCTCCGGACGTGCTTCTCGACCGTGCCCTCGGTGATGAACAGCCGCCGGGCGATGCCCGCGTTCGACTGCCCCTCGGCCATCTGGGCCAGCACCTCGCGCTCGCGGGCGCTCAGCACGGCCAGCGGGTCGTCGCGGCGCCGCGAGCTGACCAGCTCCTCGACCAGGCCGGGGTCGATGACCGAGCCCCCACCGGCGATCCGCTCCAGCCCGGCCAGGAACTCGGCCACGTCGGTGATCCGGCTCTTCAGCAGATATCCGATGCGGCGGCCGCTGGCCAGCAGCTCCATGGCCTGCTCGACGTCGGCGTAGGCGGACAGCACCAGGATGCCCGTGTCGGGCAGCTCCTCGCGGATCTGCTTGGCCGCCTTCAGCCCCTCGGTGGTGTTCGTGGGCGGCATCCGCACGTCGACCACCACCAGGTCGGGCTTGTGCTGCCGGACCAGCGTCATCAGCTCGACCGCGTCGCCCGCCTGGCCCAGCACCTCGAGGCCGGACCGGTCCAGCAGGCTCGCCAGACCCTCGCGCAGCAGGACGTCGTCCTCCGCCAATACCACCCGCATGCCGCTCACCGGCCCATTATCCCCGGTCACCTACCGGCTAGCCGGTACCGGGGAGCCGGTAAACGGGAGTCGGGCTAACGGAGATGTGCGGAAACGGCCGGATGACGAGGCTGTAGTCATGTGCGAACACCAGCCGCAGTGCCCCGCCATCGACCAGCCCGGCGCCGAGACCGCGCAGGTCATCATGCATCACGCCGACCTCGGATGGGCCATGCTGTGCAACGGCGCCATCGTGCTCGACAGCGCCGTGCGGGCCGCGCCCGTGATTGCCATCACCAGCCGCAAGCGCCGCGCCCCGCAGCCGGTCACGAGCCGTCGGGTGGCCGCGTAACCAACGGCACCCGGCACGTCACGGTCGTGCCGCCGCCGGCCGGGCTGCGCACGTCGAACGTGCCGCCCAGAGCCTCGATGCGGTCCTTGAGCCCGAGCAGGCCGGTGCCGCGCGTGGGATCCGCTCCCCCGGCGCCGTCGTCCCGGACCACCAGCCGCAGCACGTCGCCGTCGAGGTCGACGGTCACCTCGACCACCGAGGCGCCGGAGTGCTTGGCCGCGTTGGTCACCATCTCGGACACGACGTAGTAGGCGCCCACCTCGACCGCGGACGGCAGGCGGTCGCCGAGACGGACGTCCACCTCCACCGGAAGCGGTGAACGGCGCGCGAGAGCCCGCAGCGCCGGCCGCAGGCCGGAGTCGGAGAGCACGGCCGGGTGGATGCCCCGGGACAGCTCCCGCAGCTCGTCGATCACGGTCATCAGGTCGCCCGCGACGTCGGTCACCTCACGCCGGGTCTCCCCCTCGACACCCATCCCGAGCCCGCGCAGCCGCAGGGCCAGCGCCACCAGCCGCTGCTGGGCCCCGTCGTGCAGGTCGCGCTCGATGCGCCGCCGGGCCTCGTCGGCCGCGGCCACGATGCGGGCCCGCGAGCTCTGCAGGTCGGCCCGGCTCTGCGCGTCGGCCACGGCGGTCGCCACCAGGTCGGTGTACTCGGTCATCCGGTCCTCGGTGTCGGCCGGCAGCTCCTCCTCGCCCCGGCCCACCACGAACATGCCCCACAGCCGCCCGTTCACGTGAATCGGCACGCCGACCAGGGTGTCGTCGACCCGGGCGGCCCGGCCGGTCTCGCGGACCGTGGCGGCCAGCGCGTCGCCGTCCCACGGATCACCCGCGAGCAGCGTGGCCGTGCCGTCGAGCTCGTAGCGCACGAGCCGGGCGTGCCCGCCGCCGAAGTGCCGCAGCACCTCGGCCGTGACGGCCGTGAAGACCCGCTCGGGCGCCTCGCCCTGTGCGATGAGCAACGCCAGCCGGCGCAGCGAGGCCTGTGTCTCGGCCAGCTCGCGCAGCTGCTGCTCGGCCTGCGTGTTGGCGATGGCGGTGGCCGCCAGCTCCATGAAGTCGCAGATGCGGGCCTCGGTGCCGGGCGCGAAGTCGGGCTGCGTGGTGGCGGCGACGATCACGCCCCACTGGCGGCCGCCGACCGTGACCGGGGTGGCGATCGCGGCGCCTAGGCCGAGCCGCCCGATGATGTCCTTGAACGGCCCGGTGCGGAATGACTCGCCCACCCGTTTGATCGGTTCGCCCGACTCGATCGCGGTGCGCATCAGATAGGAGGCGTCCGCGCTCAGCTCGAGACGGCGCTCGACCGGCATCTCGTCGGTGAGCAGGCCGTACGAGGCGACGACGGTGACCGTCTCGTCGTCGTGCCGGGCCACGAAGGTGCCCTCGGCCCCGATCAGGCCGGCCAGCTCGTCGGCGATCGCGGTGAACACCTCGGACGGCTTGGCCTGCGCGGCCACCAGCGTGGCGACCCGGCGCAGCGCGGCCTGCTCACCGGCCAGGTCGCCGCGGGCCCGTTCGCTCTCGACCGCGCGGCGGGTGGCCACGGTGGCGACCGTGGAGACGATGGTGGCGGTGCTGATGAACAGGGCCAGCACGATCAGCGACGTGTCGTTGAGGACGCGCAGCGGCGGCAGGAAGTACCAGTCGAAGGCCTGCACGGCGGCCACGCCGACCGGCAGCGCGTACATGATCCCGGCCGTGCGGGCCAGGACCAGGACGATCGCGAGCAGGATCAGCCCGAGAAGAGGCGCGTGCACGGTCGGCACGTGGTCGCGCATATAGGTGCTGATGAGTGCCACGACCACGAACGAGCCGACCCCGGAGAGCAGGGACAGGGTGACTTCGAGAGAGAGTGGCAGTCGGCGTCGCACCCGTTGAGGCTGCCAAAGCTTTCATTCCCGCACAATGGCGCGGATCATGACCCCCCGCGTCAGCTCCCTCCGCAGGCGCCGGTCGCGGCGCGGGTCGGCCGTGGCCGCCACGATCGGCTCGTCCACGGTCACGATCATCGTGGGGCGGCGGCGCGGGCCCCTCGGCGCGGCGAATCGGATCGACAACGGCACCACGGGCACCCGCGCCTGCGCGGCGAGGTGGAACGCTCCTGGCTTGAAGTCGCGCAGGCTGGTGTCGTACGGCCGAAGCTCGCCCTCGGGAAAGAAATGCACGATGCGCCCCCGCGCGAGGAAGAGCTCCATCTCCGAGAAGAACAAGGGCAACTGCACGGCCCTCGGCGGTACGGCGACACCGCCCAGCAGGCGCACGAGCCCGCCGTACCAACGGTTCTCGAGGTTGACGGGCGCCGAGGTGAAGACGGCCCGGCGCGGGAAGAGGGCGATCGCGACCAGGGCGCTGTCCAGGTGGTGCACGTGGTTGCAGACCGTGATGAAGCCGCCCTTGGGCAGCCGGTGGCGGCCCTCGCCGCGCACGCCCAGCACCACGCGGGTGACCAGATAGAGCAGCGGGATGGCGATCGCGTAGTAGAAGACGGCCGACAGCAGCCGGTAGAGGGGGCCGGCGTGACCGGCGGGCCGCTCGGGGGCCCGGCCGGCGCGCGTGTAGACGCGCTCGATGGCTTTGACGCTGCGGTCGACCGAGTAGAGCCGCCCGTATCGCGCGTAGGTCTCGGAGGCGGCGGCCAGACCGGCCGGGTCCTCGATCCAGCCGTCGATCCGCTCGGCCAGCGACGAGGCGTCGCCGGCCCGGAAGAGGTTGCGCTCGTCGAGGGCGAACTGGCCGGTCGCGCTGCGGCGGCTGCCGGAGATGACCGGGACGAGACCGCAGGAGAACGCCTCCAGGCACGACAGGCCTTCGATCTCGGCGTCGGCGGCGTGCACGTAGAGGTCGCAGCCGCGGATCAGCTCGATCAGTTCGTCCTGCGCGTAGTAGCCGAACCGGGCTTCGTTCTCCAGCTCCGCCGCTCTTTTCCTCAGGCGCTTCTCCGATGGACCATGCCCGGCGAAGTGCAGCTCGATCTTGCCGGCGTAGCGTGACCTCTTCGCCGCCTTGATCAAGACGTCCTGCCGTTTCTCGGGCGCGAATCGGCCGATCATCAAGATGCGAAACACGGGATTCGCCGGCTTTGACGGACCGGGGCGGAACGAGTCGTCCACCCCGTTGGAGATGACGTGCAGCCGGGCCCGGTAGCCGTGGGCGCGCAGCTGGGCCGCGATGAAGGCCGACGGGCAGTGGATGTCGGCGAAACGGCCGTAGAAGAACAGCCGCAGCAGCAGGTAGAGCAGGTGCGCGGCCGGCCGGAACCAGCCCAGCCCCACGTTGTAGGTGATGTTCTCGGGCTGCACGTGAAAGGCGGCCACCGCGGGCACGCCGAGCCGGCGGGCGGTCCGCTCGGCGGCCCGGCCCAGCGCCCACGGCTGATAGATGTGCACGACGTCGGCGCCCCGGATCGCGCTCGTGAGCACCTCACGGACCGGCTTGGCGAACAGCGTGCTCTGCTTGTGGGCGAGGCGGCTCGCGATCGGCACGTGCAGCTCGGGCAGCCCGAAGACCTCGGGCCCCGGGCCCGGCTTCCGGCTCCGGCCACAGGCCACCACGCGCACGGTGTGGCCGCGCGCGATCAAGCCGTCGGCGAACCGCGTGGCCGAGATCGTGGTGCCGTTGTTGTTGACGTCGAACGTGTCCGCGACCAGTGTGATGATCACAGTCGAACGCCCCCGGATCCGACGAAATGATCAGCACATTATCCACCGCATCCGCGCCGGTCAATGCCCCCGATCTCAGGCCGGCGGGGCGGTCGATTCCCGCACCGACAGGGTGAGCGGCACGTCCTCCTGCCGCTCCTCGCCGAGAAGCAGCCCGACCGCGGCCACCCCCGAGCGGTAGAAGTCCTGGCGCACGGTGGTGAGCGGCGGATAGCAGTAGGCGGCCAGCTCGATGTCGTCCACGCTCACGATCGACACGTCACCGGGAACGGAACGCCCGCGCTCGCGCAGCGCCTTGACCACCCCGAACGCCATCTCGTCGCTGGCCACGAAGACGGCCGTGACATCCGGGATCATCGCGATGATCTGCCCCAGCCGATGACCCGACTCGGGCGACCAGTCCCCCTCCAGCGGCGGCGGCGCGGTCAGCCCGGCCGCCTCCAGGCACTCCCGCCACCCTTGCCGGCGCTGCCGGGCCTCGATCCACTCGTCCGGCCCGGCCAGATGCCACACCTGCCGGTGCCCGAGATCGAGCAGGTGCTGGGTGGCCAGCCGCCCGGCTTCCCGCTGGTCGATGCCGAGGATCTGGGCCCCGCGCGTGCGGGAACCGTCGAGCGTGACGGTGGGGATCTCGCGGGTGATGTCCTCCATCTTCTGCGTGACGGAGATCAGCGGAACGGCGATGACGATGCCGTCCACCCCTTGGTCGGCCAGCTTGGCCAGCGACTTCTCCATCATCCCGGTGTCGA